>NZ_JBVVQJ010000020.1:90260-91591 GCF_055811475.1 Mesorhizobium sp. WSM4829 | reverse complement strand
GCGAGATCGTCTTCGAGCGCCTTGGACAGGATCGAGCGGTCCTGGATGAGCTTCTCGGCGTGGCTGTTCACAAGACCGTTGACGCTGCCGAGGTCGGCCTCCAGCGCCCGCGCAAACTCTGCGCGATTGTCGGTCAGCTGCTGAGACTGGTCGGCGACGACACCCTTGATGGTGTTGAGGTCTGCTTCCAGCGCACGTCTGAGGATGTCGCGGCCTTCGGCCAGCTTCTCGACCTGGCCGGAAACCAGCCCGTCGATGCTCGACCGGCTTTCCGCCAACTTGGCGAGATCGTCTTCGAGCGCCTTGGACAGGATCGAGCGGTCCTGGATGAGCTTCTCGGCGTGGCTGTTCACAAGACCATTGACACCGCCGAGATCGGCCTCCAGCGCCCGCGCGAACTCTGCGCGATTGTCGGTCAGCTGCTGAGACTGATCGGCGACGACACCCTTGATGGTATTGAGGTCGGCTTCCAATGCGCGTCTGAGCAGGTCGCGGCCTTCGGCCAGCTTCTCGACCTGGCCGGCAACCAGCCCGTCGATGCTCGACCGGCTTTCCGCCAATTTGGCGAGATCGTCTTCGAGCGCCTGGGACAGGGTCGAGCGGTCTGCGGCGAGCCTGTTCATGTGATCGGAGATCAGGCCGTTCACATTCTGCAGGTCGGTCTCCAAGGCTTGCGACAGTTGACCACGATCTTCCGCCAGCTTTTCCGACTGGCCTGAAATGACGTCCTTGATCGTGTTGAGATCGGATTCGAGCGCGCGCTTGAGGATGTCGCGGCCTTCGGCCAGCTTCTCGACCTGGCCGGCAACCAGCCCGTCGATGCTCGACCGGCTTTCCGCCAGCTTGGCGAGATCGTCTTCGAGCGCCTCCGACAGGATCGAGCGGTCTTCCACAAGCTTTTCCGACTGGCCCGATATAACGCTTTTGATCGTGTTGAGATCGGATTCGAGCGCGCGCTTGAGAATGTCGCGACCCTCGGCCAGTTTCTCGACCTGCCCGGTAACCAGCCCATCGATGCTCGACCGGCTTTCCGCCAGCTTGGCGAGATCGTCTTCGAGCGCCTTCGACAGGATTGAACGGTCCTCGGAGAGCCTGTTCATGTGATCGGAGATAAGGCCATTCACGCTCTGCAGGTCGGTTTCCAACGCCTTCGAGAGCTGATCACGGTCTTCCGCCAGCTTTTCGGACTGGCCTGATAGGACCTCCTTGATCGTGTTGAGATCGGATTCGAGCGCGCGCTTGAGGATGTTGCGGCCTTCGGCCAGTTTCTCGACCTGGCCGGCAACCAGCCCGTCGATGCTCGACCGGCTTTCGGCCAGCTTGGCAAGATC
>NZ_JBVVQJ010000020.1:60256-90160 GCF_055811475.1 Mesorhizobium sp. WSM4829 | reverse complement strand
GTCTTCGAGCGCCTTCGACAGGATTGAACGGTCCTCGGCGAGCCTGTTCATGTGATCGGAGATAAGGCCATTCACGCCCTGCAGGTCGGTTTCCAACGCTCGCGCCAGTTGACCACGATCTTCCGCCAGCTTTTCGGACTGGTCTGATAGAACGCTTTTGATCGTGTTGAGATCGGATTCGAGCGCGCGCTTGAGGATGTCGCGACCCTCGGCCAGTTTCTCGACCTGCCCGGTAACCAGCCCATCGATGCTCGACCGGCTTTCGGCCAGCTTGGCGAGATCGTCTTCGAGCGCCTTCGACAGGATTGAACGGTCCTCGGCGAGCCTGTTCATGTGATCGGAGATAAGGCCATTCACGCTCTGCAGGTCGGTTTCCAACGCTTTCGAGAGCTGACCACGGTCTTCCGCCAGCTTTTCCGACTGGCCTGATATGACCTCCTTGATCGTGTTGAGATCGGATTCCAGCGCGCGCTTGAGGATGTTGCGGCCTTCGGCCAGCTTCTCGACCTGACCGGCGACCAGCCCGTCGATGCTCGACCGGCTTTCCGCCAATTTGGCAAGGTCTGCCTCGAGCGTTTGCGAAAGCAGGCTGCGATCGTCGGCGAGCCTGCCCGAATGGTCCTCGATCAGGCCTCGGATGCCCGACAGGTCGTCTTGGAGCGAACGCGAAAGCTCGCTGCGGTCTTCCGCCAGTTTGGCGGAATGGGTCTCGATGAGACCCTTGATGCCGACAATGTCGGTTTCCAGCGCCTTGGCGAGCAAGGCGCGACCTTCGGCGATCTTCTCGACCTGGCCAGCGACCAGGCCGTCGATGCTGGCGCGGCTGTCGGCCAGCTTGCCGAGATCGGCATCGAGAGCGCGTGAAAGAATGCTGCGGCCTTCGGCAAGCTTGCCAACATGTCCGGCAACCATTTCGTCAATGATTGTCCGGGCTTGTACAAGTTTTCCAGAGTCTTCGTTCAAGGCCTGCGAAAGCCTGTTGCGGCCCTCTTCGAGCCGTTCGAGATGGCTGCCGAGCGACGCATCGATGGCGGCGCGCGACTCATTGACCTTGCGCAGATCCTCCTCGAGGGCGCGCGAGATCAGGTTGCGGCCTTCGGAAAGCTTCTGCACCTGGTCGGTGACAGCCGCGTCGATGCCGGCGCGGCTTTCGGCGAATTTCTCCAGATCGGCCTGCATGGCCGCCGTCATGTGTTCGCGGCTTTCGGAAAGCTTGCGGCTGTGGTTCTCTACAGCCTCCTCGATGCCGACGCGGGCATCGGCAAGCCGCTGGATGTCGGCGTCGAAGGCGCGCGACACCACATGACGGGCCGCTTCCATGCGGCCGGCGAAATCGCCGGCGCGTGCTTCGAGCATCGACGAGGTCGACGAAACGATGTCGGCCATGTCGGCGCCGATCTGGGTCTTGCCCTGATCGATCATCGCCGAAAGCGTCTCCTTGCTCTCCTGGAAGGTATGGGCGATTTCGCGCGCGCGCTCGACCAGGGTCTCGTTGATCTGGCGTGCGCGGGCCTCGAGCGCGGCGTTGAGCTTTTGGGTGCCGGTGTCCAGCGCTTCGGCGCGGGTCTGGAACTCGCTGATCAGCACCTGGCCGCGTTCGGCGAGCGTCCGCTCGATGCCGTCAAGGCTGGCTTCAAATTCGGAGTTGAGCGTGCGTGCGGCGCCGCCGAGCAGCGACACCATGCCGGAGGTCCGATCGTCGAGCAGATCGGTCAGCGACCGGGTGAGGCCGTCGGTCGTCTCCGTCAGCTTGGCAATGCGTGTGTCGAGAAGGCTGGCGAAGGCTTCGCCGGAGGTTGATAGCCGGTCAGTGATGGATTCGAGCCGGCCTTCCACCGAATCGAAGATCGACAGCGAGCTTTGGTTGATCCTGTCGATCAGCGTCTCGCCGGAATTGGTGATGGTCATCGACAGGTTGGTCGAGGCGTTGAGGATGCTGTCGCGAATGATGTCGCTGGCAGCCCCGATATCGTCCTTCAGCGTCTCATGCGCGCCGGCGATCGTGGCGCGCACGCGTTCGGCGTGGGTGACCACCGCTTCGCGCTCGCTGCCCAGCCCGTCGACAAGCGAGCGGATGCGGGATTCATTCTCCGAATAGGAGCGCTCGATCTGGTTGACCTCGCTGTGGACCAGGGTTTCGAGCTCGACGGCACGTGCAAGCGTGCGCTCGATGCCTTCACCCATGGCCGCAACCTCGCGGCGCACGGCTTGCCCGATCATCATGACGCGATCCTGGGCGATTTGCTCCGGCTCGGTCAGGCGGAAAGCCACTTCCGTCATCGACTGAGCAGCGATGCGCATCTCCTGCGCGCGGCGGATCATGGCTGCAAACGCCCAGAACAGGAGGACGGGCAGGATCGCAGCGATTGCCAGGCCAATCAGTTCGGGACGGGCGAAAAACTGGGCGGGCGTGCGGATTTGCCAGATGCCTGGGCCAAACAGCAGGTTTGCGAATGCACCGGCGCCCGCGATCCAGGCGAGCGAAACGAGCGCAACGACCCAGTAGATCGTGTTCGAGGCACGCCGATTGAGGGTGTGCAGCAGCGTCTTGTAATCTTTTTGACGAGGATCGTTGGCCGGCGTGAAGCCGGCCGGCTGCGTGCCATTGCGCGTTTCAACGGGGCGCGTTTCAACAGGGCGCGTCTCAAAAGGGCGCGTCCCAAAAAGGCGCGTTTCAACAGGGCGCAGTTCAGCAGGGCGCGGTTCCGCCGGCTTGGCGTTTGCCGCTTCTCTCTGGTCCTGGGCTTTCTGGTCCTGATTGGCGGCAGGCTCGGCATTCTGGCTCGGGTTGGCGACAGGCTCGGCATTCTGGCTCTGGTCGGCGACAGGCTCGGCATCCTGGCTTTGGTTGGCGACAGGCTCGGCATCCTGGTCACGGCCCTCACGTGCCAACTCGTCGGCGGCCTGCGATATCTGCGCTTCCAGATCCTCCATCGACGCGGCGATGTCGAGATCGCCGCCGGCATCGCCGCTCAAATCGATTTCAAGTGCTTTTTCGAGTTCCCTGGCTACGTCGTTGTCAAGCGTTCTTGTCGTCGATGTTTTCTTCGCCATGCCTTCGCTACCCTGTACAAGCTGCCGCGGGACTTGTTGATGTTGCTTTTCGTGTCCCACGCAAGAGGCTGAAAATGGACCTTTCGTATCGTAATGACACACCGGGGTAAAGAAAACCTGCATTCGGTGCGATACGTAAAACTTTAAATATAAGGTTAACAGAACTGTGATTCCGGCGCCGCTATCGCAACATTTTTTCGGGCCAATCATTAACCCGTCGTCCACAGGATGGGCCTATTTTTTTGGCGGCTGCCTCGTTAGAACGGAGTTGCAGAGTCATGCGTGGCGAAAACGGCATTGCCTTCTCGATGCCCGGCGGCGATGTGTCGGGAACGGCCGGGTCGCGGCCCGTGGACCTGGCGCATCTGGCGCGCCAGACGATGGGCGACCGCAGCCTCGAGCAGGAGGTGCTGGCGCTGTTCGTGCAGCAGGCATTGTCGGTTCGCGACAGGATCGTCGACGCCGATGTGAAGCAAAGACTGCTCCTGGCGCACGGGCTGAAAGGCTCGGCGCGCGGCGTCGGCGCCTTCGCTGTTGCCGATTGCGCCGGCGCGATCGAACTTCAACCTGAAGATACCAATACCCTCAAGCGGCTTGGCTCCCTGATCGAAGAAGTCCGCGATTTCGTCGCCGCCATCAGCCGTTAAACCCATTTCCGAAAAAAACGGCATAGAGCGACGCTTTCGCGCCGCAGTTGACTTGTCTGCGGGAGTGATTATCTCGGCTGGGACTCCCTTCAGGTGACAAATGACCAAGCTGACCTTCATCGCCCATGACGGCACACATTTTGACGTGGATGCCGAAAACGGCTCGACCGTCATGGAGAACGCGATCCGCAACGCCGTGCCCGGCATCGAGGCCGAATGCGGCGGCGCTTGCGCCTGCGCGACCTGCCATGTCTATGTCGATGAGGCGTGGACGGCCGAGGTCGGCGAGCCGGAAGCGATGGAAGAGGACATGCTGGACTTCGCCTACGACGTCCAGCCGAACTCACGGCTCTCCTGTCAGATCAAGGTGCGCGACGCTCTCGACGGCCTGGTTGTGCGCGTGCCCGCCCGCCAGGGCTGAAGCGTGGAGGCTTAAGCGGGGGATATAGCCGATTTTTCCAGCGCCGGCTTGGCAGCGGGCCAATGGTCATGCAGTGTCGCGCCGTTCTCTACAGCGCCGCACGTCCCCTGGACCACGCAAAGCACGCTGTAGCACGGTGATTTGGCGCAGGATCCCCGGCGAGAATCGATTCCGATTTTCGGGGTCATGCGCATCGAAGGCGCATTCATGACCGATATCATCAGGACGGACGTATTGATTGTCGGGGCAGGGCCTGTCGGCCTGTTCGCCGTGTTCGAGCTCGGCCTCTTCGACATGACATGCCATCTGATCGACATACTCGATCGGCCCGGCGGGCAATGCGCCGAACTCTATCCGGAAAAGCCGATCTACGACATTCCCGGCTGGCCATCGATCTCGGCCCAGGGCCTGGTCGACAGACTGCTTGAGCAGATCGCGCCGTTCAAGCCCGACTTCACCTTTAACCGCATGGTCTCGAGCCTCGAAAAGCTCGAGGACGGCAGCTTTCGCGTCATCACCGACGAGAACGAGGTGTTTGAAGCCAAGATTGTGGTTATCGCCGCCGGCGGCGGCTCTTTCCAGCCGAAGCGGCCGCCAATTCCGGGCATCGAGCTTTATGAGGGCAAGAGCGTCTTCTACTCGGTGCGCCGGATGGAGGAATTCCGCGGCCACGACCTGCTTATCGTCGGCGGCGGCGATTCGGCGCTCGACTGGACGCTGAACCTGCAGCCGGTGGCCAAGAGCGTGACACTTGTCCACCGGCGGCCGGAGTTCCGCGCGGCGCCCGACAGCGTCAACAAGATGTACGCCATGCAGGAGATGAAGGAACTGGATTTCCAGGTCGGGCAGGTGACCGGGCTGACCGGCACGGACGGCCATCTCTCGGCGGCGACCATCAAGGGTCCCGATGGTGACAGCGAGGTGCCGTGCACTCGGTTGCTGCCGTTCTTCGGCCTGACCATGAAGCTCGGACCGATCGCCGAGTGGGGGCTCAATCTTCATGAGAACCTGATCCCGGTCGACACCGAGAAATTCCAAACGTCGGTACCGGGCATCTTCGCCGTCGGCGACATCAACTGGTATCCCGGCAAGCTGAAGCTGATCCTGTCGGGCTTCCATGAGGTCGCGCTGATGGCGCAGGCGGCCAAGCGCATCGTCAGCCCCGGCGAGCGCATCGTATTCCAGTATACGACGTCGTCGACCAGCCTGCAGAAGAAGCTCGGCGTCGCCGGCTGAGTCTCTTACTCGACGAGAATCGCCCTTACCGCCTGGCCGAAGCTAACCCGGCAGCTGGCCGTTTTCGATGCGCTTCATGCGATAACGCAGCAGCCGCAGGATGCGGCTTTCGAAATTGATGGTTTCGACGCGATCGAACTGCATCTGAGCGCGGTCGTGCTTGGCAAGAATAGCGGCGGAGATTTCCGCTGCCTTGGCTTTGGCCTCCTGGCAGGTCTTGCGCGGGTGGGTCGCCTTCAGCGCATCCTCGAGTTCGCCGGCATGGTTCTTGGCGATCTCGACATGGCGGTCCTCATGACGCTTGATGTCGGCAGACAATGTATCCCAAAACAGCCTTACGCCGGCATCAGCCTTGCGCGGGCGGCGCCAGTCGGGAAGGATCACCTTGACCTTGACGGTGACATCGGCGTCGGCAATCGCGCAGGAGTTCGATCTTTCCGCATAGCTGACGCGGGTGGTGAACGCCATCTGCGTGGCGCCTGGATGCCGCATCCCGGTGCTCTTCACCCGAGGTCCAAGTTTCGTAAGCTGGGATCCGATATCATCGAGCGTTCTGCCGCCGATGCTGAAATAGCTATATGTCTTAACCAAATTCGCCGTGCCCGCCGGCAAGGCGGAACAAGCAAGCATCAGGGCGCAAAGCAGGGGTCGTTTCATCATGTTGCCTCTTTGCCTACCTTGCGCTACGGCCGTTGCCGACGCAACGGAATTGATCTTTGGTGGATCACACATGGTTTATCGACAATGACGACAGGGCGATGGCAGTTGGCGCATGGGCGGCATCTCGACCTTGGCGGCAAGGCGGTGATCGTCGGTATTCTCAATGTCACGCCGGACAGTTTTTCTGACGGCGGACTGTTCGTCGCGCCCGAACAGGCGATTGCCCAGGCGCGCCGGATGGTGGAAGAAGGGGCCTCTGTCATTGACGTCGGTGGCGAATCGACACGCCCCGGCGCATTTCCGGTAGCCATCGAGGAAGAGCAGGCCCGCGTGCTGCCTGTCATCAAGGCGCTCGCCGGGCTCGGCGAGGCGCTGATTTCGGTCGACACCTATCGCGAGGACACCGCCCGGCTTGCCGTCGCCGCCGGCGCTCACATCCTCAACGACGTCTGGGGCCTGCAACGCGAACCAGGCATCGCGCGGGTCGCGGCCGAAACCGGCGCCGGCCTTGTCATCATGCACACCGGGCGTGACAGGCAAAAACTGCCCGACGTGATCGAGGATCAGTTTTTCTTCCTTGGGAAGTCCCTGGAAATCGCCCGGCGAAGCGGCGTTGCCGACGACCACATCGTGCTCGATCCGGGCTTTGGCTTCGCCAAGGAAACCGCAGAGGAAAATCTCGACCTGATGGCACGGTTTTCCGAGCTCGATGTCTTGGGCCTTCCGCTGATGGCCGGTACATCGCGAAAGCGCTTCATCGGCGCCGTCACCGGCCGCGACGCCTCGGCCAGAGACGCCGGAACAGCGGCGACGAGCGTCATACTGAGGCTCAAGGGCGCGCGGCTTTTTCGCGTCCACGATGTCGCAATCAATGTGGATGCGCTGGCGGTTGCGGATGCTATGCTGGCGCGTGAAACCGCCGCATAGCTCGCAAATCGAAATCGATTCCAGCAGGATGCGTAGATTAAAAGCCTTAGAGCGTAGTCTGTGCGCCCAAGCGGACGCGCATCGCTCCAATCGAGCAGGACGCTGAGCGATGTATATCATCCGCATGAAAAATTGCGCCTTCTTCGCTCGGCACGGCGTGCTGGATGAGGAGGAGACGCTCGGCCAGCGCTTCTATGTCGACGCTGCGCTCACCGTCGAACCCGGCCGCGCGCTGGTCGATGACTCCATCGAGGATACCGTCCACTATGGCGTTGCCTTCGGGGTGATCGAAAAGATCATCACCGGGGAGAGGCGTTTTCTGATAGAAGCGCTGGCGCTGGAGGTGGCCCGGGCGCTGACGGCCCGCTTTCCCCAGATCAAAAAGGCCGAAATCACTGTGCGCAAGCCGAACGCGCCGGTGCCCGGCGTGCTCGATCATGTCGAGGTGACCGTTGCCTGGCCCCAATAACACGGTCTACCTCAGCCTTGGCGGCAATCTCGGCGACCCGGCAAGGTCGATGGGCGCGGCGCTGCGCATGCTGGACGCCGACGGGAACACGCGCGTCGTTGTCGTCTCCTCGCTTTACCGCACGCCGCCCTGGGGCAAGCTCGACCAGCCGGATTTTCTCAATGCGGCCGCCGAAATTTCGACCGTGCTCGCGCCACATGCATTGCTCGATCTCTGTCTCGACGTCGAGCGCAGGCTGAAGCGGGTGCGCGAGGAGCGCTGGGGTCCACGGCTGATCGACATCGACATTCTGGTGTTCGGCGATCGGATCATCCACGAAACCGGGCTGGAAGTGCCGCATCCGCGCATGCTGGAGCGCGCCTTCGTTCTTGCGCCGCTGGCCGAGATCGCGCCTGACCTCACCGTCGACGGCAGAAGCGTGGCAGAGCGGCTTGCCGCTCTCGATAGCGCCGGCATCGAGCAATTGTCGTCCGGCCGGGATTGGTGGCTGACCTAAAGCATCGAACCAAAACCTCTAACCATTTTTGGCTCCGATGCACTGAGCTCAGCCGGAAAACCCGCCGCCGTCGAGGAACACCTGTTCCTCCGGCGTCGTCTCGCGGCCAAGCATCCTGTTTCGATGCGGAAAACGGCCGAAGCGCTGAATGATCTCCAGGTGCTCGACGGCATACTTCAGATAGGATTGGGCTTTGGCGGTGGTGAGGTCCACCGATTTGAGCTGGTCGGCGAGATGCTCCGAATGCTCATAAGGCAAATAGAGGAAGACGCGAAGCTCTTCGTCGAGCGCGAGATCCTGGCCGGCGGCGATCGCCTTTTCGGCAAAATGCCTTGCCAGCGGGTCGGTGGCATACATATGGCCGGTGCCGCGAAAGCAGTTTCGCGGGAACTGGTCGAGCAGGATCATCAGCGCCAGTGAGCCTTCGGCATGCTCCGACCATCCGTCGCATTCACGCCGCGCGGCAGCGTAATGCAGCTCGAGAAACCAGTTGCGGAACTCCGCGTCGAAGGCGTCATTCTTCTCGAACCATGCATCTTTCCCGGCGTCACGCCAGAATTTGGTGACGGAGAGCGCGCGCTCGTCCAGTTCGATCATCTGTTTGCTCTCCAATGTTTAGTCGGCAGGCTCGGATTTGTGCAGAACGCCGGCGGTTTCTTCATTGAGCGCCTGACCGGTGCGGCGCGGCTGGCTGAGCGGTGTCGGAATGGGTGTGCCGATATTGCCCTTGAGGAAGCGCGCTCCGGCGCGGACCCCTTCGGCGAGCTGCAACTCGAAACGGGCGGCATCGCGGTGGCGGACGTCCTCGATCACCTCGGCGACTTCCTCCGGGTCGACGCCCAGTGCTTCCAGCGTGGAGCCGCCGAAGACAAGTGCTGATTCGAAGGTTTCGCGAATCTGGAAATCGACGTCGGCACGTATCAACTGCAGTGCGGTTCCGCGGTCGAAAGCGCGTGCCAGCACGGTGAGCAGGGGAAACTCCGCCTTGATCAGCTTTGCGATGCGGACGGCGACATCGGGCTTGTCGACGCAGATCAACACGGCGCGCGCGCGGCCGGCGCCTGCGGCGCGCAGAATGTCCAGCCGCGTGCCGTCGCCATAATAGACCTTGAAACCGAAATCGGCCGCCGCCTGGATCATCTCGACCTCATTGTCGATGATCGAGACGTCGATCCCGCGCAACAGCAGCGGCTGGCTGGCGATCTGGCCGAAGCGGCCGAAGCCGATGATCAGCACGCTGCCGGTCAGGCCATCGGCGATGTCGACGCCTTCGAGCGACTGCTCGTCGCGCGGCGTCAGATACCGCAATGCCAGAATGGCCAGCGGCGTCAGCACCATGGAGATGATGACGATCGCCGTCAGCGTCGCGTTAGCCTGGCTGTCGATGATGCCGACCGCCGCGGCGGCGGAATAGAGAACGAAGGCGAATTCGCCGCCTTGCGCCATGAAGACAGCGCGCTCGAGCGCTTCCCTGTGGCCGGTCTTGAGGATGCGGGCGACGAGGTAGATGCCGATCGCCTTTATCACCATGTAGGCGACGACGTAGATGGCGACAAGCCGCCAGTTCTGGGCAACCACGTGCAGGTCGAGCGACATGCCGACAGCGAGGAAGAACAGCCCGAGCAGCACACCGCGGAAGGGTTCGATGTCGGCCTCGAGCTGATGGCGGAAGGTGGATTCCGACAACAGCACGCCGGCCAGGAAAGCGCCCATCGCCATCGACAGGCCGCTGAGCTGCATGGCAAGCGCCGACCCCAGAACGACCAGAAGGGCGGCGGCGGTCATCACTTCGCGGGCGCGGGCATCCGCCAGGATGCGGAAGAATGGATTGAGCAGGTAACGCCCGGCCAGCACCAGCCCTACGATGGCGGCAAGACCGATGCCCACCTCCGTCAGCCGCTGCGTCAAGCTCATATCGGCGCCGCCCGGTGCCAGGAACGCGATCAGCGCCAGCAGCGGCACGATCGCCAGGTCTTCGAGCAGCAGGATGGAAACGATGCGCTGGCCTTTTGGCGCGGCGATCTCACCGCGTTCCTCCAGAAGCTGCATGACGATTGCCGTCGAGGTCAGCACGAAACCGGCGCCGGCGACGAAGGATTGCGAGACCGGAAAACCTCCCGCCAGTCCGACCCCGGTCAGCAACAGCGCGCAGACGCCGACCTGCAAGGCGCCAAGGCCAAAGATCTCCCGGCGCAAGCCCCACAGCCGTGACGGCTGCATCTCCAGTCCGATGATGAACAGGAACATGACGACGCCGAGCTCGGCGACGTGAAGAATGGCTTCCGATTCGGAAAAGATGCCGATGCCGAACGGGCCGATGACTACGCCGGCCGCCAGATAGCCGAGGATGGAGCCAAGCCCGATGCGCTTGAAGATCGGCACGGCGACAACACCTGCGGCGAGCAGCGCCACGACGTGGATCAGATCGCTGCCCGCTGCTTCTGCCGCCATGCCTGCCGTTCCGTTCTCTCTAAGGACCGCTGCACGTGCTGCGGCATCGAGCGGCAAAGATAGGGGCTTCGGCTGAGATCGAACAGTCCGAATCCGGAAACTGGTGCAGCAGTGTTGCAGGCGCGCTTCACGCCGCGGCTTTGGTCGTGAATAGTGAATAGTGAATAGTGAATAGTGAATAGTGAATAGTCAGTAGTCAGTAGTAGTCTGAAGTGATGTCACCATTCACCATTCACCATTCACTACTCACGGCGCGATGGAGCCGACTTCGAGCGTATCGACGCGCTTCAGCTTCATGCCGATGACCGGCACCAACTGCTGGTCGACGCGCACCGCAACCGTCACTGTCATCGAATTGTCGTTGAGGACAAGAGCCTGCATGACGCCGCGCAACTGGTTACGGTTGATGGTGAAGACGACCTTGTTGGCGCTGACCACGTTGCCGCCGATGATGTCGAGCCCGGAACCGGCGGCACCGCCCATGAAGCTGCCCTTGTAGCCCTCGCGGCCCTTGTGCTGGATCGTCGCCGACATCTGCTGGGTGAACATGCCGACCCGGCAACCGCCGTCGAGCGACATGCCGATCTTGCCGTCCGGCGTCGAACCGGTGAAACTGCAGGTGAATTTCGTGCCTTTGTATTTGCCGGCGACGATTTCCCCCGGGCCGACCCATTCGCCTTTCACCGATTGAAAGAACTTCTTGTCCCGTTCTGCCGCAAAGGTCTTTTCGGCCATGCCAGCGGTTGTTGAAACCACGACTGCCATGGGCAGGACGCTGGACAAGATCACGCTTTTCATCGACGACACCCGGCAACAAAGAGACTGGTTTGGAACCCGTCCGACCATGAACAAGATTGGTTAATGCTTCGTCACCGCTCGCGCATGACCCCCGAAAATCGGACGCGGTTAGCGCTCGGATCATGGGCAGAACAAACGTGCTGCAGCATCCCTTTGCGCGCCACCAGGACGTGCCGCGTCGGAGACGGTCGTCAGGTGTCGGAAGCGGATGTTTCCTTCTGCTTTTTGGTTGCAAATGATGTCAGCGCGGACAGGAAATCGCCCATGCCGGGCCGCCTCGCGGCGCTGAAGGGCAGGGGCCTTGCGGTCTCCATCGCAGCAATGCCGATGCGCGCCGTCATCATGCCGTTGACGACGCCTTCGCCAAGTTTTGCCGAGAGCCGGGCGGCAAGGCCATGGCCGACGATCTGCTGCACGAAACTGTCGCCGACGGCAATCGAGCCGGTCACCGCCAGATGGGCGAGAACGCTGCGTGCCAGCCGGAAGAACCCCAGCGTGCCCGGCCGGCCGCCATAAAGCTCCGACAGGCGGCGAATCAGCCGGCCGGCTTCGAACACGACATAGGCGACGTCGACCAGAGCGCGAGGGCTGACCGCCGTCACCAGCGACACACGCTTTGCCGCATCGAGGATCATCACCTTGGCGCGCGCATCGAGGGGGCCGAGGATTTCGGTCTCGGCCAGGCGCACCAGATTGCCGCCGTCGATGATCTCGTCGCGCAAGTCTGCCAGGGCGCGTCTGCCGGCCGCGGTTTCGGGCTTGGCCGCGACAAAGGCCGACAGTTCCTCGACCACGGCGCGAGCGGCTTTCGGATCGTCGCGGGCGATGGCGTCGAGCGCCCGCTTCTGCAGCTTTTCGACCTCGGCGAGGCGGGCGATCGCCAGGAACTCGCGGGCAAGGATGACCAGAAGCGCGAGCAGCGCGATCACGGCCATGCCGGCGGCCAGCCAGCCCAGCCATTCGGCACGGGCAAACAGATCGCGAATCAGCTGGTCGGTCCAAAGGCCGAGGGCCAGCGAAACCAGAACGCCCAATGCGCCGAAAAACAGGCTGCCTGATATCGAGCGCTGCCTCGGCGCGGTCGCCGGCGGCGGTTCGGCGGCGATGATGTCCGGCTCGTCGAAAACGTCGATTTCCGCCGGCGTGACGACGGCAAGGTCAGCGTTCACGGTGCGTGGTTTTCTGGCCGCAGCGGTGTCGGGCTGGCGCAAGGCCGCCTGTTGCTTTAGCGGGGCTTCCGGCTCGATGCGAAATGCCGCCGGCTTGCGGGGCGCGGTCATGCCAGGTGATCTCCGATCAGGAACTGCAGGGCGCGGTCGAGCCTGATATGCGGCAGCGACAGCGTGACGCCTTCGGCAGTGCGTTCGAGCTTTGGCGGGCGAAAGCGCACGAAGCGGATCGCCGGATCCTCATTGCCCTGCCGATGGCCTGGGCTCTGCCGATGGCTCGGGTTCTGCTGACGCTCTGGTCCGGAGACATCGAACACTGCATCAATTTTCTCCGGCAAGTCACCGGGAAATATGGCTGTTTCTGTTCTTCCATCAAATGTTTCGCCGTTGATCTTTTCACCTTTCAACGGTGTGCCGATGATGACCGGCAGCCTTTCACGGCCTTGCTTGACCGTGCCTTCCCGGGTCGCTCGCACCGCCGCCAGGGCGACCACGTCGACATCGGCGCCGGTGAAATTCGCGCGCGCCACGGCGCGGTCGGCGAGCCGCCGCACGATCGCCTGCAGCCGGTCATGGCTTTCGTGATGCAGATGGTCCGCCTTTGTCGCCGCCACCAATATGCGGTCGATGCGCCTTGAAAAAAAGTCGGTCAGGAAATTGCCGCGGCCGGGGCGAAAACAGGCGAGGATTTCGGTCACCGCACGTTCGAGATCGGCCATTGCGCCGGGTCCCGCATTCAAGGCCTGCAAGGCGTCTATCACAACGATCTGACGGTCGAGGCGCGTGATGTGCTCCCGGAAGAACGGCTTTACGACATGCGTCCTGTAGGCCTCATAGCGCCGCTCCATCATCGCCTGAAGCGACCCGGGCCGCGCCCGCCGCTCGCTCAGGCCCGGCAGCGGCGCGAATGTCAGCGCCGGTGAGCCCTCAAGGTCGCCGGGCATCAGGAAACGGCCGGGTGGCAGGGTCGAAAGCGCCCGCTCGTCGAGCTTGCATGCCTTGAGATATGCGGCGAAGCTCTCGGCGAGGCGTCGCGCCGTCATCTCATCGGCGTCGGCATTCGGGTCGATTGCGGCGGAGAGCGCGCGCCATTCCTGCGAAAGGTCGGCGCGCACCGGCAGCACGGCCATGTCAAAGGCTTCGCGTGAGAAATCAGCGTAGGATTTCCCGAGCAGCGGCAGGTCAAGCAGCCATTCCCCAGGATAGTCGACGATATCGACCGACAATCTGCCTGAAGAGAACATGCGGCTCCAGCCGGAGGCCGATTCATATTCGATGGTAAGCCTCAGCTCGGAAATGGCACGTGTCGAATCCGGCCACAGGCGGTCGTTGACCAGGGCCGCGATGTGGTCCTCGTACTGGAATCGCGGCACGGCGTCATCGGGTTGCTCTTCGAGGAAGGCACGGGCGATACGCCCCGATTTCTGCGCCTCGAACAGCGGCAACCGCCCGCCATGGATCAGATTGTGGACAAAGGCTGAGATGAACACCGTCTTGCCGGCGCGGGAGAGGCCGGTAACACCCAGCCGCAGCGATGGCGAAAAAAGCCCGGTAGCGCGCCCCGACAGCGTATCCAGGGCAATCTTCGCCTCGTCGGTGAAAGTGGTCAGCGATGATGCCAAAATGCGGTCTCTCGGGGCTTCGGTCCGCCCCGATATAGGCGCTGCCGGCTAGTGTGGCGAATCCGAAATTCGCGGTACCTTGGAGCATCGCAGTGAGCGAATTTCGGTTTCTAAGTCACACTGGCAAACCATCGTTTCTAGCGTGGTTTTGGATTTGAAGTTCCTGAACGCTGATGCCATTGAAGTGGCAGGAACGTCAAATCCACCACGATACGTTTGAAATGGCGTCAGATATCGGCCGGCGACAGGAAGGCTTCGAGATAGCCGGTGCCTTGCGCGGCGTTGGCAAGACTGCCTGAAAAACGGACGACCGCGAGGCCGGAGGTCGGGAAGCCGTGGTTCAGCATTCCCCTGGCGACCTCCTCGCCATCGCCCGAAAGCGCGATAGTGAGATCTTCCGTCATCGGATTGTGGCCGACGACGAGCAGCGAGCCTGGCCCGCCATTGCCGCGGATGAGGTTGAGATAGCCGGCGGCATCCTCGCTGTAGAGCGTCTCCAGGAACAGAACCCGGCCCGTATCGGTGTGACCGGCAAGGCCTTCAAGCGTTTGGCGCGCTCGCTTTGCATTCGAGCAAAGGGTCAGGTCCGGAATGTAGTTGCAGGCCCGCATGACCGCACCCATCGTTTCGGCGTCGGCGACGCCGGATGCGTCGAGTGGACGATCGAAATCGCGCATGCCCGGCAGGGCCCATCCGGCCTTCGCATGCCTCAGCAGATAAAGCTTGCTCACCGGTCTCTCGCTTGTGCCAAACACCGAAACTCGTCAAAAGGCGCTGCGGGATTAGTCATGAGAAACGCCTTGCGCACAATGGCCGGCGCCCTACAAACCTAACGAATCATACGCGAATTCGGTCGCGCCCTTCATGCGAATGATGCAGCCCATGGCGTATTGGCCGAGATTAACAATTGCGTGAATCAGTCGTCGATTGCGCTTGTGCAGCATTCGGTCCGTGAATATATAGGCGCCAAATTTGGGGCTGTCTGGGTGAGTCGAATGAACGACATCGTTACCGCCGATTACGTACCCTCCGAAGACGAGCCGTTCATGAACGAGCGGCAGAAATCCTACTTTCGCCTGAAGCTCGTCACCTGGAAGAACGACATACTGCGCGAAGCGCGCGAAACTCTCGAAATCCTGCAGCAGGAAAACGCCAACCACCCCGATCTCGCCGATCGCGCCTCTTCGGAAACCGACCGCGCCATCGAACTTCGTGCCCGAGATCGCCAGCGGAAACTCATTTCAAAGATCGATTCTGCGCTTCAGCGCATCGATGAAGGCACTTACGGCTATTGTGAGGAAACCGGCGAGCCGATCGCGCTGAAGCGGCTCGATGCGCGTCCGATCGCGACCCTGTCGATCGAGGCGCAGGAGCGTCACGAACGCCGCGAGAAGGTCTACCGCGACGACTGAAGCACGGGCGAAGCGTCTAAAACGCAGCCAATAGCGAATTTGTCATGGCCGGTCTCCGGCCATTTTTTTGTTGGCTGTTGGCCGGTTATCGCTTCTGGCTGGACAACTCGCCGAGAAGCTTCGTCATCTCGTCATCGAGAGACGACGGCGCTTTCGCCGCCGGCTTGCTCTCCGGCTTGGCGGGGTGCGGGTCATCAAACGGGACCTCGAGCTCCCTCATCAGCGTATCGTCGATGGAATCCTCTTTTGCCGGGGAATTCGGCTTTGCCGGGGAATCCTGTCTTGCCGGCGATGGCGCGTACCGAACGGCATTGGTGTAGGCGGGCAGCGGCGTGATGGTCGCCGATTGAGGGCTTTGCGTTGCTGGCCTCGGCGCCGGCGCGGGCTGATGCGGCCGGACAGGCGTTGGGGCCGTGCTTGCCGGCGGCGGAGACGGTGCTTGCCTCACTGGCGCGGGAGCCGGTTGCGGCGCGCGCGGCGGCGGTGCCGGCTGATGGCCGCCGCCATCTCCGGTCAGTGCAGGACGGCGCAGCGCCGACAGCCTGATGTCGCGTTCGACGACGACGTCGGTCGGGCCGCCGATCAGCAGCAGGTGCTCGATATCGTCGCGGCGCACCAGCACCAACCGGCGGTGACTGTCGACTGCGGTGGCGTCCATCACCGCCAGCCGCGTCTTGCGGTTCCTGCCGCCGGCAACGAATGTTCCAAAGGTCAGGTTGCGGACCAGCTTGATGATGAGGAGAACGATGACCACAAGGACAAGCGCGACAAAGGTCCACAGGATTGCCGCGGCATAACCGGGACCCGCCACGCTATCCAGCCACTGCAGCATTGGTGCACCCAAAATCAGCTTTCGAAGAAGACGCGACACTAGACTGTTGCGGTACGCGACTGCAAGTTACGTTTCGCGCTTCGTGAACAGCTTGAAACACCCATTTTGTGGATTTCAAGCTCCTGCGAATTGAGGGCGTCAGCGTCCCCACTTCAATCCACGACGCTGGATTTTCAGCAAGTTGCTGGCGTGATGAATCCGAAATTCGCTCGCGTCGGACCAGGAATGATGCGAATTTCGGATTCGCCGCACCAGGCGCCGAACGGGTGTCATTTTTAGCGGACAGTTGCCGCCAAGGCCTTTTCCGGACCCTGAGAATGTGATTCAACCGGGCAGGGCAAGTACCGGAATTCACGAGCAGGGGGCACATGGCCAAGGAAGCGCGCGGCGATTTCTATCCGGTACCGATCGTCGACCAGAACACGCGACCGGGCGCGGTCACCCGGCTCATCGTCTTCATCGTTGTGCTGACAGGGGCGGCGATCGTTTTCGGCCTTTTCCGAGAACGTCTTGGCGATCCATTCCTGCTTGGAATGCTTGGCGTGCTGGCGATGATCGGTGTCGGCTTCCTGTTCGCCACCGCCATCGGCTTCGTGCAGATCACACCGCGCTCGACGAGTGACGAGCTGTCGAAGGCCTTCGTCGATTCAATGTCGCAAGGCCTTCTGGTCACCGACACCAAGGGTCGTGTCGTCTACGCCAATCGGGCCTATGCCGACATGACGGGCGCGGCTTCTGCGGCGGATCTAAAGACCGTCGAAGGGTTGCTGTCCGATGTTCCCGAGGCCTCGGTGACCATATACCGGCTCGCCTCCGGCCTGCGCGACGGCCAGCCCGGCGACGGTGAGTTTCGCCTTGCCCAATCCATTCGACCCGGCGCCGAGCCGGGCGCGCGCTGGTACCGTGTCCGCGCCCGCGCATTCAGCGTTCCGGGCCAGCGGCTGCCCTTGCTCGCCTGGCAACTCGCCGACATCTCGAAAGAACGGGCCGAGCAGGAGCGCTTCTTCCTTGATCTGCAGGAGGCCATCGACCATCTCGACCATGCGCCTGCCGGCTTCTTTTCGGCCGACCAGGAAGGCCGCGTCACCTACATCAACGCCACGCTTGCGGAGTGGCTCGGCATCGACCTGACGAGCTTCACGCCTGGTGCCGTCACGCTCGCGGAGATCGTCGCCGGCGACGGCATGGCGCTGGTCCGCTCGGTCAAGGCCGATCCCGGCACCACCCGCAATGCGGTCATCGATCTCGATCTGACGACAGTGAAGGGCGAGGCGCTGCCCGTGCGTTTCATGCATCGGGTTTCGGCCAGCCGCGAGGGCGCCAACGGTCCGACGCGCACCATCGTGCTCAACCGGACGCAAGGCGAGGACGCTTCCGCCGATCTGCGCGCCTCGGAGATCCGCTTCACCCGCTTCTTCAATTCGACGCCGATGGCAATAGCGGCTGTCGACAACCGCGGGCGCATCCTGCGCACCAACGCGCCTTTCCTGTCGCTGTTTTCCTCCGTCGTCGACGGGGACGCGGTCGATCGGCGCGTGCGGCTGGACACGGTGATCCATGAGCGCGACCGCCCCGCCTTTGCCGCGGCGTTCGAAAAAGCGCGACAACGGCAGGCCGATATCGAACCGATCGATACGCTGCTGCCCGGCAATGAAGAACGGCACATGCGCTTCTACGTCAACGCGGTTGCCGACGGCACCGGCGAGGGCGCCGAAGAATCGGCCATCGTCTACGCCGTCGAGACCACCGAGCAGAAGGCGCTCGAGGGCCAGATGGCGCAAAGCCAGAAGATGCAGGCGGTCGGCCAGCTTGCCGGCGGCATCGCACACGACTTCAACAATGTGCTGACCGCCATCATCATGGCGTCGGACCTGTTGTTGACCAACCACCGCCCGTCGGACCCGTCCTTCCCCGACATCATGAACATCAAGCAGAACGCCAACCGGGCGGCCTCGCTGGTGCGGCAGCTTCTGGCCTTCTCGCGCAAGCAGACGCTGCGGCCGGAGGTGCTCAACCTGACCGACGTGCTTGCCGATCTGCGGATGCTGCTGGCCCGTCTGGTCGGCAACGACATCAAGCTGAAGGTCGATCATGGCCGCGATCTGTGGCCGGTGAAGGTCGACATCGGGCAGTTCGAGCAGGTGGTGGTCAATCTGGCGGTCAATGCGCGCGACGCGATGCCGAACGGCGGCGAGCTCACCGTGCGCACCCGCAACGTGACCACACAGGAGAGCAAGAGCCTTCCCTACCGCGAACTTGCGCCTGCCGATTATGTGGTGGTCGAAGTTGAAGACACCGGCAGCGGCATCGCCCCCGAAGTGCTCAAGAAGATTTTCGAACCCTTCTTCACCACCAAGGAGGTTGGCAAGGGCACCGGCCTCGGCCTGTCGATGGTCTATGGCATCATCAAGCAGACAGGCGGCTTCATCTTCTGCGAGTCCGAGGTCGGCAAAGGATCGGTGTTCCGCATCTTCCTGCCGCGCTACGTCGCTGAGGCGAGAACGGCAGGCGAGCCCGGCGAGGCGCCGGCTGCACCGGCAAAGGTCGCCGACGCAGCCAAGGACCTGTCAGGTTCGGCCACGGTGCTGCTCGTCGAGGACGAGGATGCCGTGCGCATGGGCGGCATGCGGGCGCTGACGTCGCGCGGTTACACCGTCCACGAAGCGTCCTCGGGCGTCGAGGCGCTGGAAATCTTCGAGGCGCTCGGCGGCAAGATCGACATTGTCGTTTCCGATGTGGTGATGCCGGAAATGGATGGGCCGACGCTGCTCGGCGAATTGCGCAAGCGGCAGCCGGACATCAAATTCATCTTCGTTTCCGGCTACGCGGAGGACGCGTTCGCCAAGAACCTGCCGGCAGACGCGCATTTCGGTTTCCTGCCGAAGCCGTTTTCGCTCAAGCAACTGGCCACAATCGTCAAGGACGTGCTGGAATCTTAATGCATGTCGCGCAAAAGTGTGCAGCGGTTTTGCGATCACGACATGCACAAAAACAACAACCTAAAACGCGCCGCATGAGACCGGTCAATGCGACGCGCTTTAGGGCTCACTAATTCGCACTTGCGAAATGGCGTGAGACTGCCATGATTATGGGGCCAAACAGACGGCGGGTTTTGGGGGAGCATGCCGTGACGCCGCACAACGAGGCAGGCAAGGGTGATTATGCGGCAACAGTGCTGTTGCCGGGCGATCCGCAGCGTGCCGAATGGATGGCGGAAACCTTTCTCGAGGCGCCGCGCTGCGTCAACCGTCGAAGGCAGGCCCTCGGCTTTACCGGCTTGTTTCGCGGCAAGCCCGTCAGCATCCAGTCCACCGGCATCGGCGTCTCGTCATTCCTGATCTACGCCCATGAATTGCTGGACTTCCATGGCGTGAGGACACTGATCCGCACCGGTACCTGTGGTGCCCTGACTGCCGCAGTCAAACTGCGCAGTTTAGTGATCTCGCAAGCGGTGCGGGGTGAAAGTGCCGAGAGCGGCCAGGTTTTTGGGCTTTATGGTGCTGATGCCGGACCCGATCCGGATCTGGTTTCCCAAGCCTTGGCCCGGGCTGCCGAAATCGGCATCGAACATCAGGCCGGACTGACCATCTGCAGCGACATATTCTATCACCCCAAGGGGCGCGACCGCTTCGCCGAAGCGCAGGCACAGGGCGCGCTGGCCGTGGATATGGAGACCAGCGCGCTCTATCGCATCGCCGCGCATTTCGGCGCCAGGGCTTTGTCGATGCTGACTGTCGTCGACAATGTGGTGACTGGCGAGCAAACCGATTATTCCGAACGTCAGGCGCTCTTCACCGATATGACCCGCCTGGCGCTCGATGTCGCGATCGAAAGTTAAGCTGCCTGCCGCTTCGGCGCCGTGTGTTCTTCGATGCCGGGCCGATGGCCGCGCAGATAGAGAGCACAGGTCGTGCGCAGCATCGAGGCGAAGTTCGGAATCTGGCCATTGATCTCGATGGCCTCGTCATAAAGCTTCGAGATGAATTTCGGCGTCGTCAGGCCCTGGCTGTCGGCGATCTCGTCGAGCAATGCCCAGAACGTCGCCTCGAGCTGGATGCTGGTCGAATGCCCGTCGATACGAATCGACCGGTTGATCTGCCGGTAGCCCTCCGGATCCTGCCCGGCAAAAACCCTGCACATCGTTACCTCCCGTTCTTATTGATCTGGCCGTTCTTATTGATTTTGGGCGCAATCAGCAGTGATTCGCGCCTTTGGCAGTGCCTTGTCGTGGCCAATTATCTTCAGCTGGAAAGCGGAAAACAGCAATCGGACTTTCGTCCTTAGGCGGTTTTCCCCGTCGTTAGATTAGCGCGTGGTAATCGGCTGCCACCACGTTTGCCGCAACCCGCGCATAATCACGCCGACGCGCACATCGCGCTTACCGCACGGAGTGTCATTTGGCGAAGGCGATCCACACCATGATCCGGGTTCTCGACGAGGCCCGGTCCGTCGACTTCTACCGGAAAGCGTTTGGACTGGACGTCGCCGAACGGCTCGATTTCGAAACCTTTACGCTGGTCTATCTGAGCAATGCCGAGGCGGAGCTCGAGGTCGAGATCACCGTCAACAAGGGCCGCCAGGAGCCTTATGCGCTCGGCGACGGCTACGGCCATCTCGCGGTTTCGGTCGCCGATCTGGACAGCGAACATGACCGGCTCGGCGCGCTTGGCCTGATCCCGAAGAAGATCGTCGAGCTCAACCGCGACGGAGCGCTGCTCGCACGCTTCTTCTTCATCGAGGATCCCGATGGCTACAAGATCGAGGTTCTGCAGCGTCAGGGCCGGTTCAAATAGGAGATACGACGGCCGCGCCGGCCAGCGCGGCGCCAGCCAGGGCGCCTTCGGGTGCAGACAGCAAGCAAGGGAGGAACAATTGGTCACAATTTATGAGAGCAAGCCGGTCCATGAAACGAAGCCAGTTCTATCGCGCCGCGAGCTACTGAAGCGCGGCGGTGTCGGCGCGCTGCTGGTCATTTCAGGCAGTGCCGTCATCAGCCCGGAACATGCCTGGGGTCTCGAAACATCCGCGCTCAAGCCCGAAACCATGGCGACCCTGATCCAGATGGCGCGCGACATCTACCCGCACGACCAAGTGCCTGACAAATATTACGCATTCGCCGTCAAGGCGCACGATGAGCAGGCCGGCAAGGACCCTGCCCACAAGGACCTTATCGAAAAGGGTATCGCCGATCTCGACCTGAAGTCGGGCAAGGACGGCTACACCGGTCTCGGCTGGGAGGAGCAGCGCGTTGCGGTGCTCAGGGATATCGAGGACACGCCGTTCTTCCAGGCCGTCCGCGGCGGGCTTGTCGTCGGCCTCTACAACCAGAAGGAGGTCTGGCCGATTTTCGGCTACGAGGGCGAATCCTACTCCAAGGGCGGCTACATGGCGCGCGGGTTCGACGACATCGAGTGGCTCTGAGCCCCGTCGTCGCAACCGCGCACAACAGACATCATGGGAGGAAACCATGGCAGCACCATTTGATCTCAACAACGACGGCGTGGTCGTCATCATCGGCTCGGGCGCCGGCGGCGGCACGCTCGGCAATGAACTTGCGCAGAAGGGCGTCGATGTCGTCATGCTGGAGGCGGGCGCCCGTCACGAATACGAGGATTTCATCAATGACGAGTGGGATTCATTCGCCCAACTCGCCTGGACGGACAAGCGCACGACCTCGGGCGACTGGCGGGTGGCGAAGGATTTCCCCAACCTGCCGGCATGGATCGTCAAGGCGGTCGGCGGCTCGACCACGCATTGGGCGGGCGCCTCGCTGCGCTTTCAGGAGCACGAATTCAAAACGCTTTCGACCTACGGAAAACTGGAAGGCGCGAACCTGCTCGACTGGCCGATCACGCTTGCCGAGCTCGAGCCCTACTACGCAAAGGCCGAAGACAAGCTCGGCGTGACGCTCACCAACAACATCCCGGGCCTTCCCGGCAACAACAACTTCAAGGTGATGAAGGCCGGCGCCGACAAGCTCGGCTACAAGGAGTGCCACACCGGCCGGATGGCAATCAATTCCGAGCCGCGCGACGACCGCAATGCCTGCCAGCAGACCGGCTTCTGCTTCCAGGGCTGCAAATGGGGCGCCAAATGGTCGACGCTCTACAGCGAAATTCCCAAGGGCGAGGCGACCGGCCATCTCGAGGTCAGGCCGAATGCCATGGCCATCAAGATCAACCACGATGCATCAGGCAAGGTAACCGGCGTCGTCTATGCCGACAAGGACGGCAGACTGAGGGAACAGAAGGCCCGCATCGTCGCCGTCGCCGGAAATTCGATCGAGAGCCCGCGGCTGCTGCTCAATTCGGCATCGAGCCAGTTTCCCGACGGCCTTGCCAATTCGTCGGGGCAGGTCGGCAAGAACTACATGCGCCACACCACCGGCTCGGTCTACGGCATCTTCGACAAGCCGGTGCATATGTATCGCGGCACCACCATGGCCGGTATCATCCGCGATGAGGCCCGCAACGATCCCTCGCGCGGCTTCGTCGGCGGCTACGAGCTCGAGACGCTGTCGCTCGGCCTGCCGTTCATGGCCGCCTTCCTCAATCCCGGCGGCTGGGGGCGTTCCTTCACCACGGCGCTCGACCGCTACGACCACATGGCCGGCATGTGGATCGTCGGCGAGGACATGCCGCGCCAGGAAAACCGCATCACGCTGCATGCCGATATCAAGGACGAGCACGGCATGCCGGTGGCGGACGTCCATTTCGACGACCATGCCAACGACACGGCGATGCGCAACCACGCCTACAAACAGGGCTCGGCGCTCTACGAGGCGGTCGGGGCGACGCGGACCTTCCCGACGCCACCCTATCCGTCGACCCACAATCTCGGCACCAATCGGATGAGCGAGAAGGCGGCCGACGGCGTCGTCAACAAGCATGGCCAGGCACACGATATCAAGAACCTGTTCGTGTCGGATGGCAGCCAGTTCACCACGGGCGGGGCTGAAAATCCGACATTGACGATCGTGTCGCTGGCGATCCGTCAGGCCGAGTACATTGCCGGACAAATGTCGGCCAAAAGCATTTAGCCATAGCCTCCCGACTGCTGCTGGCGCGGAACCTCACAAGGTTTCGCGCTTCTTCTTGCCGGCCGTTCAACGCTTCGTGCAGGTCGAGGCGGTGAAGGCGCCGTCAGGCTGCTTCATGATGATGTCGAAGGACGGGCTGGTTTGACCGTCCAGGGTGGCTTGCGTGAGCGAGATCGAGTTGCCGCCGGTCGTGTAGCCGCCCAACGGGCCCAACCAGGTGATCTCGCCATTTGCATTCATCTGATAGTTGTAGCCCTGCCGGGCGGTTCCGAAGCTCACCGGGCCGCTATAGACATTGCCCTTGACGGTGATTTCGCCAAGGCTGAGGAACATGCCAAGCAGATAGACTTCGCAGTGATAGGTGCCGTCCGGCAATTTGCCATCGGTGAAGTCGGCGCGGGCGCTGCCGGTTGCCGCAACCAGAAGCATGGTGCTGAAAATGCGAGAAATCCTGGAGGTCATGCGGTCGCTCTCTTGAAGATCGATCCTGCCCCATTTTCCTGCAGCGCCGCAACGGTTCGCCGTCTTTTGCTCAAAATTCATGCATTAATTCGCGAGTGATCAAAAATTGGGCGATAGCGGGGGACTTTTTCTCAAGCAGAGCACCGGCAGCGGCGCTTATCTTTGGCGGCTAATATATTAAACGGCTGATAGGGTTAGGAAATCCAGACCCGCTTGATTTTGCTCCTGCGGTTGGCACAGCCGTTGCATGGTCTGTTCGCGATGCGATCAACCAGTCAGGGAGTTTTGAAATATGCGGGGCAGTTTCTCGACAATAACAAAAATGTTTTCGGCAGGCGCGGTCACGGCCGGCCTGCTGATGAGCGTCCCGGCCAGGGCGGCTGACGACACGATCAAGGTGGGTATCCTCCACTCGCTGTCGGGGACCATGGCGATTTCGGAGACGACGCTGAAGGACGCCATGCTGATGCTCATCGAAGAGCAGAATGCAAAGGGCGGCCTGCTCGGCAAGAAACTCGAAGCGGTCGTCGTCGATCCGGCTTCGAACTGGCCGCTGTTCGCCGAAAAGGCGCGCGAGCTGATCTCCAAGGACAAGGTCGCGGCGGTGTTCGGTTGCTGGACCTCGGTGTCGCGCAAGTCGGTGCTGCCGGTGTTCAGCGAACTCGACAACATCCTGTTCTACCCCGTCCAGTATGAGGGCGAGGAGAGCGAGCGCAACGTGTTCTACACCGGCGCAGCGCCGAACCAGCAGGCTATTCCGGCTGTCGACTATCTGATGAGCGAGGACGGCGGTTCGGTGAAGCGCTGGGTGCTTGAAGGCACCGACTACGTCTACCCGCGCACCACCAACAAGATCCTCGAAGCCTATCTGAAAGCCAAGGGCGTCGCTGCCGAAGACATCATGGTCAACTACACGCCGTTCGGCTTCTCCGATTGGCAGACCGAGGTCGCGGCGATCAAGAAGTTCGGCTCCGCCGGCAAGAAGACCGCCGTCGTCTCGACGGTCAATGGCGACGCCAACGTGCCGTTCTACAAGGAGCTTGGCAACCAGGGCGTCAAGGCCGAGGACATCCCGGTCATGGCCTTCTCGGTCGGCGAGGAAGAGCTTGCCGGTCTCGACACCGCGCCGCTCGTCGGCCATCTCGCCGCCTGGAACTATTTTCAGAGCATCGATACGCCCGAGAACGCCAAGTTCATCGCCGACTGGCACAAGTTCATCAAGAGCGACAAGCGCACCACCAACGACCCGATGGAAGCCCATTATGTCGGCTTCAACATGTGGGTGAAGGCGGTCGAGAAGGCCGGCACCACCGATCCTGACAAGGTCATCGACGCCGTGATCGGCGTCTCGGTGCCGAACCTGACCGGTGGCTATTCGACGATGATGCCGAACCATCACATCACCAAGCCGGTGCTGATCGGCGAAATCCAGGCCGATGGCCAGTTCGAGACCGTCTCGCAGACGCCTGGCCTGGTGATGGGCGACGAGTGGTCCGACTATCTGGCCGATTCGAAGGACCTGATTTCCGATTGGCGCGCGCCTCTGTCCTGCGGCAATTTTAATGTCGCCACCGGCAAATGCGGCGGCAAGGGAACCAACTGATCCTCCCGGGTCTGACGGTCGTGGATTTCTCCACGACCTGGACCGCGACGCGTCCGGGCGAACTCGTCCTCTCCTCCAGTTCGCCCGGACGCGAAGTTTCAACCCTCAAGAATCGCAGAAATCGATGATCCTCACCCGCGCGATCGGCCTGACGCTGCTGCTCCTCCTGGGGATGCTGTCGCCGTCGAACGCTGCCGAAGCGGATCTGCGCGCCATCATCGCCAAATTTGCTACTGCCTCGAATTTCTCGGCCACCGAAGCTGTCGTGCGCGAGCTGGCGGCCACCGGTGATACTGCCGTCGAACGTCCGCTTGGCGCGCTTGCCGAGGGCGATCTTTACGTCCGCAAGGCCGATTCGCTGGTTTTCATCGGCAAGGCAGCTGGCGGCAGCGTTGAGCTGCTCGACCCGCTGAGCGGTGAAAAATCCGGTGACGCGGCCAAAAGCGGGATCACCAAGATCAAGGTCAACAACACGCTGCGCCGCGCCATCCGCGATGCGCTGGGCACGCTCACGCTCGGCGCAAAAGATCCGGCCGCGCGCATTGCCGCCGCCGACACCATGTTCAGGACGCCCGACGCGACAAACATCGAGCCGCTCGATGCCGCAATCGCCAGCGAGACCGTGGCAAGCGTCAAAGCGCTGCTCGAACAGGCCCGCGCCGCATCGGTTCTGGTGTCCGACAGGCCGGAGACCGACAAACTGGCGGCGGTCGCCCTGATTGGCGGGCGCGGCGATCGCAACGCCCTGTCCCTGCTCACCGCCGTCGAGGCCAATTCCGAAGGCGCGGTCAAGGACGCGGCGACGGCGGCGATCGCCAACATCAATTCGACGCTGGCGCTGTGGGATGCGGGCCAGAACATCTGGTACGGCATCTCGCTCGGATCGGTGCTGCTGCTGGCGGCGATCGGCCTCGCCATCACCTTTGGCGTCATGGGCGTCATCAACATGGCGCATGGCGAAATGGTGATGCTCGGCGCCTACACGACCTTTGTCGTGCAGGAGGTGATCCGAACCTCCTTTCCCGGCCTGTTCGACTGGTCGCTGGTCATCGCGCTGCCGCTCGCCTTCTCGGTCGCGGCGCTCGTCGGCCTCGTCATCGAGCGGGGCGTGATCCGTTTTCTCTACGGCCGGCCGCTGGAGACGCTGCTGGCGACATGGGGCGTCTCGCTGATCCTGCAGCAGGCCGTGCGCACCATCTTCGGGCCGACGAACCAGGAGGTCGGCAATCCGTCGTGGATGTCGGGTTCGTTCTATATCGGCCAGCTTGCGGTGACCTGGAACCGGCTCTGGATATTGGTATTCGCGCTCGGCGTGTTCGCGGTGCTGCTTTATGTGATGAAGCGCACCTCCTGGGGCCTGCAGATGCGCGCCGTCACCGCCAATCGCCGCATGGCCGCTTCGATGGGCATCAGGACGCCGTGGGTCGATGCGCTGACCTTTGCCCTGGGATCCGGCATTGCCGGCATCGCCGGTGTGGCGCTCAGCCAGATCGACAATGTCTCGCCCAATCTCGGCCGCGGCTACATCATCGACAGCTTCATGGTCGTCGTCTTCGGCGGTGTCGGCAATCTCTGGGGCACGCTGGTCGGCGCCTTCTCGCTCGGCATCGTCAACAAGTTCCTCGAACCCTATGCCGGCGCGGTCCTCGGCAAGATCGTCGTGCTGGTCCTCATCATCCTGTTCATCCAGAAACGCCCGCGCGGCCTGTTCGCGCTGAAGGGCAGGTCGGTGGAAGCATGATCACCGGACGCTTCTTCACCGCCGGCGCCGACCGCCGCATCGCCATCACGATCTTCATCCTTTTGGCGGTCGCCATCATCGTGCCGCTGCTCAATCTTGTGGTCTCGCCGACGAGTGCGTTCTACGTGCCGTCCTATGTCGTCGCGCTCACCGGCAAGTATCTCTGCTACGCGCTGCTCGCCCTGGCGCTCGATCTCGTCTGGGGCTATTGCGGCATCCTTTCGCTCGGCCACGGCGCCTTCTTCGCGCTCGGTGGCTATGCGATGGGCATGTATCTGATGCGCCAGATCGGCTCGCGCGGCGTCTACGGCAATCCGCTGCTGCCGGATTTCATGGTGTTCCTGAATTATGGGGAATTGCCGTGGTTCTGGTACGGTTTCGACCATTTCTGGTTTGCCGCGATCATGGTGCTTGCAGTGCCTGGCCTGCTCGCCTTCGTCTTCGGCTGGTTCGCCTTCCGCAGCCGCGTCACCGGCGTCTATCTGTCGATCATCACCCAGGCGATGACCTATGCGCTGCTGCTTGCGTTTTTCCGCAACGACATGGGTTTCGGCGGCAACAACGGCTTGACCGACTTCAAGGATATTCTCGGCTACAACGTGCAGGCCGATGCGACACGCTCGGCATTGTTCGCGGCCAGCGCCGTCACGCTGGCGCTCGCCGTCTTCGTCACCTGGGCGATCGTCGGTTCCAAATACGGCAAGCTGCTGATGGCGGTGCGCGACGCCGAGAGCCGCACGCGCTTTCTCGGCTGGCGCGCCGAAAACGTCAAACTGTTCGCCTTCACCGTGTCGGCTGTCATGGCCGGCATTGCCGGCGCGCTCTATGTGCCGCAGGTTGGCATCATCAATCCGGGCGAGTTCGAGCCGTCCAATTCGATCGAGGTCGTGGTATGGGCGGCCGTCGGCGGGCGCGGCACCATCGTCGGGCCGATCATCGGCGCGCTCGTGGTCAATGCCGGAAAATCCTGGTTCACCGGCGTGCTGCCGGCGTTCTGGCTGTTTGCGCTGGGCGGGCTGTTCGTCGCCGTCACGCTGTTCCTGCCCAAGGGCATTGTCGGCATGTGGGATTCCTGGCGCGCCAATGCCAGGGCGCTGCGCGCAGCCTCGATCACCGACCCGACCATTGGGGAGGCCGGCACCGATCCTGACGTCCCGCCACCGCCGAAGATCGTTCGCTCGGCTGCGAGAACGCCGGGCGACTGGTCCGCATCCGGCCCCGAACCGCAGCCGGCGGAGTGAGCAATGCCGAAGAGCAACACCATCCTCTATCTCGACGGCGTCTCGGTTTCCTTCGACGGCTTTCGCGCCATCAACAATTTGTCGCTGGTGCTCGACAAGGGCGAGATGCGGGCGATCATCGGTCCGAACGGCGCCGGCAAGACCACGATGATGGACATCGTCACCGGCAAGACGCGCCCCGACGCGGGCGAGGTTTATTTCGACGGGCAGGTCGACCTGACGAAACATGACGAGGCCGAGATCGCCATGATGGGCATCGGCAGGAAATTCCAGAAGCCGACGGTGTTCGAAAGCCACACGATCGAGGACAACCTGATGCTGGCGCTGAAGGGCCCACGCTCGATCTTCCCGGCACTGTTCCATCGCCGATCGGCGGCGGAGGCGCGGCGGATCGACGACATCCTCGGCATCATCCGGCTCGGTGACAAGCGCGACGAGCTTGCCGCCAATCTCAGCCACGGCCAGAAGCAATGGCTCGAGATCGGCATGCTGCTGGCGCAGGATCCGAAGCTGCTTTTGGTCGACGAACCGGTCGCCGGCATGACCGACGCCGAGACCGAGGAGACCGCGCGGCTGCTCAGGGATATTGCCCGCGACCATTCGGTCATCGTCGTCGAGCACGACATGCACTTCGTGCGCGAGCTCGGCGTCAAGGTCACCTGCCTGCACGAAGGCTCGGTGCTGTCCGAAGGCTCGCTCGATTTCGTTTCGGCCGACGAGCGTGTCGTCGAAGTCTATCTGGGGAGATGATCATGGTCTGGCGCGTTCCGTTCCATCATTTCGATCTTTCGTTCTTCAGGCGCTGGAGAAGGCGCTGACCATGCTCGAAGTCTCCAACGCCACGCTGCACTACGGCGCCGCCCAGGCGCTGCGTGGCGTCTCGCTGAAGGCCGGCGCCGGCAAGATCACCTGCGTGCTCGGCCGCAACGGCGTCGGCAAAACCAGTTTGATGAGATCGATCGTCGGCCACCACCGGCTGACGAGCGGAAGTGTTGCCTTCGAGGGGAAGGCGCTCGACCGGAGCGCGGCGTATGATCGCGCCCGGTCGGGCATCGCATTCGTGCCGCAGGGCAGGGAGATCTTCCCGCTGCTCACAGTGCGGGAAAACCTCGAATCGGGCTTTGCGCCATTGAAGCGGGCCGACCGCAACATTCCCGGCCACGTCTTCGAATTGTTCCCGGTGCTGAAGCAGATGCTCGCGCGCCGCGGCGGCGACCTTTCCGGCGGCCAGCAGCAGCAGCTTGCCATCGGCAGGGCACTGGTGATGCGGCCGAAACTGCTGGTGCTCGACGAGCCGACCGAAGGCATCCAGCCGTCGATCATCAAGGATATCGGCCGCGCCATCCGCTATCTGCGCGACCAGGCCGATATCGCCGTGCTGCTGGTCGAACAGTATCTCGATTTCTGCCGGGAACTGGCCGACGAAGTCAACATCATGGACCGCGGCCTGATCGTCCACACCGGCCCGGCCGAGGATCTCGACCGGGCGGATGTGAGGAAGTTTCTTACGGTGTAGGGTTCATCCCTTCGGGGGGGGGGGGGGGGGGGGGGGGGGGGGGGGGGGGGGGGGGGGGGCGGGGGCGGGGCGGGGGCGGGGGGCGGGGGGGGGGCGGGGGGGTGGGGG
>NZ_JBVVQJ010000020.1:0-60246 GCF_055811475.1 Mesorhizobium sp. WSM4829 | reverse complement strand
CCCCCCCGCCCCCCCGCCCCCCCGCCGCCGCGCCCCCCCCCCCCCCCCCCCCCCCCGCGCCCCCCCCCCCCCCCCCCCCCCCCCCTCGCGCCCCCCCCCCCCCCCCCCCCCCCCCCCCCCCCCAAGTCGCGAATGCCCGCCCAGTCTATCCTGAACGCCTTTGTTCCTGAACGCCTCTGGCGCGGTGAAGATTGCATGCTAGGCTTTACTTGGCCTTGTTGAGTCGGCCGCTTTCCGTATCAGTCACGTCGACAGATCAGGCGCAGGCTCAGCCGGCACGTTCCGTGCAAGCAGCCTCCTCCTGCGATCTGATCGTTGTTCAAACGCATTTGGGGCACTTGGGCCAGGGCAGCCGATGGAACGTTACGTCGAGGACCACCACAAACGACGGCTTACCGAGCGCGTCGACATCATGACCGCCGTCGATATTCTGAAATCGCAAGGATACGACCACGACGAACTGATCGCCGAGCTCACCAAGGTGTTCTTCGTCGATCTCGATGCCTACAACGAAGTCGTGGTTGCGGCATGACCGAAGGGGTGGACGCGATGTGCCGCCAACGTCAGCCTGTGACGCGCTTCATCAGCGCCATGGCGCCGAACGGCGCGCGGGCCTTGCCTTCGGTGATGAAGTAGACGAACACATCACGCGGTTTGAGCGGCGCTTCGGTTGAGGGATCGGCACGCGGCAGGTCGGCCGGCGCCTTGCCCTGGGCCCAGGTCTTTGCCCGCGCCGCCCATTCGTCGAGCGTCTTTGGCGTGTAGCAGTCGGGATTGTCGTCGCTGCCGGTCTGCAGCCGGGCATAGATGAAATCGCCGGTGACGTCGGCTATTGCTGGATATTTGGCGTGGTCGGCATAGACGATCGCGACCTTGTATTGGCGCGCCAGGGCGGCGAATTCCGGCACGACGAAACTGTCGTTGCGCACCTCGACCGCATGGCGCAGCGCAACGCCGTCCTGCTTCTCGGGCAACAGCTTGAGGAAAGCCTCGAAATCGTCCGGGTCGAATTTTTTGGTTGGCGCGAACTGCCAGAGGATCGGCCCGAGCTTGTCGCCGAGCGCGGCGACGCCCGATCCCAGGAAACGCGTCATCGACTCTCCGGCTTCACTGAGCACGCGGCGGTTGGTGACGAAACGGTTGCCCTTCAGCGAATAGACAAAACCGTCCGGCGCCTCGTTTGCCCATTTGACGAAGGTCGGCTCCTTGAAACTCGAATAGTAGGTGCCGTTGACCTCGATGCTTGGCACCTGCCGGGTTGCATAGTGCAGTTGCTTCGCCTTGGACAACTTGTCCGGGTAGAAAGACTTGTCCCAGGGCTCGAAGGTCCAGCCGCCCATGCCGGCGCGGATTTTTCCAGATTGAGTCACTGTCGTCCTCCCGGGTTGAAATGGATCAGGCCGTAGCGAGCGTCTCGACAGCTTTAGCCATGTCGAAATGCGGATTGGGCGTAGGGTGCATAGGCGGCTTGCGCCGGCCGGACGACAGCATCAAGATCACCGGCAAGCGCTCTTCTGATCCTCATTTGAAGGTTTTCCAAACGCCAACCAGTCTTCGCTCACTCCGCCGCTTCGCGCTTGCCTCCGGGGCGCCGCTCCAAAAGTTCCCTGAGGAACTGGCCGGTGTAGCTGCGTTTTTCGCGGACGATATCCTCCGGCGTGCCTGAGGCCACCAGCTCGCCGCCGCCGTCTCCGCCCTCGGGACCGAGGTCGAGCACCCAGTCCGCGGTTTTTATCACCTCGAGATTGTGCTCGATGACGACCACCGTGTTGCCCTGGTCGACCAGCTCATGCAGCACTTCCAGGAGCTTGGCGACGTCGTGGAAATGCAGGCCGGTGGTCGGCTCGTCGAGGATGTAGAGCGTCTTGCCGGTCGCCTTGCGCGACAGTTCCTTGGCCAGCTTGATGCGCTGCGCCTCGCCGCCCGACAACGTCGTCGCCTGCTGGCCGACATGGATGTAGCCGAGGCCGACCTGCTTCAGCGTCTCCAGCTTGTCGCGCACGCCGGGCACGGCGGCGAAGAAATCGACGCCTTCCTCGACCGTCATGTCGAGCACGTCGGCAATCGACTTGCCCTTGAACAGGACGTCGAGCGTCTCTCTGTTGTAGCGCTTGCCGTGGCAGACGTCGCAGGTGACATAGACGTCGGGCAAAAAGTGCATCTCGATCTTGATGACGCCGTCGCCTTGGCAGGCCTCGCAGCGACCGCCCTTGACGTTGAACGAGAAGCGACCTGGCTGATAGCCGCGCGCCTTGGACTCCGGCAGCCCGGCGAACCAGTCGCGGATCGGCGTGAAGGCGCCGGTATAGGTGGCGGGATTGGAGCGCGGCGTCCGCCCTATCGGCGACTGGTCGATATCGATGACTTTGTCGAGGAATTCGAGGCCCTCGATGCGGTCGTGCTCGGCCGGGTGCTCGCGCGAACCCATGATGCGGCGCGACGCTGCCTTGAACAAGGTCTCGATCAGGAAGGTCGACTTGCCGCCGCCGGAGACGCCGGTGACGGCGGTGAAGGTGCCGAGCGGGATTTCGGCGGTAACATTCTTCAGATTGTTGCCGCGCGCGCCGACGATCTTAAGGCGCCGGTTCTTCTTGGCCTCGCGCCGCACCGCCGGCGTCGCCACTTCGAGCTCGCCGGACAGATATTTGCCGGTGATCGAGGCGGGGCTGGCCATGATCTGCTGCGGCGTTCCCTGCGCGATGATGTGGCCGCCGTGGATGCCGGCGGCCGGGCCGATATCGACGACATAGTCGGCATGCAGGATAGCGTCCTCGTCATGCTCGACGACGATCACCGTGTTGCCGATGTCGCGCAAATGCTTCAGCGTGTCGAGCAGGCGCGCATTGTCGCGCTGGTGCAGGCCGATCGACGGCTCGTCCAGCACATAGAGCACGCCGGTGAGGCCGGAGCCGATCTGCGAGGCCAGCCGTATGCGCTGGCTCTCGCCGCCCGACAGCGTGCCGGAATTGCGCGACAGCGTCAGGTAGTCGAGCCCGACATCGTTGAGGAAGCGCAGCCGCTCGCGGATTTCCTTGAGCACGCGCACCGCGATCTCGTTCTGCTTGTCGCTGAGTGCGGCGGGCAGCTCGGTGAACCATTGGTCGGCCTTGCGGATCGACAGCTCGGTGACCTCGCCGATGTGCTTGCCGGCAATCTTCACCGCCAGCGCTTCCGGCTTCAGCCGGTAGCCGCGGCAGGCCGGGCAAGGCGTGGCCGACATGAAGCGCTCGATCTCCTCGCGCATCCAGGCGGATTCGGTTTCCTTCCAGCGCCGCTCGAGATTGGGGATGACGCCTTCGAATGTCTTTGTCGTCTGGTAGGAGCGCAGGCCGTCATCATACTGGAAAGTGACTTCGCGCTCGCCGGTGCCGTGCAGGATGGCTTGCTTTGCCTCTGCGGTCAGGTCCCGGAACTTGTCGCCGAGCTTGAAGCCATAAGCCTTGCCCAGCGCCTCGAGCGTCTGCACGTAATAGGGCGAGGTCGATTTCGCCCATGGGCTGACGGCGCCGGCGCGCAGCGACAGATTGTCGTCGGGCACGATCAGGCTGGCGTCGATGGCGCGCTGGCTGCCGAGGCCGTCGCAGGTCGGGCAGGCGCCGAACGGGTTGTTGAAGGAAAACAGCCGCGGCTCGATTTCGGGAATGGTGAAGCCGGACACCGGGCAGGCGAATTTTTCGGAGAACAGGATGCGCTCATGCGTCTCGTTCTTCGACTTGTTGACCGAATCCTCGCCGGTCTGGCTGGCGTCGAGCGGCCGGTCGGCGAATTCGGCCACCGCCAGCCCGTCGGCGAGCTTCAGCGCGGTCTCGATGGAATCGGCAAGCCGCGTCGCCAGATCGCCGCGCACGACGATGCGGTCGACGACGACGTCGAGGTCATGCTTGTACTTCTTGTCCAGCGCCGGCACGTCGGCGATTTCGTAAAAGACACCGTCGACCTTGACGCGCTGAAAACCCTTCTTCTGCAGCTCCAGCAGTTCCTTGCGGTATTCGCCTTTGCGGCCTCGCACCATCGGCGCCAGGATGAACAGGCGCGTGCCCTCCTCGACCGCCAGCACGCGGTCGACCATCTGCGAAACCGTCTGGCTCTCGATCGGCAGGCCGGTGGCCGGCGAATAGGGGATGCCGACGCGCGCGAACAGCAGCCGCATGTAGTCGTAGATCTCGGTGACGGTGCCGACCGTCGAGCGCGGGTTCTTCGACGTGGTCTTCTGCTCGATGGAGATGGCCGGCGACAAGCCGTCGATCTGGTCGACATCAGGCTTCTGCATCATTTCGAGGAACTGTCGCGCATAGGCCGACAGGCTCTCGACGTAGCGGCGCTGGCCCTCGGCATAGATGGTGTCGAAGGCGAGCGACGACTTGCCGGACCCCGACAGCCCGGTCATGACGATCAGGCTGTCACGCGGCAGGTCGAGATCGACATTCTTCAGATTGTGTTCGCGCGCCCCGCGAATGGAAAGATATTTATGGTCGGCCATCGCCGGTCGCCGCCTCAGATCTGGAATCTCGTGGGATGGCGGGTTGTCCCGGCCATCTCCCATGTAGGTAATTTCGCTCACCATTTCGAGAGAACTCTCGACCAAAGCCTTTAACCGTCTTTCGCGCGGGCGAGCAAGCGGAAAGAACAAAGGCCGAACACGCTCCTGACAAATGCGCTCATCAAACCAGCTTCGCGCACCACCGCATTAAAGTTCCACGCGTTAGCAAACGTGCGAACCCCAAACGGGTGGACAGCTTGCGACCAATGCGGAACCCGGCGCACCTTTCGAGAACGAAGTCACACTGCAACAAAAGAAATCGTACCCAATAATACAATCGCTGCTGCCGCAGCGAACCAATACGACGAGCGCACAATGTTGCGATTGTTTTTCTTCCCGTCGCCTCTCACAAGCAAGACCAAGCCGACCGAGCAAAAGATAAATCCCACAAGGGCCGACAGAATAAAAAGATACATGCCGGTCTCCAACTCCAAGTCGCATTCTAGCGAATGGAGACTCCTGTCGATAGTCACCTCGGCGCAAGGCGCAGCGCTCTGATCCATGGCCGACGCCGCGCTGCTCAAAACGGATGCAAATTTCGGATTCGCCACACAAGCGATCACGTTTTTGGTAAATCGGCTATCCACCTGTTGACGTCTTAACCTCAAGGAGTCAGACTCCAGGCGTCACCGAAGCCGACTATCTTTCGATGGCCTCGCCGCCCTAAGGCGGCCTGCACGAGTTGCAGGCTTTTGCGATATGCGCTTCGGACGACACCAGTCGCAATGGACAGAAAAGGAGAGCAGAGGAATGACTCCACCGGACAGTCCCTTGAGGCTCCACGTGTCGCTGGAGCCGCGGCAGGCATAAGTGCCAGGGCCAGGCGTTTGCGCCGCCCGACAAACCGTGACCTGCCGATCCCATTAAAATCAGAGACTACTAGTCGGATCGTCGGCTGAACGCCGCGAAGCATCCGAGATCAAAGAGCCGGCAGTTCGCTCCCGGCCATTGGATTTCAGATCCAAGAAAGCCCCGACCGTTTTGCGGAAGCAGCGGCGGGGCTATTTGTTTCTATGGTGCAAGCACGCGGTCTTGCCTTCTCCCCTTGTGGGAGAAGGTGGATTGGCGCGTAGCGCCAAGACGGTTGAGGGGTGTTGGCCGGAGTGCTGTTGGTGCCAAGCTGGAGCACCCCTCATCCGACCGAGCTTCGCTCGGCCACCTTCTCCCACAAGGGGAGAAGGGGGAGCCAAGCTCGAATGTCGGGCGACTATCGCTCATGGCGTTCGGCTTTCAAGCCGCCTGTTTGCGCGTATCAAAAACATGATCGACAAGGCCCCATGTCCTTGCCTCCGCGGCGGTCATGAAATGGTCGCGGTCGAGCGTGCGTTCGACCTCTTCGAACGTGCGACCACAGTGGTGCGCGTAAAGCTCGGTCATGCGCCGCTTGGTCCTGAGGATGCCTTCGGCGTGGCGCTGGATGTCGGAGGCCTGGCCCTGGAAACCGCCTGACGGCTGGTGCAGCAGGATGCTGGTGTTGGGCAGCGCGATGCGTCGCCCCGGGGTGCCGGCCATCAGCAGGAAGGAGGCCATCGACGCAGCAAAGCCCATGCAGACGGTCGATACGGGGCAAGAAACGTACTGCATCGTGTCGTAGATAGCGAAGCCGCTGGTCACCACACCGCCCGGCGAGTTGATGTAGAGGGAAATTTCCTTGTCTGGATTGTCGGATTCCAGCGACAGGAGCTGGGCACAGACCAACGCCGACACATTGTCGTCGATCGGACCGTTGATGAAGATGATGCGCTCGCGCAGCAGCCGCGAGAAAATGTCGAAGGCGCGTTCGCCGCGGCTCGACTGCTCGATCACCATCGGCACCAGGTTGGCAAAACCGCTCATCGCTTTTCTCCGTTGTGCTGCTCAGGCCGCGCGCAGGGAGAGGCGAGGCGTGTTTGCGGCTATGGTCTGTCTGGGGCTGTGTGCGTTGAGCGAAAGCCGGCAACCAGCGCCGGCAACCGCAGGCGTAGCTACTCGCGCAAATCCGTCGTGGACGATGCGCAGATGCGTGCCGCCCGACACAGTGCGGTCAAGCGTGAAGGTGACGATGCTGTCCATTGGGCTGTCTATTGGGCTATCCATTGGGCTGTCCAGCGGGCTGGTGAGCGGATCCGCTGTATTGCCGGGCGCCGGCCGCTCCCGCCAGGAATAACGCAGCAGGCGTTCGGGCTCGGCGTCGAGGATTTCGCACTCGATCGGCGCGTCCGGCCTGGCAAAGGCAAAGCGGCTGCCGATCTCCGGCTTGATGTCGTTCGGCATCATCCAGGCCGCGAGCAGGTCCGGCACCGTCAGCGCGCGCCACACTTTCTCCGGCGGGTCTGGAAGTTCGCACTCGAACTCGATCGAGTCTGCCGCCATGTTTGAATGCTGTTTTGCCGTCATTGGTCCATATCCTTCAAAACCGCCTTGAGCCGTTCGATACGCTCGGGCCAGAACGCACGGTAACGCTCGATCCAGCCGAGCAGAGGCTCAAGCCCTTGCGGATCGGCGCGATAATAGGCGTTGCGGCCGGCTCGCCGCTCGGTCACCAGGCCGGCGCCGCGCAGCACTGTGAGATGCTGCGACACGGCCGGTTGCGACACGCTCATGCCGCTGCGCAGTTCCGACACCGTCATTTCGCCGGCGGCGAGCCGTTCGTACACGGCGCGGCGCGTCGGGTCGGCAAGCGCTCGAAAAATCTCGGCTTCGATCATAGCAAAAGCATAAGTCTACACTTATTGATTTGGCAAGCAGTCTTTTCGCGCCCATATGGAACGGCACGGCGGAACCCATCGATTGCTGACATTCCTTGACAAAACGGATTGGTGGTTTTAGAACGAAAAGAGAACAAAAACCTTGTGGGAAAAGCCAGCCACGGCAGGCGGGGAATGTCCGCAGTCTATAAGGTGGGAGTGAGAAAATTTGTTTCGGATGAGCGCGGAGAAGTATCATGGCGGGTAGCGTCAACAAGGTCATTCTGGTGGGCAATCTCGGGGCGGACCCGGAAATCCGCCGTTTGAATTCGGGTGAGCCGGTCGTCAACATCCGCGTCGCCACGTCGGAAAGCTGGCGCGACAAGACTTCCGGCGAGCGCAAGGAAAAGACCGAGTGGCACAATGTTGTCATCTTCAACGAGCAGCTCGCCAAGGTCGCCGAGCAGTATCTGAAGAAGGGTGCCAAGGTTTATGTCGAGGGCCAGTTGCAGACGCGCAAATGGCAGGACCAGACCGGCAATGACCGCTACACGACCGAAATCGTGCTGCAGAAATTCCGTGGCGAGCTGCAGATGCTCGACGCACGCGGGCAGGGCGAGGGCGGTCAGGTCGGCAGCTATGCCGGTGGCGGCAGCAGCCGCGGTTCCGATTTCGGCCAGTCCGGCCCGGGCGAGAATCTCAATCGCGGCGGCGGCGGCGGCAACAAGGGTGGCGGTGGTTCGTCGCGCGAACTCGACGACGAAATTCCGTTTTGATCGCTTGGAGCGAGCGGCTCTGCGCGAGCTGACAGCCAGCCACTTGAGGCCACGCATTGGCGTCCCGAAGATCTATGTTGGATTTTCGGGACGTTGTGCGTTTGAGCGGTGTGCGGTGAAAGGACGTATCAGGTGAAAGCACGGGTCAAATGGGTCGAGGAGCGCACTTTCGTCGGCGAGTCCGGTAGCGGTCACAAGGTGGTGCTGGGAACCGCGTTCGGACCGGATGGCAAGACGCCGGGGCCGAGCCCGATGGAACTGGTGCTGCTCGGCACTGGCGGCTGCTCAGCCTATGATGTCGTCCACATTCTCGAAAAGGGCCGCGAGGCGGTCGAAGACTGCGTGGTCGAACTCGATGCCGACCGGGCGGAGAAGGAGCCGCGGGTGTTCACCCGCATTCATATGCATTTCATCGTTAAGGGCCGCGCGCTTTCGCATGACAAGGTCAGGCGGGCAATCGATCTTTCGATCGAAAAATACTGCTCGGCCTCGGCAATGATGGCCAAGACCGCCGAGATCACCCACGACTTCGAAGTTATTGATACGACGGCGAAGTAGGATAGCGCCCGCCAGGGGCGGTTCGTTGCGCGAGCTGGACAACGAAAATGACGGCCTCGGCAATCAAGCGCGAGGCCGCTTTCATTTTCATGCCGCCATCAGCGCCTTGACGCCATCGGCGACGAACTGCACGGCGAGCGCCGCCAGGATGACGCCGAGCAGCCGGGTCAGAATCGAGCGGCCGGTCTGGCCGAGGACCCGGTCGATGCGCTCGGCCAGCACGAACACCAGGTAAGTGATGACAAGGCAGATCGCGATGATGCCGACAAGGGCTGCCTGCGCGCCAAGACCTGGAAACGAGCCGGACAGCAGGACCGTCGCTGAAATCGCTCCCGGACCGGCGATCAGTGGGATCGCCAGCGGAAAGGCGGCGATGTTGTGGATCATGTCCTTGGTGATGGCGACGTCGCCGATCTTCTCCTTGCGGTCCTGCCGGCGCTCGAACACCATTTCGAAGGCGATGAAGAACAGCAGGAACCCGCCGGCGACGCGGAACGCCGGCAGCGTGATGCCGAACACCGACAGGATCGATGCGCCGGCGATTGCAAACAGCGCCATCACCAGGAAAGCGATGATCGAGGCACGGACGGAAACCTGGTTGCGCTCCTCGCGGTTCATGCCGCGCGTCACGGCGAGGAAGAGCGGCGCCAGGCCAGGCGGGTCGATGGTCACCAGAATGGTGACGAAGGCGTTGAACAGGCTGTCGAAGCTCGGCATCTCCGACCCTCCCCGCCGGGCCGTGCCCGAGATCCCAGCATTGGTAGAGCAAAGCGGCGTCAGGGGGAACCGTGCAGGTCAGGCGCTGGCGCCGCGCCGCGCCAGGAACTCGACTTCGAGCCGCCAGGTCGCGCCATCGTCCTGAGAGCGTTCGCCTAGCCAGCGGAACGAATTTTCGGTGATCCGGGAAAAGCTCCAGCGCACCGAGGCGCCGGTGCCGTCGGCGCCTTGCTGGACGATGGTGTCGCCCTCGGCGCGGCCGAGCTGGCGGCTGTAATACTGGGTGCGCGGATCGCTCCAGAAGATATGCCAGGCGTCGACGCCGGGGTCATAGACGCGCAGTGTCGTGCCATAAAAGGTCCATTTGCCGAGCGAGCTCTGTGCGCCACTGTTCCGCGCGGGCAAGATCCATACGTCCTGGATCGCCCGGCCCTCGAGCACCCAGCCGAAATGCACCTCGCCGCGTCCGGTCAGAACCTGGCCGTCTTCGAGATGGCGCGTGGCATCGAACGCCCAGGCGCCGACGAAGCGGCCGTAAAGGTTCAGTTTTTCGGCAAGGCCTGCGGCTGGCCCGTCACTGTGCAGGGCTTCGGCAAAGGAAGACGAATTGAACATGGTTTCTGCCCACTTTGTCAGGAGACCGGGAAGAATAGGCCGCGCCAGGCTTCTTGCGCTTGGGAAAAATTGCTACCTTTCGGCCATGACGACGAGCGTGCATACACTGGCGTCCGGAAAAGGCTGGCGGGTGTCGGACGTGGTCTGCACTGCCGGCGTCGCTGATCGCCCGTTCGAGGAAGAGCATCGCGACTTCTGTGTCGCAGTGGTGACCAACGGCACCTTCCGCTACCGCGCACGCCAGGGCACGGCGATGCTGACGCCGGGCGCAGTTCTGCTCGGCAACCCGCGCACTTGCTACGAGTGTGGGCACGAGCATGGCGCCGGCGACCGCTGCATCTCCTATCATTTCAGCCCGGCCTATATGGAGCAGATCGTCGCCGACACGCCGGGCGCGAAGAAGCTGGCCTTCGAGACGGCGCGGCTGCCGCCCTTGCCGGCGCTGGCACGGCTGCTGGCCGAGGCGGAAGCCGCGCGCGAGATGGCCGACATCGAGGCGTTCGAGGAACTCGGACTGCGGATTGCCGGCGCAGCCGTCGCCCCCGGTCTCGCGCCCGCTGCCCGGTCACCGAGCCGCCGCGATCAGAAACGCGTCGCGGAGGCGGTGCGGCGCATCGAAAAGGATGCCGAAAGCCCGGTCTCGCTCGCCGAGCTTGCAAGCGAAACGGCGACCAGTCCTTACCATTTCCTGCGCAGCTTCCGGCATGTCGCGGGCATGACGCCCTACCAGTTCGTGCTGAAAACCCGGCTGCACAGGGCGGCGGTGCGGCTGCGCATGTCGGACGAGGCGATCTCGACGATCGCCTTCGAAGCCGGGTTCAACGATTTGTCGACCTTCAACCGCCGTTTCCGCCGCGTGATGGGGGAGGCGCCCGGTGCCTACCGGCTCCGGCGGCGAGGCGATAAATTGCCGAACGCGTCCGTGGTTCCGGCTTTGTGAAGCAAAAAATTGGCCTGACAATGAGCTTTGCCCCGGCGGCCATGAAAGCGCCTCGGCCATATCGTCGCAATCAGTGATATCCTTTTGAAATCACCACAAAAACCGACACTGGAAAACTGCCGCGGGCGTTGGAGTTTCGGCCCGGCTTCCTATATAAGCACCGAGTGATTCCCGATTTGATTGTGACCTGATTTGACCGACCAGAAGACACCGCGCGGCGCCGACGGCGGGCCCACCGGCATCGAGCCGATTTCCATCATCGAGGAGATGCAGCGCTCCTATCTCGATTACGCGATGAGCGTGATCGTCAGCCGTGCGCTGCCCGACGTGCGCGACGGGTTGAAGCCGGTGCATCGCCGCATTCTCTACGCTGCCCATGAGAGCGGCTACCACTGGAACCGCAAATATGTGAAGTCGGCGCGCCCGGTGGCCGACGTGATGGGTAAATACCATCCGCATGGCGACGCCTCGATCTACGACGCCTTGGTGCGGATGGCGCAGGACTGGTCGCTGCGCGTGCCGCTGATCGACGGGCAGGGCAATTTCGGCTCGATCGACGGCGATCCGCCGGCGGCGATGCGTTACACCGAATCGCGGCTGACCAAGGTCGCGCATGAGTTGCTGGAAGACATCGACAAGGACACCGTCGATTTCCAGGACACTTATGATGCGTCCGGCAGCGAGCCGAAAGTCCTGCCTGCGCGCTTTCCGAACCTGTTGGTCAACGGCTCCGGCGGCATCGCCGTCGGCATGGCCACCAACATCCCGCCGCACAATCTTGGCGAGGTCTGCAACGGCGCGATCGCCCTCATCGACAATCCGGCGATCGATCTGCCGGCGCTGATGGAGATCATTCCAGGGCCGGATTTCCCGACCGGCGGCATCGTGCTCGGCCGCTCCGGCATCTACAGCGCCTATTCGACCGGCCGCGGCTCCATCGTCATGCGCGGCCGCGTCAACGTCGAGGCGCGCGGCAACGACCGTGAATCGATCGTCATCACCGAGGTTCCCTACCAGGTGAACAAATCGTCGATGATCGAGAAGATGGCCGAGCTGGTGCGTGACAAGCGCATCGAAGGCATTTCCGACATCCGCGACGAGAGCGACCGCCAGGGCTACCGTGTCGTCATCGAACTGAAGCGCGACGCGGTCGCCGACGTCATCCTCAACCAGCTCTACCGTTTCACGCCGCTGCAGACGTCGTTCGGCGCCAATATGGTGGCGCTGAACGGCGGCAAGCCGGAATTGCTGACGCTGACCGACATGCTGAAGGCGTTCGTCGCCTTCCGCGAGGACGTGATCAGCCGGCGCACGAAATTCCTGCTGCGCAAGGCGCGCGACCGCGCCCATGTGCTGGTCGGCCTTGCCATTGCCGTCGCCAATATCGACGAAGTGATAAAGCTGATCCGCAGCGCGCCGGATCCGCAGACGGCGCGCGAGCAGTTGATGGAGCGGCGCTGGCCCTCGGGCGACGTCGAATCGCTGATCCTGCTGATCGACGATCCGCGCCACCGCATCAACGAGGACGGCACCTACAATCTGTCCGAGGAACAGGCGCGCGCCATCCTCGAACTGCGCCTGCAGCGGCTGACCGCGCTCGGCCGCGACGAGATCGCCGACGAGTTGAACACGATCGGCGACGAGATCAAGGACTACCTGGACATCCTGTCGTCCCGCGCGCGCATCCAGCAGATCGTCAAGGACGAGCTTGCCGCCGTGCGCGACGAGTTCGGCACGCCGCGCCGCACCGAGCTGTCCGAGGGCGGGGCTGATATGGAAGACGAGGACCTGATCCAGCGCGAGGACATGGTCGTGACGGTCAGCCATTCCGGCTACATCAAGCGTGTGCCGTTGTCGCTCTATCGGGCGCAGCGCCGCGGCGGCAAGGGCCGCTCCGGCATGTCGACCAAGGAAGAGGATTTCGTCACCCGGCTGTTCGTCGCCAATACGCACACGCCGGTGCTGTTCTTCTCCTCGCGCGGCATCGTCTACAAGGAAAAGGTGTGGCGCCTGCCGATCGGCAACCCGCAGTCGCGCGGCAAGGCACTGATCAACATGCTGCCGCTGGAGCAGGGTGAACGCATCACCACCATCATGCCGCTGCCCGAGGACGAGACCAGCTGGGGCGAGCTCGACGTGATGTTCGCCACGACGCGCGGCACGGTGCGCCGCAACAAGCTGTCGGATTTCGTCCAGGTCAACCGCAACGGCAAGATCGCCATGAAGCTGGAAGAGGAGGGCGACGAGATACTCGGCGTCGAGACCTGCACCGACAATGACGACGTGCTTTTGACCGCAAGCTCCGGCCAGTGCATACGCTTCTCGGTCAGCGACGTGCGCGTTTTCCAGAGCCGCAACTCGGTCGGCGTGCGCGGCATCGCCATGGCTGCCAGCGACCGGGTGATCTCGATGGCGGTGATCGAACATGTCGATGCGTCGCCGGCCGAGCGCGCCGCTTATCTCAAGCGGGTGGCGGCCGAACGGCGGCTCGCCGCCGGCATTGCGGCGGGCGAGGACGAAGACTTCCAGCTCACCAATGAGGAGGTCGGCGAGGAGACGGAGCTTTCCGACGAGCGCTACGAATTCCTTAAGGCACACGAGCAGTTCGTGCTGACGGTGACGGAATATGGCTACGGCAAGCGCTCGTCTTCCTATGATTTCCGCCAGATAGGGCGCGGCGGCAAGGGCATCCGCGCCACCGATGTGTCGAAAGTGGCTGAGATCGGCCGCCTGGTGGCGACTTTCCCGGTCGGCAATGACGACCAGATCATGCTTGTCTCGGATGGCGGCACCGTCATCCGCGTGCCGGTCAACGGCATTCGCTTCGCCAGCCGCGCCACCAAGGGCGTAACCATCTTCAACACAGCCGACGGTGAGAAGGTCGTTTCGGTGGAGCGGATAACGGAACCGCAGTCGGACGAGGAAGCAGAAGAGAGTGTCGAGGGCGAGGCAACTCTGGATACCGGCACTGAAGGCGCTGGCCCGGACAATAACGCCTAGTAGGTCTTGATGAGCAATGCCGGCCCGATGGACCGGCGCCGTCAACCGATAGTGGCCGGTCTAGAAGTGGCGTGAAGGCTTGCGGATACCGAAGCCTCCGAATCGCTTGGCATTGGACTTGGCGCGGACGCGCTCTGCTTCCTGATGCAGCCCGAATACGGTGGCGATCAGCATGGCGATGGTCATTGCGGTGGCGAGCATGTAGATCAGCATGTGCGTGTTCTCCTGCACCTAGCAACGATCAAACGGGGTTTTGGTTTCATCTTCTGAAGCTGCAATCTAATGAACGCTGCGTGAAGCCTTCGTGATCGGCCCATTCATTGGTCGTTCATCTCGGCCAAAAGGTTCACTCAAAGCGCATCGCGATTACCGTGGCTCAGGCGATGCGCTTTGAAGCCCCGTTTGGGTGGATGCCGTTGTTCCAAACCGCTGCGCACCCTCGGGTCAGGCCCCAAAGGCAGGCGTTTGCGGCGACTTGCATTGGCGGCTCGCCGATCGGATTTGCCTTTGCGAGAGAGGCTCGCTAGAAGCACCTGCCATGACCGAACGCATCGCCCTTTATGCCGGCTCCTTCGACCCGCCGACCAACGGCCACCTCGACGTGCTGAAGGCGTCGCTGGCTGTGGCGGACACCGTCTATGCAGCGATCGGCATTCATCCCGGCAAGAAACCGCTGTTCTCGTTCGAGGAGCGGGTCGGCCTCATCGAAGCTGCGACGAAGGCCGAATTCGGCCGCGACGGCGCGCGCATCAAGGTCGTCGCTTTCGACGGGCTGGTCATCGACGCTGCCAGGAAGCAGGGCGCCTCGATCATGATCCGTGGCCTGCGCGACGGCACCGATCTCGACTACGAGATGCAGATGGCCGGTATGAACGAGACAATGGCGCCGGAACTGCAGACGGTTTTTCTGCCCGCCAGCCCTTCGGTGCGAACCATTACCGCCACACTTGTCCGTCAGATAGCCTCGATGGGCGGCGACATTCGCCCCTTCGTGCCGGCGGCCGTGGCTGGCGCACTCACCGCCAAATTCGCGAAATAATGCATGTCGCCTAAACGTGGAACCCGGTTTGGGGCAATGACATGCGTGAAACAAAGGTTTTCGGAGAAAGATCCATGCAGCTCAAAAGGCTCGCCACCTGCTTTGTCGTTCTTTTCGGTCTTGTGACCGCCTCCGTTTCGGCGTTTGCCGCCGATCCGGAAAACACGATGATCATCACGCTGAAGGACGGCGACGTGACCGTCGCGCTCAGGCCCGATCTCGCGCCGAAGCATGTCGAGCAGATCAAGAAGCTGGTGCGCCAGGGCGCTTATGACAACGTCGCTTTCCACCGTGTCATCGACGGCTTCATGGCGCAGACCGGCGACGTGAAGTTCGGCAACATGAAGAACGGCTTCAGCGCCGACGCTGTCGGCACCGGCGGTTCCGATCTTCCCGACCTGCCGGCCGAATTCTCGAAGACCGAGCGCTATCAGCGCGGCGTGGTCGGGATGGCCCGCTCGCAGGACCCGGATTCCGCCAATTCGCAGTTCTTCATCATGTTCGCGCCGGCGCCGCCGCTCGATGGCCAGTACACCATCGTCGGCAATGTCGAGAACGGCATGGAGTTGGTGGACAAGATCAAGAAAGGCGACGCGGCGCAGAACGGGGTCGTCACCGATGCCGATCGCATGATCAAGGTGCGCATCGCTGCCGACGGCAAGTAAACCCATTTATTTCAAAAGGATATTCTGACATGGCCGAGATCAAGGACCGCGAGAACGCGCTCATCATGGAAACGACCAAGGGCAAGGTCGTCATCGAACTGTTTCCCGATCTGGCGCCTGGCCATGTCGGCCGCATCAAGGAACTGGCGCGCGAAGGCGCTTATGACGGCGTCGTGTTCCACCGCGTCATCGAGGGTTTCATGGCGCAGACCGGCGACGTGAAATTCGGCAATTCCAGCAAGCCCTCTTTCGCACCGGCGCGCGCCGGCACCGGCGGCTCCGACAAGCCCGACCTGAAGGCGGAATTCTCCAACGCCAATCACGGCCGCGGCACCTGCTCGATGGCGCGCTCGCAGAACCCGAACTCGGCCAACTCGCAATTCTTCATCTGCTTCGACGATGCCGCTTTCCTCAACCGCCAATACACGGTCTGGGGCCAGGTCATCGAAGGCATGGACAATGTCGACAAGATCAAGCGCGGCGAGCCGGTGCCGGATCCCGACAAGATCGTGTCGCTGAAGGTCGCGGCCGACGTGAAATGACCTCCTCCGCTGTCGCGGCTATCACTCGGATACTTGCCGCGGCGGCCGCTCCGGCGCTGGCGACGGGGTCGATCGCTGGCACCTGGGCGGTGGCCTGCCCGGAACTTTGAGGCGGGATTTTCTTGCGCGTCGATCTTTTCGACTTCGATCTGCCGGAGGAGCGCATCGCGCTTCGACCGGCAGAACCGCGCGACAGCGCCAAAATGCTGGTTGTCAGACCGGGTCAGGGCCTCGAAGACCGGACGGTGCGCGGGCTGCCGTCGCTGCTCGAGACCGGTGACGTGCTGGTCTTCAACGACACCAAGGTCATTCCGGCACAGTTGAAGGGCATCAGGCGGCGCGGCGAAGCGGCGGCGCAAATCGAAGCCACTCTGCACATGCGGGTGGCGCCGGACCGCTGGCTGGCTTTCATGCGGCCGGGCAAGCGCATCGCCGCCGGTGACCGCATCCATTTCGGCCATGACGCCAATTCCTGCTTTCTCGGCCAGCTCGATGCCACGGTGATCGAAAAGGGCGAGGCCGGCGAGGCTTTGCTTGGTTTTGACCTCTCTGGTGCGTTTCTCGACGAGGCGCTGCACGCCGTCGGCCACATTCCGCTGCCGCCTTATATCGCTTCGAAGCGCGACGACGACGAACGCGACCGCAGCGACTACCAGACCATATATGCCAGGGAGGAGGGGGCTGTGGCGGCCCCCACTGCCGGCCTGCATTTCACGCCCGAGCTTTTCGCCGCCCTCGATGCCAAGGGCGTCGAACGGCGCTTCGTCACCCTGCATGTCGGCGCCGGCACGTTCCTGCCGGTGAAAGTCGACGACACCGTCGATCACAAGATGCATGCCGAGATCGGTTCGGTCAGTCCGGAAACCGCCAGGGCGCTGAACGCGGCAAAGGCGCGTGGCGGGCGCATCATCGCCGTCGGCACGACATCGCTGCGCCTGCTGGAGAGCGCCGCGCGGAAGGACGGCATGCTGGCTGGATGGTCGGGTCCGACCGATATCTTCATCACGCCCGGCTATCGCTTCAAGGCCGCCGACATGCTGATGACCAATTTCCATCTGCCGCGCTCGACGCTGTTCATGCTGGTTTCGGCGTTTTGCGGTCTCGAAACGATGCGCGCGGCCTATGCGCATGCCATCGAGAACCGCTACAGGTTCTACTCCTACGGAGATGCAAGTCTGCTGTTCAAGCAGGAGAACGATGGACGCGCGCCCGGTATAGAACAAGGAATTCAATGACTAAAGCGTTCACCTTCAAGGTGCTGGCGACCGACGGCAAAGCGCGGCTCGGCTCCATCACCATGCCGCGCGGAGAAATCCGCACGCCGGCCTTCATGCCGGTCGGCACCGGCGGCACGGTCAAGACCATGTATATGGATCAGGTGCGCGGCGTCGGCTCGGACATTATCCTTGGCAACACCTATCATCTGATGCTGCGGCCGGGCGCCGAGCGTGTGGCGCGGCTTGGCGGTCTGCATGAATTCGCCCGCTGGCCGCATCCGATCCTGACCGACAGCGGCGGCTTCCAGGTGATGTCGCTGTCGAAGCTGAGGAAACTGACCGAAAAGGGCGTCACCTTCCGCTCCCATATCGACGGCGCCGCCTATGAGATGTCGCCCGAGCGCTCGATCGAAATCCAGGGACTGCTCGGCGCCGACATCCAGATGCAGCTCGACGAATGCACGGCGCTGCCGGCCATGGAGAAGGAGATCGAGCGGGCGATGGAGCTGTCGCTGCGCTGGGCCGAGCGTTGCAGGACGGCGTTCGGCGACCAGCCGGGCAAGGCGATGTTCGGCATCGTCCAGGGCGGCGACGTACCGGTCCTGCGGCTGCGCTCGGCGCAGGCGCTGAAAGCGATGGACCTCAAGGGCTACGCGATCGGCGGGCTGGCGGTCGGCGAGCCGCAAGCGGTGATGCTCGAAATGCTCGACATCACCTGCCCGGAGCTGCCGGCGGACAGGCCGCGCTATCTGATGGGTGTCGGCACGCCTGACGACATATTGAAATCGGTGGCGCGCGGCATCGACATGTTCGATTGCGTGATGCCGACACGCGCCGGCCGTCATGGCCTCGCCTATACAAGGCGCGGCAAGGTCAATCTGCGCAACGCCCGCCATGCCGACGATCCGCGGCCGCTGGACGAGGAGAGCGACTGCCCGGCCGCCAGAGACTATTCACGCGCCTACCTGCACCATCTGGTCCGCTCGCAGGAGGCGCTGGGAGCGATGCTGCTGACATGGAACAATCTTTCCTACTACCAGAAGCTGATGCAGGACATTCGTGCTGCCATCGAAGCCGGCGCGTTCGAGGCGCGGGCGGCGGAAATTTCCGAGGGCTGGGCCAGGGGCGATATCCCGGCGATGTGATCGAGCCCTCAGGTGCTCAGCAGAGATGCACGGTTTCAGCGCCCGCGTACATCCGCCGTTTGGCTGCACTAAAGCTTCCCCCAGGTCCGCTTCTGCCTGAGCGCTGTCCTGATGCTTGAAAGCCGGGCGGCAGTCTGCCACAAGGGCGGCCTAAGCGTGCAAGCTGAGCAGGATCGGGCAATGAAGGCATTTTTCGTGCAGATAAAGTGCGATCTGGGCAAGTCCTATGACGTTGCCGGCGCATTGGCCGATGCCGAGATCGCCTCGGAAATCTACTCGACAGCCGGCGACTACGATCTGCTCGCCAAATTTTATGTCGACGACGATGAAGACATCGGCCACTTCGTCAACGAGAAGGTGCAGAGTCTTCCCGGCATCAAGGACACGTTTACGGTGGTCACCTTCCGCGCGTTCTGAGTGGCGCCTGCCACCTGCCCGGGCACCAGGCAAAGCCTGACCCAGGCTTATCGGCGCTGCCCTAATTTTAGGCAGGTCGCGACATACTGATCGCCAACATCCTCCAAATCACCGATTGCGCTTGATTTTCTCCGGTGACGCCAGTGAAATGGCCTCACAGGGAGTAAGCGATTGGCAGCGTTCGACGAAATGCTTCCGGAAATCTCCGGATTGAGAAAACCGTATTCGGCTTACGATCGCTGGCTGAAGGAGCAGGATCCGGCCAGGCTTACCGAAAAGATGCAGGACGCCGAACGCGTCTTTCGCAAGACCGGCATCACCTTTGCCGTCTATGGCGAGCAGGAAGCCTCCGAGCGCCTTATTCCCTTCGACATCGTTCCGCGCATCATTTCCGGCAATGAATGGCGACGACTGACGCAAGGCATCGAGCAGCGCGTCCAGGCGCTGAACGCCTTTCTCGACGATATCTACCACCGCCAGGAGATTTTGCGCGCCGGGCGCGTCCCCAAGGAATTGATCGCCAAGAACGAGGCATTCCTGCCGGAGATGATCGGAGTGCGGCCGCCGGCCGGCGTCTACACCCATATCATCGGCGTCGATATCGTTCGCATCAGCGAGAACGAATTCTACGTGCTGGAGGACAATGCGCGCACGCCGTCCGGCGTCTCCTACATGCTGGAGAACCGCGAGACGATGATGCAGCTCTTTCCCGAGCTGTTCCAGCAGATCAAGGTGCGGCCGGTGGAAAACTATCCGCAGCTCTTGCGCCAGTCGCTGGCGGCAGTGCGGCCGCAAGGCACCAAGGGCGCGCCGACCATTGCCGTGCTGACGCCGGGCAGCTTCAACTCCGCCTATTTCGAACATGCCTTCCTTGCCGACCAGATGGGTGTGCAGCTTGTCGAGGGGCAGGATCTGCGCGTCGTCGATGGCCACGTCGCGATGCGCACGACCGAGGGCTACAAGCAGATCGACGTGCTTTATCGAAGGGTGGACGATTCTTTCCTCGATCCGCTGACCTTCCGTCCGGACTCGGCACTGGGTGTGCCGGGCATCATGGATGTCTACCGTGCCGGCAACATCACCATCGCCAATGCACCGGGAACCGGCATCGCCGACGACAAGGCGATCTATTCCTACATGCCCGAGATCGTTGAATTCTACACCGGCCGCAAAGCGATCCTCGGCAACATCCCGACCTGGCGCTGCTCGGAACCGGACAGCCTGAAATACGTGCTCGAACATATAGACGAGTTGGTGGTGAAGGAGGTGCATGGCTCCGGCGGCTACGGCATGCTGGTCGGGCCGGCGGCTACCAAGAAGGAATGCGAGGATTTTTCCAAGAAACTCGCGGCAAGACCGTCGAACTACATCGCCCAGCCGACGCTGGCGCTGTCGACCTGTCCGATCCTGACCGACAAGGGATTGGCGCCGCGCCATGTCGATCTCAGGCCCTACGTGCTGGTATCCGATCGCATCCAGATCGTGCCGGGCGGGCTGACGCGTGTGGCGCTGAAGGAAGGCTCGCTGGTGGTCAATTCGTCCCAGGGCGGCGGGACGAAGGATACGTGGGTGCTGGATGATTAGAGTGGGAAGTAGTGAATAGTGAATAGTGAATAGCGAGTAGGGAATAGCGAGTAGTGAATAGTGAATAGTGAATAGTGAATAGTGAATAGTGAATAGATAAGGATGAGTCGTTGATGTTGGTGAAATGCCCTGAAATAAAGCACGCGGCGTCGTGCCCTGGAAAAATTTGGCCATTCACCATTCACCATTCACCATTCACCGTTCGAAGGACCGCGTAGAATGCTTCTCGGCCGCACCGCCAACGGGCTCTATTGGATGAACCGCTACATCGAGCGGGCGGAAAACATGGCGCGGCTGGTCGATGCCGGGCTGCGCATGGCGCTGACCCGCACCCAGAACGCCTCCGAAGAGTGGAATTCGGTGCTGCTCAGTGCCGGTTCGGACGCCGCCTTCACGCAGAAATATCAGGACTATACCGCCGCTAACGTTGCCGATTTCCTGCTGCGCGACACATCCAACCCGTCGAGCACGATGACGTCGATCGAAACGGCCCGTAACAATGCCCGCATGGTGCGCACCGCATTGACGCGCGAGACCTGGGAAAGCATCAACGAAGCCTGGATGTCGCTGAAGCGCATGCTGGCCAAGCCGATCGACGAACGCGACCTGCCCAGCGTGCTCGACGCGATCAAGCGCGAAACGGCACTGATCCGCGGCTCGTTCTACGGCACCATGCTGCGCAACGAGATCTTCGATTTCTCGCAGCTCGGCACTTATGTCGAACGCGCCGACAACACGGCGCGCATCCTGGACGTGAAATACTACGTGCTGTTGCCGTCGATCTCGTGGGTCGGCTCCACGCTCGACAACTACCAGTGGGAATCGATCCTGCGTTCGGTGTCGGCGCATCGCTCCTATCGCTGGGTCTACGAGGCCGACTACAAGCCGAGCAACATCGCCGACTATCTGATCCTCAACGTTCGCATGCCACGCTCACTGACCTTCTGCTACCGTTTCCTGACGGAGCATCTCAGATTCCTGGGCGACGATTATGGTGAGCGCCATGCCTGTCATGTGACAGCCGGCAAGACCCAGGCCATGCTGGCCGCCGGCTCGATCAAGGACATATTCGACGCCGGCCTGCATGAATTCCTCGCAAATTTCATCCGTGACAACATCAGGCTCGGCGATGAGATCGCGCAGGATTACAGGTTTAATTGAGCATGATCCCGGAAAGTGGAAGCCGGTTTCCGGGAAAGATCATGCTCGGGGGACGTGCATGATCCCGGAAAGTGGAAGCCGGTTTCCGGAAAAGATCATGCTCAGGGGACGAGAGCAATGCGGCTGAAGATCACTCACCGGACCGAATACCGCTACGATGCGCCGGTGCACTATCTGTTGCAGCGGCTGCGGCTGCTTCCAGTCAGCGGACCGATACAGACCGTCTTGTCCTGGGCGCTGAAGATCGAAGGGGCGCGCGAAGAGGTGCGCTTCACCGACCATTTCGGCAACGACACGCGGCTTTTGAGCGTCGAGGGTGAGCGCGATTTCATCACCGTCGAGGCATCGGGCGAGGTGGTGACACGCGACACATCAGGCGTCAGCGGGCCGCATCAGGGCTTCGCGCCGCTGTGGCTGTTTGGCCAGGAAACGCCGTTGACCACGATCGGCGGCGGTATTCGCGAACTCGCGGCCTCGGTCGGCGAGGGGGCCGATATCGAAAGGCTGCACCGGCTGATGGCGGTGATCGGCGAGCGCGTCGCCTATACGATGGGCACCACCAACGCGGCGACCCCGGCCGAGGACGCGCTGGCGCTCAAGACCGGCGTCTGCCAGGACCACAGCCACATCTTTGCCGCCGCCGCGCGGGCCATGGGGTTTCCGGCCCGCTACGTCAGCGGCTATTTGATGATGGATGCGGCGGTCGAGCAGGCGGCGAGCCATGCCTGGGCCGAAGCGCATGTTGCGGGCCTTGGCTGGGTCGCGTTCGACGTCGCCAACGGCATTTCGCCCGACGAACGCTATGTGAAGGTGGCAACCGGCCGTGATTACCGCGATGCCACGCCCGTATCAGGAATTCGGCTGGGACAAGCGGAAGAACAGCTTGCGGTGACCGTCACCGTGGAGCAGTAATCCCCGGCAAGATTGCTGCCAAAGGGATTCGATGACCTATTGCGTCGGCTTGAAGATCGATCGCGGGCTCGTGTTCATGTCGGACACGCGCACCAATGCCGGCATGGATTCGATCTCTACCTTCAAGAAGATGCACGTCTGGGAGCAGCCGGGCGAGCGCGTCATCGTGCTGATGTCGGCCGGCAATCTGGCGACGACGCAAGCTGTCGTCAGCCTGCTCGACGAACGCACCAAGGCGGTGGCCGATCGCCACGCCACGCTGCTTGAAACGCCGTCGATGTACCAGACGGTGCGGCTGGTCGGCGACACCGTCAAGGAAGTCATCGCCAGTTCGTCGCCGGCGGGCGAAAAGGCCGATTCCTACTTCAATGCCTCTTTCATCCTCGGCGGCCAGATCAAGGGCAGCGCGCCGCGGCTGTTCATGATCTATCCGGAAGGCAATTTCATCGAATCGACCGACGACACGCCGTTCTTCCAGATCGGCGAGACCAAATATGGCAAGCCGATCATCATCCGCGCCTATGAGAAGGCGATGAGTTTCGCCGAGACGGTGAAACTGCTGCTGGTGTCGTTCGACTCGACGCTGAAATCGAACCTGTCGGTCGGTCTGCCGCTCGACCTGCTGTTCTACGAAAAGGACGCCTTCAAGGTCAGCCTGAAGAAGCGGATCGCCCAGGACGACCAATATTATCGGACGATCTCGGACGGCTGGTCGAATGCACTGAAGGCTGCTTTTGCGAGCCTGCCTGACTTTCCCGAGTGAAAGCCTCCGTTGTTCGTGCTCTTTGATCGCTGGGCTCGATTTGACGGAGAGCAAGATGAATAGCAACGAATTCCGGGAATGGTCGCTGCGCGCGGCCGAATGGGGTGCCGACTACAGGAGCACACTTCGCGAAAGGCCGGTGCGGCCGCTCGTCGAGCCGGGCGAAATCTCAGAAGCATCGACGTCTCGCCACCGGAACATGGCGAAACGATGCAGGCAATCTTCGCCGACTTCGAGCGCAAAATCCTGCCCGGCATGACGCATTGGCAGCATCCGCGCTTCTTCGCCTATTTCCCGGCCAATGCCGCACCGGTCTCGGTGGTGGCCGAATATCTGGTCTCGGTTATGGCCGCGCAATGCATGCTCTGGCAAACTTCGCCGGCAGCGACCGAACTCGAGACGCGCGTCGTCGACTGGATGCGTCAGGCGCTTGGCCTGCCGGAAGGGTTTTCCGGCGTCATGCAGGATTCGGCATCGTCGGCGACGCTCGCCGCCGTGCTGACCATGCGCGAGCGCGCGCTCGACTGGCAGGGCAACAAGAAGGGCCTGCAAGGCCAGCCGATATTGCGCGTCTATTCTTCCGATCAGGTCCACACCTCCATCGACCGGGCGATCTGGGTGTCGGGCGTCGGCGAGGACAATCTCGTGCGCATTCCGGTTGCCGGCCGCTTCCGCGCCATGGATGTCGCAGCTCTCGAAGCGGCTGTCGTCGCCGACCGGCAAGCGGGCATGCTGCCGGCCGGCATCATCGCCTGCGTCGGCGGCACCAGCACCGGCGGCACCGATGATATCACCGGCGTCGCCGCGGTGGCGAAACGGCACGGCCTCTATCTGCATGTCGATGCCGCCTGGGCCGGATCGGCGATGATATGTCCGGAATACCGGCATTTCTGGGCGGGCGTGGAGCAGGCGGATTCCATCGTCTTCAACCCGCACAAATGGCTGGGCGCGCAGTTCGACTGCTCGATGCAGTTCATCCGCCGGCCGGAAGACCTGGTGCGGACGCTGGCCATAAAGCCGGATTACCTGGAGACGCATGGGCGCGACGGCATCATCAACTATTCCGAATGGTCGGTGCCGCTCGGGCGGCGCTTTCGCGCGCTGAAACTCTGGTTCCTGCTGCGCGCCCACGGGCTGGAAAACCTGCGGACCATGATCCGCAACCATGTCGCCTGGAGCGAAGGGCTGGCCGAGCGGCTGGCCAGGGAACCGGATTTCGAGATCGTCTCGGAGCCGATGCTGTCGCTGTTCTCGTTCCGGCATTTGGCGGCCGGCACCGATTCGGACGAACACAACCTGCGGCTGGTCAACGCGATCAACGACGATGGCCGCATCTACCTGACGCAGACACGGGTGGACGGGCAGGTCGCGATCCGCTTTCAGGTCGGTCAGTTCGAGACGACGGCGGCGGATGTCGACACCGCATTCGGGGTCATCACCGAAATCGCCCGCCGGCTGGCCTGAAAATTGGTCGGCAAAGTTGCGTCGAGGTTTGTTTTTGGACGTATGCAAATTTCGTTAGCCGCCCCATGCCTTTTCACCGCTTTCGTTTTTCGCTATAGACAAGGAAAACGAAAACGGGAGGTCACCTATGTATCTGTCGCCGCGTCATTCCGAGATCATCCAGATGGCCAAGGACAATGGCCGCGTGCTGGTCGAGGATCTGGCAACGCATTTCAACGTGACGCCGCAGACCATCCGCAAGGACCTCAACGATCTGTGCGACCAGCGCCTGCTTTCCCGTATCCATGGCGGGGCGCTGTTCCCGTCCGGCATCGAGAACATGGAATACGAGGCGAGGCGCAAGATCGCAGCCGACGAGAAGGAGGCGATCGGCCGCGCCGCAGCCAGGCTGATCCCGGACAACGCCTCGCTGTTCATCAATATCGGCACCACGACGGAGTCGGTCAGCAAGGCGCTTCTCGATCATGCCGGCCTGATGGTCATCACCAACAATATCAATGTTGCCAACAGGATGCGCATATATCCTTCCATCGAAGTTGTTATTGCCGGCGGCGTCGTGCGTGGTTCCGACGGCGGTGTGGTCGGCGAGGCGGCGGTCGATTTCATCAGGCAGTTCAAAGTCGACTACGCGGTGATCGGCGCCTCGGCGATCGACCATGACGGTGCGTTGCTCGATTTCGATTTTCGCGAGGTGAAGGTGGCGCAGGCGATCATCGCTAATGCCCGGCATGTCATCCTCGTTTCCGACCAGACCAAATTCGAGCGGACGGCGCCGGTTCGCATCGGCCACCTGTCGCAGGTCAACACTTTCATCACCGACCGCTGCGACATCCCGTCGGTGCGCAAGATCTGCCAGGAAGCAGAGGTTCAACTGATCGAAACCTCGCTCTCCTAGGGGCCGTTGATGGTGCCGTTGCGGTAACTCCCGCTGTTTATATTTCGTTTGACATTCGTTCCTATTTCGAAATAATCCCGACACGGTTTCGTAAAAACCTAAAAATGCTGCAATGCGAAATCCGGGAGGACTTTTTGTGAGCGCATCCCCGATCCATGACATCTTCGTCATCGGTGGCGGTATCAACGGCTGCGGCATTGCCCGCGATGCGGTTGGGCGCGGCTTCTCGGTGTTCCTTGCCGAGATGAACGATCTGGCCAGCGGCACGTCCTCGGGCTCGACCAAGCTGATCCATGGCGGCTTGCGCTATCTGGAGTTCTATGAGTTCCGCCTGGTGCGCGAGGCGCTGATGGAGCGCGAGATCCTCTGGAAGAACGCGCCGCACATCATCTGGCCGATGCGCTTCGTGCTGCCCTATGCCAAGGGCCTGCGCCCGGCCTGGCTGATCAGGCTCGGCCTTTTCCTCTACGACCACATTGGCGGGCGCAAATTGCTGCCGGCGACCAAGACGCTGGACATGGCAAACGACCCAGCCGGCAAGCCGTTGAAGCCATTGTTTCGCAAGGCCTTCGAATATTCCGACGGCTGGGTCAACGATGCGCGGCTGGTGGCGTTGAACGCCCGCGACGCCGCCGATCGCGGCGCAACGATACGAACCCGCACGAAAGTCGTCGGCGCACGCCGTGAAGGCGAGTTCTGGACGGTCAGGCTGCAAAACACGCAGACCGGCGACAGCGAGGAGGTCAAGGCGCGGCTTTTGGTCAACGCCGCCGGCCCATGGGTCGACCACGTGCTGTCGGCTACGGTCGGGTTGAACGACGTGCACAATGTCCGGCTGGTACAGGGCAGCCATATCGTCATCAGCAAGAAATTCGACGATCCGCGCGCCTATTTCTTTCAGAACAAGGATGGCCGCATCATCTTTGCCATCCCCTACGAGGAAGAGTTCACGCTGATCGGCACCACCGACCAGGACTTTTCCGGCGACCCGCGCGACGTGAAGATCAGCGATGCCGAGATCGATTACCTCTGTGCTGCGGCGAGCGAATATTTCGCGCAACCGGTCAAGCGTTCGGACATCGTCTGGACCTATTCCGCCGTGCGCCCGCTTTATGACGACGGCGCCTCGAAGGCGCAGGAAGCGACCCGCGATTATGTGCTGAAGACCGACGGCGGCGAAGGCACGGCGCCGATCGTCAACACCTTCGGCGGCAAGATCACCACCTATCGCCGGCTGTCGGAATCGATGCTCGAGAAAATCGAGGGTTTTCTCGGCAAGCGCGGCAAGCCGTGGACGGCAAACGCGCCGCTGCCGGGCGGCGATTTCCCGGCGCGCGGCTTCGACGCCGAAGTGGCGAAACTGAAAACGGCCTATCCGTTCCTCGATGCGCGTCTGGCGCGCCGCCTGACCCGGCTTTACGGGACTCGCGCAAGGATGCTGCTGGGCCTCGCCAGGTCGAATGCCGACCTTGGCCGCAACTTTGGCGCCGATCTCTACGAGGCCGAGGTACGCTACCTCGTTCAAAATGAATGGGCGATGACGGCCGAAGATGTATTGTGGCGCAGGACCAAGCGCGGCCTGCAACTGAGCCGCGAGCAGGCGGCAGCGCTCGACGAATTCATGCGCGGGATAAGCCGGCGCCATGTCGCGGCTGCCGAATAGTCATGCAGAAAGCCTGGGAGGAGGCATCATGCTGGAACTGAGAAACGTGTCGAAGACGGTCGGCGCGGCGGAGCACATACGCGACGTGTCGCTGACGCTTCAGCATGGCTCGCTCAACGTCCTGCTCGGGCCGACGCTTTCCGGCAAGACCAGCCTGATGCGGCTGATGGCCGGCCTTGACGTGCCGACATCCGGCTCGGTCTGGTTCGATGGCAAGGATGTCACCGGCATCCCGGTGCAGAAGCGCAACGTCGCCATGGTCTACCAGCAGTTCATCAACTATCCGGCGATGACCGTTTACGAGAATATCGCCTCGCCGCTGAGGGTGGCCGGTGCCGAGCGGGCAAAGATCGACAAGGAGGTGCGCGATGCCGCAGCCCTTCTCAAGCTGACGCCCTTTCTCGACCGCACGCCGCTCAGCCTCTCCGGCGGCCAGCAGCAGCGCACCGCGCTGGCGCGCGCCATCGTCAAGAACGCCAGCCTCGTGCTGCTCGACGAGCCGCTCGCCAACCTCGACTACAAGCTGCGCGAGGAGTTGCGCGCGGAATTGCCGAAGATTTTTGCGGCAACCGGCACCATCTTCGTCTACGCCACGACCGAGCCGCACGAAGCCTTGCTGCTCGGCGGCAACACGGCGACGCTTTCCGAAGGCCGCATCACCCAGTTCGGCCCGACGATCGACGTCTTCCGCAGGCCGAACGACCTCGTCACGGCCAGGACGTTCGCCGATCCGCCGCTCAACACGATCGTGCTGAAGAAGAGCGGTTCGAGCTTCCTTCTTGAAGGTGGGGTGAGCCTCCCGGTGCCGGCTGAACTCGTCGGTATTGCCGATACGAGTTACACGATCGGCTTCCAGCCCCACCATCTCTCCCTTGCCCGGCCGAGCCCGTCGGCGGTGGCGGTGAGAGCCAAGGTCTCGGTCACCGAGATCACCGGGTCTGAAAGTTTCGTGCATCTCGATTTCGCCGATGTCCGCTGGGTCATGCTTGAGCACGGCATCCTGGTGTTCGAGCCGGACCAGACCATCGAGGTGTTCATCGACCCGCGGCACATCATGGTGTTCGACGCGAACGGCCGCTCGGCCGCGCCGCCACAGAAGCTGGCGGCTTGAGGAGGAGGGCACATGGCGCGCATCGACTGCAATCACATCCGCCACGCCTACGGACCGCATCCGAAGTCGGACAAGGACTATGCGCTGAAGGAGGTGCATCACGCCTTCGAGGACGGCGGCGCCTATGCGCTGCTGGGGCCGTCGGGCTGCGGCAAGACCACGCTGCTCAACATCATTTCCGGCCTGTTGTATCCGTCGCACGGCGAGCTTCTGTTCGACGGCAAGGACGTCACCAATCTGTCGACGCAGGAGCGCAACATAGCTCAGGTGTTCCAGTTCCCGGTCATCTACGACACCATGACCGTCTACGACAATCTGGCCTTCCCGCTGCGCAACCGCGGCGTTGCGGAACCCGACGTCGACCGCAAGGTGCGTGAAACCCTTGACATGACCGGTCTGGCCGACATGGCCAAGCGAAAGGCGAGGGGGCTGACCGCCGACCAGAAGCAGAAGATCTCGCTCGGACGCGGGCTGGTGCGCTCCGATGTCAACGCGATCCTGTTCGACGAGCCGCTGACCGTCATCGACCCGCATATGAAGTGGGTGCTGCGCTCGCAGTTGAAGCAGTTGCACAGGCGCTTCGGTTTCACCATGGTCTATGTCACGCACGACCAGACCGAGGCGCTCACCTTCGCCGAGAACGTCGTCGTCATGTATGAGGGCGAGATCGTTCAGATCGGCTCGCCAGCCGAACTGTTCGAGCGCCCCAAGCATACATTCGTCGGCTATTTCATCGGCTCGCCGGGCATGAACGTCATGCCGGTCGCGGTCGAAGGCAGGAGCGCGCGGCTCGGCAGCCAGACGATCGAATTGCCGGGCGCGCCCAAGGCCGGGATCACCGGTGCGATCGAACTCGGCATCCGCCCCGAATATGTCAGGCTTGGCGCCAGCGGCATGCCGGTTTCAATCCGCAAGGTCGAGGATATCGGCCGCCACAAGGTGGTGCGCGCCAGTTTCGAAGGCCGCGACATCGCGGCGATCATCGGCGAGGACGAGGACATTCCCGCCGATCCGAAGATCGCTTTCGACCCGGCCGGCATCAACATCTATGCCAATTCCTGGCGCGTCGAGATGGGAGGCTGAGCATGGGAAGGACCTGGAACAACAAGGCTTGGTTCATGGTGCTGCCGGTGCTGTTGCTGGTGGCTTTCTCGGCGATCATCCCGCTGATGACGGTCGTGAATTATTCGGTGCAGGACACTTTCGGCAACAACGTCTTCTTCTGGGCGGGCTCGGAATGGTTCGAGGAAATCCTGCATTCCGACCGGTTTTGGGAAGCGATGGGCCGCAACCTGATCTTCTCGGCCATCATCCTGGTCATCGAGATTCCGCTCGGCATCTTCATTGCGCTCAACATGCCGAAGAAGGGCTGGGGCGTTCCGGTCTGCCTGGTGCTGATGGCGCTGCCGCTGCTCATCCCGTGGAACGTCGTCGGCACGATCTGGCAGGTGTTCGGCCGCGTCGACATCGGCCTGCTCGGATATACGCTGCGCGCGCTCGGCTTCGACTACAACTATGTCAACGACCCGTTCGACGCCTGGATCACCGTCATTGTCATGGACGTCTGGCACTGGACGAGCCTCGTCGTCCTGCTCTGCTACGCAGGATTGGTCTCGATCCCCGACGCCTATTACCAGGCGGCCAAGATCGACGGGGCGTCGCGCTGGGCGATCTTCCGCTACATCCAGCTGCCGAAGATGAACCGCGTGCTGCTGATCGCGGTTCTGCTGCGCTTCATGGACAGTTTCATGATCTACACGGAACCGTTCGTCGTGACCGGCGGCGGGCCCGGCAACACCACCACTTTCCTGTCGATCGATCTGGTGAAGCTGGCCATAGGCGAGTTCAACCTCGGTGAGGCGGCGGCCATGTCGATCATCTATTTCCTGATTGTCATGCTTCTGTCCTGGGTGTTCTACACCGTCATGACAGCCTACGATGCGGAGCGGTGAGATGGCACGCCTCGAGGAAACTACGACCAACGAACGAACGCTGATGCGGCAGACTCCCGCTACAGCGGAAGCGCAGACGGCGAACGCCGCGCTGGCCCGCAAAATGCGGCGGCGCGGCGAGGAGTCACGGTTCTGGTGGCTGGTGCCGACGATCTACATCATCTTCCTGATGCTGCCGATCTACTGGCTGGTCAATATGAGCTTCAAGACCAACCAGGAGATCCTCGGCGCCTTCTCGCTTTGGCCGAGAAACCCGACGCTTGCCAATTACGCGGTCATTTTCAATGATCCGTCGTGGTACAGGGGCTACATCAACTCGATCATCTATGTGGTTATGAACACGGTGATTTCCGTCGCCGTGGCGCTACCGGCAGCCTATGCCTTCTCGCGCTACCGCTTCCTCGGTGACAAGCATCTGTTCTTCTGGCTGCTGACCAACCGCATGGCGCCGCCGGCGGTGTTCGCGCTGCCGTTCTTCCAGCTCTATTCGGCTTTCGGCCTGATCGACACGCACATCGCGGTGGCGCTGGCGCACTGCCTGTTCAACGTGCCGCTGGCGGTCTGGATACTTGAAGGCTTCATGTCGGGCGTGCCGAAGGAAATCGACGAGACTGCCTATATCGACGGCTATTCCTTCCCGCGCTTCTTCCTCAGGATATTCATGCCGCTGATCGCGAGCGGCGTTGGCGTGGCGGCCTTCTTCTGCTTCATGTTCTCGTGGGTGGAACTGCTGATCGCGCGGACGCTGACCACGACCGCGGCAAAACCGATCGCCGCCATCATGACGCGCACGGTCTCGGCCTCGGGCCTCGACTGGGGCGTGCTGGCTGCAGCCGGCGTGCTCACCATCCTTCCGGGCGCGCTCGTTATCTGGTTCGTGCGAAATTATATCGCCAAGGGCTTTGCCCTGGGGAGGGTATGATCATGAGCTTCACCTGGATGGCCTGGACCTGGCCGACCGCCGCCTTCTTCGGCACCATCTTCCTGCTGCTCTGCGGCATGGCTGTCTGGGAATACGCCTCGCCGGGCGGCAATCCGCGCATCGGCGTCTTACGCTTCGAGACGACGCGCGGCGACCGTCTCTTCCTATCGCTGCTTGGCAGCGCCTTTATCCATCTCGCTTGGTTGGGTCTTGTCGGACCCAACCTGTGGTGGGCTCTCGCTCTCTCCGTGGTCTACGCCATCGGCGTGTTCCGCTACGTATAGAGGGGGAAACTGTTGGAGCATGCCAGGGGGCTGCTCCAGATAGCACTTGGAACTGAACAGTGGAGGAAACACATGCGAAGGCAATTTCTGACGTCAACGACTGCTCTGGTCCTGCTCCTAGGAGCCGGCCAGGCCTATGCTGGAATGGACGAAGCCAAGGCGTTTCTCGACGCCGAGATCAAGGACATGTCGACGCTCGATCGTGCTGCCCAGGAAGCAGAGATGCAATGGTTCATCGATGCCGCGAAACCTTTCGCCGGCATGGACATCAAGGTCGTCTCGGAAACCATCGCGACGCACTCTTATGAATCGGCGACGCTGGCCAAGGCGTTCACCGACATCACCGGCATCAAGATCACCCATGATCTGATCGGCGAAGGCGATGTCGTCGAGAAGCTGCAGACGCAGATGCAGTCGGGCGAAAACATCTACGACGCCTATGTCAACGACTCCGACCTGATCGGCACCCATTGGCGCTACCAGCAGGCACGCAGCCTGACCGACTGGATGGCCAACGAGGGCAAGGACGTCACCAACCCGAACCTCGACCTCGCTGACTTCATCGGCACCAAGTTCACGACGGCTCCAGACGGCGACCTTTACCAGCTGCCCGACCAGCAGTTCGCCAACCTCTACTGGTTCCGCTACGACTGGTTCAACGACGAGAAGAACAAGGCGGACTTCAAGGCGAAGTACGGCTACGACCTCGGCGTTCCCGTCAACTGGTCGGCCTATGAGGACATCGCCGAATTCTTCACCGGCCGCGAGATCGATGGCAAGAAGGTCTACGGCCATATGGACTACGGCAAGAAGGACCCGTCGCTCGGCTGGCGCTTCACCGATGCCTGGCTTTCGATGGCCGGCAATGGTGACAAGGGGCTGCCGAATGGTCTTCCGGTTGACGAATGGGGCATCAAGGTCGACGAGAAGTCGCGGCCCGTCGGTTCCTGCGTGGCTCGCGGCGGTGACACCAACGGTCCGGCGTCGGTCTATGCCATCCAGAAGTATCTCGACTGGATGAAGGCTTACGCTCCGGCCGCTGCCCAGGGCATGACCTTCTCGGAATCAGGACCAGTTCCGGCGCAGGGCGAAATTGCCCAGCAGATGTTCATGTACACGGCCTTCACCGCCAACATGGTGGAGGACGGCCTTCCCGTCGTGAACGAGGACGGTACGCCGAAATGGCGCTTCGCTCCGTCGCCGCATGGCGTGTACTGGAAGGACGGCATGAAGCTCGGCTACCAGGACGTGGGTTCCTGGACGCTGCTCAAGTCGACGCCTGACGACCGCGCCAAGGCAGCTTGGCTTTACGCGCAGTTCGTCACCTCGAAGACAGTCGACGTTAAGAAAGCCCATGTCGGCCTGACGCTGATCCGCGAGAGCACGATCCAGCACAAGAGCTTCACGGACCGCGCCCCGAAGCTCGGCGGCCTGATCGAGTTCTACCGCTCGCCGGCCCGCGTCCAGTGGTCGCCGACGGGTACGAACGTCCCTGACTATCCGAAGCTGGCACAGCTTTGGTGGCAGGCGATCGGCGATGCCTCGTCGGGTGCCAAAACTCCGCAGGAGGCGATGGACTCGCTCTGTGCCGAGCAGGAAGAGGTGCTTGAGCGCCTCGAGCGCGCCGGCGTGCAGGGCGACATCGGACCGAAACTCGCCGAGGAAAAGACCCTGGAGGAATGGAACGCCGATGCCGTCGCCAAGGGCAATCTCGCGCCGCAGCTGAAGATCGAGCCGGAGAAGGACAAGCCGCAGACCATCAACTACGACGAGCTGGTCAAGAGCTGGAGCAACTGAGCATCGGTCCGGGCGTTCGCGCCCGCATCGCAACAATCGGGGGAGGCGGCAAATTGCCGTCTCCCCTGTTTGCGCCGAGGGAGTGGTGCCGAGGGAGTGAGAATGACTGGCTTTATCCTAGCAATCGACCAGGGAACGACATCGAGCCGGGCGATCCTGTTCGACGGTGACATGAAGGTCGTAGGCAGCGGGCAGAAGGAATTTACCCAGCATTATCCGGCCTCCGGCTGGGTAGAGCATGATCCGGAGGAAATCTGGTCGAGTGTCGTTGCGACGGCGAAGGCTGCGCTGAAGAGCGCCGGCCGCGATGCATCGGATGTCGCGGCCATCGGCATCACCAACCAGCGCGAGACCGTCGTCATCTGGGACAGGGCGACCGGCAGGCCAATCCACAACGCGATCGTCTGGCAGGACCGCCGCACCGCGCCGCTGTGCCAGAAATTGAAGAAGCAGGGGCTGGAGAAGAAGTTCACCAGAAAGACCGGCCTGCTGCTCGATCCCTATTTCTCCGGCACCAAGATCGCCTGGATGCTGGACAAGGTGAAGGGCGCCAGAAAACGCGCCGAGAACGGCGAATTGCTGGCCGGCACCGTCGACAGCTTTCTGATCTGGCGGCTGACCGGCGGCAAGGTTCACGCCACCGATGCCACCAACGCCTCGCGCACGCTGGTCTACAACATCGAAATGAATGCCTGGGACGACGAGCTCCTGGCCATTCTCGGTATACCGGGAAAGATGCTGCCGCAGGTGAAGGATTGCGCCGACGACTATGGAATCACGGAGAAAAGCCTGTTCGGCGCAGAGATAAGGATCCTCGGTGTAGCCGGCGACCAGCACGCGGCGACCATCGGCCAGGCCTGTTTCGAGCCGGGCATGATGAAATCGACCTATGGCACCGGCTGCTTCGCGCTGCTCAACACCGGCAGCGATCTGGTGCGCTCGAAGAACCGTCTGCTGACGACCATTGCCTACAGGCTGAACGGCAAGACCACCTATGCGCTGGAAGGGTCGATCTTCATCGCCGGTGCTGCCGTGCAATGGCTGCGCGACGGCATCAAGGTGATCGGCAAGGCCGAGCAGAGCGGCGTGCTGGCGGAGAGCGCCGACCCGACCCAACAAGTCTACCTGGTGCCGGCTTTCGTTGGGCTTGGCGCGCCGCACTGGGACGCCGAGGCGCGCGGCGCCATCTTCGGGCTGACCCGCAATTCGGGCCCGGCGGAATTTGCCCGTGCCGCACTCGAGTCCGTCGCGTTCCAGACGCGCGACCTGCTCGACGCGATGCGCAGGGACTGGAAGAGCGCGTCAGCGAAGACCGTTCTCAGGGTCGATGGCGGCATGGTGGCGTCGGACTGGACGATGCAGCGGCTTGCCGACATCCTCGATGCACCGGTCGACCGCCCGACCATCCTGGAGACGACGGCGCTCGGCGCGGCATGGCTGGCCGGCTCCAAGGCCGGCGTCTGGCCGAAGACAAGGGAATTCGCCAGGAGCTGGGCGCTGGAGCGACGGTTTCGACCGGACATGGATGCATCGGTTCGTTCCGCAAAGCTGGCGGGTTGGCGCCATGCTGTGCGACGGACACTGAGCACGCTGTAGATTCGCGCTCCGAAAAGAAAAGCCTGCGCCGTTGCCGGCGCAGGCTCTTCAACAAGCTTTATTCAACTCTGCCCCTGGCTTATCAATAGGGCGAGATGCACTGCCGGCGGGGGCCGTAGTAAGGCTTAAACGTGTTGTCGTAGGCCCGGTAAGATCTGTAGCGGCTGTAGCACCACTCCACGTGGGCATCGCCGCGATAGATGCGGCGGCTCTGGTTGTTGATGATCGCGCCGGTGATCAACGCGCCGGTAGCGAAGGCCGCCAGCGGGAACCAGTAGTCGTTGTAGCGACGATAGCCAGGACGATAATAGCGATAGCCGCGATAGCCGCGATAGTACCTGAAATCGTCACCGGCGAAACGACGAAAATCGCGGCGGGAAAAATCGCGGCGGGAAAAATCGCGACGGGAAAAATCGCGACGGAACTCACGGCGGAATTCGCGGCGGGAGAAATCGCGGTTGAAACCACGCCTCCACCGTCTGTGCTCAACGGTCTGGACATCCGACGAGACGTTCTGACCCAGCGGCACGTAGATGGGCTGAGCGTTGACGGGCACGATCTGCGCTACAGCGAATGACGCTGACAGCACGGTCGCCAGCAAGCCCGACATGATCCTGTTCATGGTCTTCTCCTTGAACACGTCGTCCCTTGTAGCGATAAAAACGGGGATGTTGCGCAATTGTTCCGCGAAAAATAGCAAGCTGCTGATTTGTAATAGATCTCGGCATTTGTGCGAGACAGCCACTCCGATCTTGTCGAGACGGTTTGCGAGGCGTCATGAGACCGCGAAAAGTCCGGCTCGCGAGGCCTCTTTTTCCGGTTGACCGTTCGTGACACTCTCCCTATGTTCCGCGCAATTTCGAGGGCGGCATCCTGAGCCCGCGGGAGCGCGTAGCTCAGCCGGTAGAGCAACTGACTTTTAATCAGTAGGTCCAGGGTTCGAATCCCTGCGCGCTCACCAAAAATCAAGCAAAATCAAACGGTTGTGGAAGGTCAGGCGGCATAATTCTGTGTCCGCAAATTCGTGTCCGCACTGTGTCCACAAAAAGGGCAGGGGACAGAATGAATCGTTCCTGTCACACTCGGCTGACATGAACGCGACATGGGGGCTTTATGCGTCTGATCAGATCGCTGGTGAACTGGGGCTGGCAATGGCTGCGGCTGCAACTGGCGAAGGCCAAACGGCGATAAGCCCGCCACCGTGAGGCAGCGGGCCATGTCGCAAACTTTGCGACTTGATCAGTTCGCCTTCTCGCGGATCGCCTGGAAAACAAAGGAACGGAACTCGGCGGCCAACTCGGGCGAAACGCGGAATGAGCGTCCGCCCTTGCCGTCCTCGATCCGATACACCAGGATCATATCACCATTCGCCGGATCGAACGTCGGGATGAGTAGTTCCAGGCGCTCGGCTTTCTCCAGGTAGTGGGCAACGTTGTCTTTCATGACACGGCCTCTGCTGATGAAGCGGCAGTGCCCGCGACGAAGAGCCTACCCGTGGCTCCGTCAAGAATAGTGCTTATAAGCTCTAGGTCGGCCTTGGCCTGAATGATCCTTTCGGTCACTTCCATCGCGGTTTCTGGATCTGCTGCGAACCAGGCTACAAGTTCCGCCTTGGGCTTGAACATAGTCAGCCAGGCAAGCCGAATCGTGACCAATGTCGGGTTACACCAATCAATGTTGGAAGGCGGCGTCCACTCGCCCTCCTTATGCGTCCATTCTTCGAACTGCACAGTAGCAAATTCGGTATCGGTCATTTCAGGCTTGTCGGCGTCCGCGCTTTCGAAGTGCGCTCCTGTCAGTCCAGTTGATTCGGCTTTACCTAGGGTTACTGCCGCGGCGGTCGTCGCGGCGCCGAACCCGGTGAGAATGGTGCGGCGGTTGATTGCGGGCACGCCTTCGGCGGCTGCCCGAACAGGTGTGTTCGGCATTTGGTTTTCTCCCGTGGTTTAGTTGCTTACCCTCTCACAATCTCATACAATGTCGTCAATCGTCAACTACATTGTATGAGGATCGCACACCATGGTCAGGACGGCTCCGATTTCGTTCCGCATCGAACAGGGATTGAAAAATGCTCTGGAGGAAGCGGCGAAGGATGACATGCGGTCTGTGTCATCGATGGTCGAGAAAATCCTGACCATGTATCTGCGGGACAAGGGCTACCTGCCGAAGGGCGCGGCTGAGTAGCGCGCCCCTTGCGGGGGCGAAGCTTGCGCTGCATCCTTGAGTTGTGGGAGTAATAAGAGCGTGGTATTTGACCACGCTTGAAACGACAGCGGTGGGGATCGCAAATGAGTTACAGCAGGGAAGCACCAAGCCCGAGATACTACGAACTTGCCGGTCTTTACCGGGATTACCACGTTGCAAGGCAGGACCGGTACCTTGGCCACAGCCTGCGGCCGCACGTCGCCACGATCAAAAAGCTTATTGACGAAACCGGCTCAAAGAGCGTTCTGGACTACGGTTCTGGCAAGGGCCAGCTTTACAAACAGCAAGAGCCCAGCATCCCCGGTGGATTGATCCAGTCGTATTGGGGCGTCGATGAGATCGCCTGCTATGATCCTGGTGTTGCCGAATATTCAGCCATTCCAGACCGCCAGTTCGACGGCGTGATTTCCACCGACGTTATGGAGCACATTCCGGAATCGGATGTTCCGTGGATCGTTGCTGAAATGTTTTCGCATGCGAGACGCTTCGTCTACGCCAACATCGCCAATTATCCGGCGCTGAAGAACCTGGCAAATGGCGAGAATGCCCATTGCACCCAAAAGCCAATCGGCTGGTGGAAGGCCATTTTCGACGCCGCCGCAACCCCCGGTGTGGTCTATCGCATCGAAGTGCAGTCTCGCTACCGAATACCGATCATCGGCAAGGTCATTCGGAGGGATGCGGTCGCGACGGGTTAGGCGGTGCGCCAGAACCTGACGCGGGCGTAGCGCGCGTACACGTTGACAGTGCGCATCGATCGATTTTGACCGACTGCGCTGCCCACTGAAAATGCGGACTCCTGAATGACCCGACTATCTGTTGCAGAAGAGCTCGAAGGCGCTGCCGATCGCATCGCCGATATGTCACGCGCGGATCTACAGATCATCTTGCGGCGGGCTGCATTGATGCTCAGGAACGTCTCCGGCGTGCCGCTGGAGCCGGCGACCGCGGACACACTAGATTCAATAGCGGCCGAAATGAAAATCAGCAGATCCGATCTCATTCAGATCGTGCTGCGCGAATGGCTGGAAGCCAACGCCTATTTGCCAGTTCGAACGATCGACGAGGAAAGCGAAACCGGCGGCAGCGCCTAGGGACTTCCGCGATAACGCAATTACTTGATTTGCCAAGATCGGTACTATCCAACGGCGGCGGACCCCAATCCGTCAGGCCGGCGCCGTCAAGCGTCCTTACCCCAACGCCCCCCAAGCGGCGCCGGCCACCCTCAGCCCCTTCGTTCGAAAGTTGGCTTCCAATCGCAATTGCGTGCCCGCTGCTGGCCTTCGTAGTCAGGAACGCATGTGAAGAACACCGGCCGGCGGTCGCGGCCGGCAGCCTTGCAATTTGAGCAGACAAAGAGCCCGACCAGGTCGTCATGCATCGATCCGTGGTCACGGCCAAACCTGTCAATCAGCGCCTGGATGTCGAGCTTCGTCGATTTGCAGCACATCGGGTGTCCGCAATTGACATAGATGGTTTCGCGGGCGGCCAAGGTGTCGGCGAGGGTCTTTCGAGGCATGGCGATTCTCCGTTGAAGGGGCTCGCCGCAACCGGAGGATTATAATCCTAATATTTCTGCCGTCACGGCCAAAGCCCAAGGTGGAAAAGCAGTTTTTTGTTCGGGCGACCCTCTATTATTTCATCGAACGCATCCCTTAGCAGTTCGCCATCATATCGCACTCGCAGACATGGGATCTGGTCCTTTCCCTCCCAAGGGAATTCAAGGCGCGGGATGCCTGCCATATCGTCGGCTATTTGCCTCCGCACCCACCACGCCAGGAGATCCGCCGCCTGAAGGGGCAAGACCTTTTCGTCATCTTGAAACGACGGCGGGCCACCAACGTAGTCCAGCATTCGCGGCGCTTGACTGGCGAAATATTCCCACGCCTCCGTGATGCGTGACATTGCCCCAAGCTGCGTGTCGAAAATAAACTCGGCTTCACGGGCAAGCCCGATTTGCTTGCAGTTGTTTTTGTAGTTGCGGATCAGCACAAAAAACAGAAACAGATAGGGGTTTCGCCACGGCCCTTCCTGACCAAAAATATGCCGGTAGGCATCCAACGGCATTGAGAGGATGATCGATCCCTTGACGTGTTTCGTTAGGATTTTTCGGAAGCGGGCCACGCGGGCCTTAGTTTCGTCGCCCCAGCTTTCGGCCATTTCAGTCATATGAAAAGCCTTTAAGCGCGGCTTCATATCTAGGCACTCTTGCCACTCGTCGGAAAAGTCGGCCCATGATTGAACGTCCGAGATCAGCCCGGCCATCACCATAACTGGCCCTTGGCCGTTCCCGCTCTCGTCAACAAAGCATTGCAGCATGAACAAATCCCGCGCGCGCCGCGCGCGGTGAGGCAGCCCGGACGCAAAGCTATATAACGTACTGAATATAAATCCTGGATGCTGATCCCTTGCCACTGATCTCTAACTCTCATCCCAAAAATCCTGCAGTGATGCGTGCCGAAGGTCTTCCTCGCCCCTTAGATGCTTCACGCGGGCCTTGATGCCCGGCTTGACCCACTGCGTTGCCGGCCGCTTTGGCATATCCTTGGGCGGTGGCCCGGCATGTTCCTGGACCCGCTGCCAAAGCCGTTCGCGCATCTCGCGGTTGACGCTCACGAACGCACTGCCGACATATTTCCGGGTTCCAGGCTCAGCCATCAGAGCAAACGCCGGCTTGCCCCTCTCGCGTTCAACTCCGAGAAGTTCAAACTCGCTTTCGGTGAAGGATTTTGTCTTCAGCCAATTGGTGGTCGGGCCGCTTCGATATTTGCTGTCTCGACGCTTCGATACCATCCCCTCCAGGCCGGCCGCGTCGATCAGATGATAGATCGCATCAGCCTCGCCTGGCATTGTCTCACTGAACTGGATGCGGCTGTCAGACCCAATAAGGCCGGCCAGGATTTCCCGCCGATCCTCAAGCGCCATGTCGCGCAAGTCGTGGCCATTGAGATGCAGCAGATCGAACGCGACAAAATAGAGGTCGTGCTGGCGCTTGGTGATTGCCTTGCGCAGCGCGGCAAAGTCCGACAGGCCAGCCTCATTCAGGACGACGACTTCGCCGTCGATGATGGCGTTCTGTACGCTGAGACCTTTAGCTGCCTCGACCAGATCGCGGTATTTGGATGTCCAGTCTAGGCCGCGGCGGGTGAAGATCCGCACACCGCCGGCGTCGATGATGATTTGGGAGCGGTAGCCGTCGAATTTGGCTTCATGCATCCAGTCATCGCCTTGGGGCGGCTTCGCTACCAAGGTGGGCATCATCGGTCGAATGAACTCAAGCCGGCCGACGCCGGTACTTACAATTTTACGCACTTATTCGAACCTAGGCTCATCCGATTTGATGGCTAGGAGAACGGACCATGACCATTTTACTAAATTAGCAATGATGCATGTAGCGGCATATAGTTCGCGTGGCCGGCGACCCCAACGCCCCCGCTGGCCCCGCGGCCCGATAGTCGCCCCCCAAGTGGCTGTCGGGCCGTCCCTTACTCGGGCGAGAGATACATCTCCGCCTCCTTAGCGGCAGCCACGAAAGCCTTTCGGATCATGTGAGGGTCAATCGGATCGCCCTCCAGTGCTGACAGGCAGAGAGTCCACGCCTTGTGCCAGTGCGGTCCTCTCCGGGTCCACGTCTTGAGCTGCTCAAGGGCTGCCCTCGCACTGTTGCAGCCATGCCTGCCACCTGCCGTTTCAGTCTTCACGAACACCGGAGGGACGAACCAAAGGGACGCCATGATATCTCCTACTCAGGCGAGAGATATACGCTCGCCTCCTTGGCCGCCGCCTCAAAGGCTTTACGGACCTCTTGGGGGGACGCTCTGCCCTCCAATGCGTCAACGCATAATTGGACCGCTTTCGTCCACCTCGGCCCCATTGTGTCCCACGCCATGAGTTCCTCGGCGGCTCCCTCGACGTGGCTGACCCCGTGGCGAATGCCCGGACGGTTCGCCTTCACGTAGACAGGGGAGAGAACCAGAGAAGCCTCCATTGAGGGGTAAATTGGGGGTGCTCAAATGTTTGGTAGAGGGCGAGGATAACTGGCGCTGTAGATTGGACGGCGACTACTCGCCTGCATCGGAAGCCCCGCCTTGGCGGGTGGTCCGTGCGGCTGACCAAGTCCGTTTAGGAGGCTTGTCAGCAGTTTAAGGTCGCGCGGCAGCATCACCTCACAGCAGGTCTTCGGCAACCCCGTCGAATTGCCTGAGGCCTGCGCTTGGAGGCTTTCGCTTAAGAAGCCCCTGTTCACTTGCTGCCGCCTTGAAGGCATCGAACGCGGCTTGTTGGGTGCAGTGTCCGGCCAGGCATTCCTCGATCATTCGAATTGCTTCAAGTCGGGATGGCTTGTCCATGAATGGCCATGGTTGCTGAAGCGCCGTCTCAGCATCAGGGATCGACGCAACCAGCATCGATCTGCTATTCAGGTAGATTGTAATCGGAATAAACGCCGGCATCTTTGTCGCTCTCCAGAATTGAAGTGGCTAAACGCGAAGACATGGCGGTGGTTGCATGAACGTTCGTCGGGGCAGTGGTTGCTCTTAATTCGCCTGCCGAGGTTGCGTTGCTCGGTCCCAGCGGCTGGACGTCCGAAGGGCCTTCATCGTTTCGATTCCCTGAACGAGGAAGCCCGCGCCTCACGGAGGGAGGGCGCGGGCTGATCGGAGCATCGCCCGACCGGCAGCAATCTTGAGAGGGAACAAAGACAGCTGCACGTGCCGAACTTCCGGACTAAAGCTATGTTCCAGCGAAGGTCGAAAAAAGGTGGTGAAAGCAGGACCTATTTGCGTTGCGTCTAACGACCCAACGGCAGTTTCGACGCTGAGACAAGCTCGTCCTCGTCAGTGATACCGGCCGTATAATTTGCAAGGATCCGGGACGCGAGAGCCTCACGTAAATGTTCGGAGTCGCCCTCCCTCTTGAGCCGGTCGAACACACGGCCCAGCGTAGCTACTTCGGATGCGCTGAAGACGCCAGCTTCTTTAGCTTTTCGATAAATCGGCATACCACCCCCTCCGGCTAAAAACATTCCGCACAACTAATACGGTTCAGGACATCTCGGACAACAAGAAAGATCAACGCGCGTTTTGACGCGGCGGGCGAGGCGCCTTAGTCGTTCACCGAGCGGCGATTATAATCTGAACAGACCCGCCTACCGCTTGGCAGCTAGGGCCTTAGCTTCCCGGAGCAGCGATGCCCAATGGAGCCCGAGGAACACGATAAGCTCTCGGGCCTGTTCTTCGGTGATGCCGGTTTCTTTGACCAAGCGTCGAACGACGATATCAATGTTGTTCGGCGCGCTATCCTGTTCGTCAGCCATAGGAAAGCTCCTTACGCCGAACTTCCCTATCTCGCACTTGTTCCCAATCGCGCGACAAAAAAATCACCGAGCTAAAGCCCGCGCCTCTGGCGGAGAGCGCGGGCTCGATCGGGTGCGGCCCGATCTGCAGCGGGCAACGGAGGTCGTAACCGCTGGTCACAGACAATCATTAGGATTTACTAAAGTTCCGCTTGAGAAACACACCCGCTAGGAATCTTTATCTGGCCTCGATAGGAGCGAGAATCGCGTCAGGGTCGAGGCCAAGAGCCGTGACGAGCAGGATGGCGTCCGGGTCGTCGCAGTAGACCTCGGGTCGATCGGGAGCAAACCAGCGGGCGAAATAGACCGCGTTTTGCGTCAAGGCGGCGTAGGCATCGGGCATCTTGCCAGCGTCGATTATCCTCGCCTGCACAAGCGATTTCAGAACTGTCTTACGAGGCGGCGGCGTTGGCTCTGGGCCGGTGAATTTCTTACCATCGAATGAAAAGCCGGCGAAAACATCGTCGGGAACCTTTGTCCATCCCGGCTCTGGGCCGCCTTCGAACGAAATCGAATCCACCACGCCGTCAATGATGCGAGCGTATTTCATGTCGTCCTCCAGAATTTCACCCGGGCGTAGACTTCTGTTCCCTGCGAAAGAGCCAGGCCAAGGCCGTTCGCGACGGCGACCGAGGCGTAGTATTGGATCGCAAAGGCCTTGCTGGCGACGACCGCCGCACTGCCTGTCGATGTCGCACCTGAGCTTGGCCCGTTGTTTCCGTTACCCAGCATACCCATCCCGGCGGTCGTGCCATCGGTGATGTTTTGCAGGCGTGAGCCGAAACTGCCGACGGTATAGGATCTAATCTCCCATTCGACCCAACCATCAACGGTCGGTGTGAACTGGTCGGAGGAGATCGACACGAGGCCTGACGGGTCGCGAACTTCGGTGTTGAGAGCATGCGTTGTCCATGTCGTGGCGACCGGCGTTCCGCCTCCTGTCCCGGACGACTTCTGATCCTCCATAACTGCATCAGGAGTGCCGCCGACACGAGCCGAGCCGACATAAAAGCCGCCTGAAGCGGTTACCTTGTCGCTGTCATCGATCGTGGCGCCCGAAGTCTGGGTTGCGCCCTTTGTGCCGTCAAAGCGCGGGACAGTGTTGTCAACGGTCGTCGCCGGTCCCTTGGCAAAAACAGCTTGGGCTGCGCCATCGCCAACCACTATTCGATTGTCGTCAGGATCCCACTGGATATCACCTTCAGCGGTCGGGGTAGGAGCTGCGCCCTGCTTCAGGGTCAGCGTGGCGGATGCAATCGTACCGCCATTAACGGTCGGGCTGGTCAGCGTCTTGTCGGTGAGAGTCTGCGGGCCGGTCAGCGTGACGTAGCTGGAATGGTCCGTCGCATCGAAGGTAACGGAAATATCGTCATTGCCAATCACCGGCTCATCGGTCGCAAATATAAACATCCGGTCGGCATTGACCGCCCCAATCTGGGCGCGAACCGTCGTGCCCTTCTGCAGGGTGCGGGCGGTGCGGGCATCGGCGGCACGGAACCATTCGCCTTCGCTTACGGTATAGATGCCGTTCTGCGTCGCGTCGGTCTGATCCTTCACAAGCACGCGATCGCCAACGGCTGTCACGACGCCATCGATCGTCAGCAAGCCGCCGGCTTCGACCCAGATCGGGCCGGTCGTGGCAAGGCGGACAGGCTCACGCTCTCCCGTCAGGAGTCTCACCGCAGCGGTAGCTGGTCGGGCCATGAAATGGCTCCCTATCTTTTTGCCTGTGCAGTGTCTGGGAGGCCCAAGGCGTCGCCGGTGGCAGCCTCCACCCTGTCGAACAGCGTGCGTAGCCAGAAAAGGTTTTGCGTCGGGATCAACTGGCGGACGGTGTGAAGGTCACTCTGCTTGAAGTCGCCCGCGGCAAGCGCGCCCGTTGCCTGGAAGATGTCGGACGCGGCGTCGAGTGTCGGGCCGAGCAGAGCGCCAGGAGCGTTCCGGGTCGCATATCTGGAAATCGGCTTGCCGGTGATCATCGACAGGCCCAGGGTGCCCCGCGTGGCCTTCTCAATGCCACCATTGGCATCCATCAGCCAGCCGGTGAGGCCTGACCAGTCCAGCGCCTCGACAGCCCAAACCTTTGGATCTTCGGAAGTCTCGCGACCGGCGATCGTTTCCTTTGCCCAATAGGTCACGGCGCCCAAGCCGAGCGAGAGCACCACGCCATTAAGGGTTGCTGCATCCCGCTGCTGGAAGCCTGCGAGCATCGTCTTCTGCATGCTCGAGATCGAAAATGACTTGAACTGGCCCACGGTCTTTCCAAGTTCGGTGCTCATCCAGAGCGGGCGATCTTGCCCCGGGGTGACGATGGTGCGGTCGACTTCGCGCACCACAGCAGTCCTGAAGGCGTCACGAGCGCCTTCATCGGTCCAGTCACCGGCCTTGGCGAACAGGATGCCGTTCTGTTCGTCACCGTGTTCGGCATACTGTTTGACGATGCGGCCGGCGAGATCGGCATCGATGCCCGAGGATGCGAGATTGCGGATGTCCCTCGCGGTGCCTTTACCTTCGGCGACGCGCTGAGAGGCGCGCATGATGTTCGTCATGGTGATCAGGCCGGAGAACTGCTTCAGGGCCGCATTCCAGGGCGCCATAAGCGAGACGATGCCGAACCGGGTTGAGAGCGAGGACAGGCCTCGTTCGAACGCTGTGTGGCGCCCGAAATCGTCCGTGATGTCGTAGATGGCCATTGCCCGGCTATCGAGCACCATATCAAGTGCCGTGCCCGCGTCCTTCACTTCCTGAGCGGCCAGCTTGAAGGTGCGAAAATTCCGCACCATTGGGATGAAACCATCCCTGAAAGTGCTGGTGAGGCCATGGCTGAAGACGACTTTGGCCATGTCCGGAATGGCCGAAATGGTCATACCTCCCACAAGCTGGAGCGGATGCACCGTCATTGCTGGTACTCCTTGGGCTGCCAGGCAGGATTGATCGGGGCTCGTGCTTCGGCTGCGGTGACGAACGGAACCAGCAGTTCAAATGCCGCCAGATCCTCATCTGTGAAGGCGGCCTTGTTAGCGAGGATTCCGGTTTCGGCGCATCGGTGCATTGCCTTGATCGCGCTTGCTGGGATCGGCGAAATCACCGGCGGGTTGAGCTGCGCGACTAGGTGGACGGTCTCACCATGTCGCGAGACGTGCGAGCCGAGGTAGATTTTGCAGACGCCAAGGAAGCCGCCGGCGCCCATGCCGTTGATGAACCCGGCAAAGGCCCCGCCTGCATCGGGATCGAGTAGCACGGCAACCACATCCAGCGGCCGAATCTCCAGCGTGGGATCGACCTCGACATCGCTGCCGTTCGGAATGACGGCGCCAAGGCAGTTGCCGCAGAACTGGAAGCCATAGGCCTGCATCGATCAATCTCCAGCTTGGTGCCGATAGTCGGCGTTGGACGTGACACCCTTGATTTGAGCGCGAACGCCGGCTCGGCCGTCGAGTGGTCCGCCGAGGCTTAGAAACGACAACAGCAGCGTGTCAGCCTGGATTGCAGGGCGGCTCAGTCGTGCCGGGATAGACGCCCGCGGGCCGGCCATCGCCTCACGGCGAAGGGTTGTGAGGTTGATGCGCAGATCAGGGCGTCTGGCCTTCTCAAACTCGCCATCGGTGCCGATCAAGGACCGCCTGAGAGCATCGCACTCGAACAGTTCGGCCCGGGCCTGCTCGATGAGGCCATAAACCTTTTTCCAACGCTTCGAGAGGTCGGCGGCCTTGGCTTTCGCATCCTTGCCAAGCGCCTCGATATCGATTGCGGCCTCGTCTTGAGCAGCCTTGGCGCGGCGTGTTTCCGCGCCCTCGATGGCCTTCTCGATGAGTTCGATCTCAGCATTGCAGTCCGCGATCGACGCGCGAACCTCGGCAAGGTTGCCATCGCCGAAAATCGCCTTGTCTTCGGCCTTCTCCAGTTCGGCCTTGCGAGTGATGGCCGCGTTGAGGTCGCTGTCGAGCGCGGAAATCACCGCGGCGTACTCGCCGGAGGTGCGGGCGGCGTGAAGTGCTTCAGAGTGCGTAGAAAGTTGCATAGTTGCCATCGGTCTTTTCCTCATTTCGGGTTGGTCGGGAACCAGGCGTCCAGATTTTCACCGGCGGCCTTGCACAGCTCGATCGCCCGGCGCGGATTCTCGCGGGCAATCGCGGTGATCGCCGACAGGCTCTTGATCTTGCCGTCTTCGCCGCGAACAAACGGGTTCGAACGCTCGCGGCCATCAGGCCCGAATACATCGCCAATCGTGGTCATTTCCGGGCTCCTTTCGCGGTGCGAGCCTTCGCCTTGGCAACGGCGGCTTTCTGGGCGGCGCGCAACTTTCTCGCGTTGGCGGGCGCTGAGTTGGTGCTCTTTCCGGACATGGCGATCTCCTTTATCGGTAGTCGGCGAGTGGATCGGAAAAGGTCGGTTGAGGGCGCGGGCCGTAGTAGTAGGTCCGCTTGGCGGCTCCCGCGTTCGGCGCATTGACGATGGCACCTAGTGCGGCGTTGGCGAGATCGTCGGACATACCGCGCATGTGGTCGACCGCATCGCGCCCGGAACGCATCGTGCGGCGCTCAAGCTGGGAAATCTGGCCGACTAGGCGCGGGTTATCGAGCAGGACGGCAGAGCGGCCCATCAGTGCGGGCAACGCGTCCAAATAGAGCTCGCTCCGGTTGCGCTCGGAAGGCACATAGCGGATGCCGACCTTGTCGAATGCTTCCTTCACCCAGCCGACGGCATATGCATCGCCCTTCACGGAAGTGCATTGGTACATCCGCAGCACCTTGCTAAATTCGTCGACAACATCGGTCGGGCTGAATGGCGCCTTGACCTCGCGCAGACAGTCCAGGACAGCCCGGGCGCCCTCGCGGTGACTGATCGCCAGCGTCATGCTGTCGCTTGCACCTGAACTCGGGTCACAAAAGGCGGTGTAGCGGTAGTCGCGAACGTAGCCGCGCTCGAAAACTCCGGGCTCGATGCACGCCTCGACAACGCGACGGTCGATATAGTTCGACAAGTCGCCTCGAAACTCGGCATCCCATTCGGCAGACGCGCTTTCCGGGTCTTCCCGGTGCGCCTGTTCGATGATTGTGTGATCGATGGTCGGATTGAACGTGGCTGTTGGCGCCTTGACGACGAGGACATTGGCGACGTTCTGCCCATAGCCATCCTGAAACTTGCTGTAGAGTAGGCCAGCTTGCCGATACGGGCTGCTGATGCCGACCAACAGGCCGCCCGTCGTGGACAACGCCGGGATGACGGCTCTGAAGGTTTCGACGTCGGGCGCGCTGCTGCTTTCATCCCTCCAAAACGCCACCTCGTCAAAAATGCACGCCACCAGGCTCCGGCCTCTGACTGTCCGGTAGCTGCTCGAATGCACAGCGATGGCGATGTTGCCGGCAAGCCGGATCTCGTCGCTCGTCGTGGTCTCGATCAGGCCGGAGAGGATCGGGCTGCTCTCGAAGAAGGCAAGAATGTAGCGAAAGACAGCGTTCGCCTGCGCCTTTGAGGCGGCTAACACCAGGACCGTGCCCACTTCGCCGGGGCTAAGCTTCGAATGGTCAATGCCGAACGCTGCCATGTAGGCGGCTGTAGCGGCGGCCATGCGCGATTTGCCGCTTCGCCTGCCTACGATCGCCCAAAGCTCGCGGACGCGCTTCTCGGGCACGTCCCTGGCCCCGGCAACCTGCTTGAACGTGGCAAGGTCGGATTCAGTCATGGGAAGGGCGAAGGCGGCGCGAAGGACCGCAATCCAAGTGTCCCATGTTGGCGACGTGCCGAGTGCAGCGCCAAGCAAGTTCGGATCGCGCAACGCCCTGTCGATGGTGATGTTTTCGAGGCTCACGATGCCGCCCCTGCATATTGGGTGGCGGCGTAGTCACGCAGCGATGGTGTGATGTCTTTCAGTGCCCGGCGCTCAAGGCCCAGATCGGCCAGGAGCCGCCGCTGGGCATTGGTCAAGCTCATGAACTCGTTGATGTCGATAGGCTTGCCTTCGAGATAGTTGGCAGCGGCATCCTTCAGCATGGCGCCGAGACAGGCCACGTTGTCGATTAGCTCCAGCTTCATGACGCTGAGATTGGGCTTGCCGCCAAGATCGGCCGCCAGGCTGTCACGCAGTTCGAACACCACGCGGGCCGCGGTCGTGCGCCGGTCCAGATCGTCCAGCGTTTTAAGCCGCACCTTTCCGCCACCTTTCGCGGGGGATTCGCCTTCCATCTCTGCTGCGTCTAGGGCCAATTCTCTGCCTCAATGCTGGACACTGTGCGGACACAATCGGATTGAAATGACGTAAAAGCAAACTAAATCAAAGTACTTGTCGTGTATTGTCTACTGATAACACATCAGTTTCATATCTTTTCAGAGGGCGCGCTGGAGGAGCAAAAAGAGGGCAGGGGATGAACGGGCCGGCAGAAAAACATCCGGCTGCAATGAAGATGGAAAGTGGGTTCCGTGACACTTATGACGCTTGCTCTGCTTATAGGCGTCGCGCGCGCGCGCATAACGGTGATAACCGGATTTGCCGTCACATCTGTCACGCTCGCCATTATCGGTCGCTCCAATGGGACTGCGGTTCATCGGAACGGTCGATAGCAATGCCTTGGAAACCTCGGCCATTGTGCTTGCGCAGCATATTGAAACCTCGTGTCTCCAGGTTTTGAGTGAAGCGCTTTGCCGAACCCGCGAATTCGCTTTGCTGGTCGGCCCATGCCTTCCATGATGCAAACAGATCGTTCGAAGGCGTCCACGCGTTAGCGTCGCGTTGGCAGCACTCGTCAACCCATGCGGAAAGAGCGTCCTCTGCATCCAGATAAGCCGCGGTGGCGTCGACAACCGCTTTGGGCGGGCACAGGCCGATCTGCTGCCACGACAGACAGCCATCAATCAACCATTGCAGGATTCCCGGCCACTCGGCTTTCAGCTTGTCCCGTAGGTTCAGGTCTCGTTCCTCGGGCGGGATCGTGACGGTGAAGGGCACAAGGTGGAAGCGGCGGCGAATGGCCTCGTCGACGGAGCGAAGGCCGGGCTTGTGGTTGCCCGCGATGATCAGCTTGAACTGCGGCGCGAACTCGAAATAGTCCTGTCGCATAAAGCGCGCGGCTATCTTGTCGCCGCCGGTGAGGGCCTTGATCCTGCTTTCCGCCCAACGTCTCCCTTCCTCTGTTTCGACCGCTGAAACGAGGCGAGATCCGCGAAGGCTGGCAAGTTCGGTTGGATGCCGTTCCGTCGTCGAGGCCGTGAAGGTTTCGATAGGGGCAGTGCGGTGATAGTCGGCCAGTATTCCGGCAATGGTGTCGATAGCGACGCTCTTGCCGTTGGCGCCCGTCCCAAACAGGAAGAACAGCGCATGTGCCGAAGTGTCGCCTGTCAGGGCATAGCCGAACATGCGCTGCATGAAAGCCTGCAATTCCTTGTCGCCGGCCGTCACGCGATCGAGGAAGGCAAGCCAGGTCGGACACGAGCCGCCCGGAGCAACCGCTGCCATCTTCGTCAGATGGAGATCGGGATCGTGCGGGCTGGCCCTGCCTGTCTTGAGGTCAATGACACCGCCGGGTGTGTTGAGCAGCCAAGGGTCCGTATCCCACTGGTCGACGGTCGCGGCCAGCCTGCGGTCGGCCTTTGCCAGCCGTTCGACCGCCGCAACGGTTTTCGCGCTGGCCAGGACGGCGGCGATCTTTTCCTTGTTGCACTCGGCAGCCGCCTCACGGCAAACCGCCCGGGCGAGATCGAAGGCAAGAAGCGTGTCGTCGAGCCGCCAGTGCGTGCCAACCCAGTTAAGCCACTTGCCCCAGGCTGCGACGAACCGCAGATTGTCCGCATGGTGCTCCGCAAATCGCATTGCCAGCGCCTCGTCGGTGAAGGAAGGCGGGCGAGGTTTCGTTTCCCAGGCCGGTAGCTCGTCCCGGTCCCATCCGTTTACTGCGTCCATCATGAAGGCCGCCTCGCAATTGCATCGGAGGCCGCGCGAATGGCCTGCATCGCCTCGTCTTTTGAAATCTTGAATTTGCGCACGAGCACCGGCAGCAGCGGCCGCGCCGCTGTCCACCAATGCGCTGTTGCCCAAATCGCGGCATCGTCCACGGGATCAGGTCGGAGATCGCTCATCGCCTCGATCTCCTGTCTCGCTCGTTGCGCCAAGAGGCCGCCGCGTCTGCGATCCAGGCCGGCACGTCTGGCGCCGGGTTCGGCCTCTCCCTGCCCGCCCACTCGGCGAGGAGGGTCGCGGCGCCGTCTTGGAGGCCGTCCAGAAGCCGGCAGGAATAGCCGCGGTCGTCCAAGCGGAACTGCGCGTCGAGCAGGCATGCACGCGCCACGCGGACGGCGGCGATAACAGGGCCAGGAATGGGTTCATTCATGCGGGCGCCCGCCCGTAGGCAAGATCAGCCACGACACTGGCCAGAGGCCACGACAGGTCAAATCGGGACTGCAATCGTTTTGCTTGAAAATAAACCGGATTATGGTTATTTTCCAAAACGTCATCAGCCGCCAAGCGTGACATTTCCTGAAGGCCGGTTCGCGCCAGATACGCGGCCGGCTTTCGCTTTTCTGATGCCCTCATGCTGCGCGCTGACCCCTCAGAACGGAGGCGATGCGAACAGCCTCGACGGCTTCGTTGACCGTCAAGCCGAATTTGCGCCTCAACAAGGGAACGATTGGCTGGGCGATCTGTTCGCGGCTGGTCTGCGAATACCATTCTCCAGCAAAGGCAACGGCATCGCTCGTTTTCTGGTCGGTGGTCGTCATGCCGCCCTCCGCTTGTTTGGAGTGCGTTCGCGAGATTCCAGCCATGCCTTGATGCTGGCGATCCGGTAAAGGATGCGGCCACCGACCTGGACGTGAGGAATCCCATCCGGCATTTCCTGCCAGCGGCATAGGGTCCGGGAGGTTACGTTAAGCTCAGCCGCAAGCTGGTCGCGGGTGAGATATTCATCGAGGATCTTTGTCATTTGGTGTCCTTCCAAAGTGATGGAACGACACCCAATCTGACGATATTTTCAGCGCATAAGAGGGGGCAGAAGGCGCAGAAGGTTCTGCGTCAAATCTCCTCGATGGCCCGCCTCAGCGTGTCCTTGCTCACCGGTGGCTTACCTTCTGCTTTGAGCGCCTGATTCACTTCGTCCAGAAGGGCCAATCTTTTGCCTCTCAGACTGTTCTCTGACAATGTGCGCAGCACGGCTTTGGCCGCTTCTCTCTCCATAGGATGTCGATGGTTGAGCCGGGCAGACTTCGCCACCGCCACTTGGCCACCTGGGAAACTCTGCAGCCAGTGGTTCAGCGAACCAAGCTCGATTTTGCGGAAGTCGCGGACATGGCGGTTGTAGCTTTCGGGGCCAAGGTCGGGCACATAGTCTAGCGCCATCACCGTCCTCCTAAGGCTGTTGTTGTTTCTGATAGAGCCGTGCACTTCGACGTCGCCAAACCTCACGGCTTCTTCAAGCAGGTCCTCGGCCTCACGAAGCGACGCCAATTTGCGCCGTTCGCGTACAATGTCGGCAGCTCGTTTGAATGGTACCCATTCAGACATTTGCGCCACCATGCAGTTCGACGACTTCGGCGCCCTTGTCCTTGGCCATTACGATCGATCCGGCGCGCTCGGTGGCCTGTCGCAGAGGGTCATCCATCAAATGGCTGTAGCGGGCCGTGGTGGCCGGCTGTGAGTGTCCTAGCAGTGCGCCGATGATAGGCAGGGAAAGGCCAGCGCTGGCCAGCACAGAGGCATAGGTGTGGCGAAGGTCGTGAATCCGGGCTGATGGCTTCACCAACACCTTTTCACCGGAGATCTCGGTTTCCACGATGCCGGCGGCGATGCAGACTTCCCGCCATTCGTTCTTGATCTCGACGCGGTGATCAGCGCCACGGCCAGGGAATACGTAGATCGCATCCGGCTTGGCCTTGTCCCGAAGATCTTTGAGCAAGAGCCGGGCAGGGGCCGACAGGGGTACCCGGTGCATGGTCTTCTGTTTCGTGGTTGATCCCGGCTTCGTCCAGACGCCAGCAGCAAGATCGAACTGTTCCCATTTCGCCGCCTGTACCTCGCCACGGCGCGAGCCGGTGAGCAGCAGGAGTCGGAAGATGTTCGCTGCCTGTTGATCCTCAAGCGCGATCAGTGCCTCTGTCAGCTTCGCAAGTTCGGCCGGGGACAGATAGCGGTGGCGCTTCTGCTCGTCGTTTCGCTCGATCCCCTTGGCAGGGTTGTCAGTGCGCCACTTCCACTTGATGGCGAGCCCAAACATCTTTGAGAGAACGGCGACCGTTCTGTTGGCCAGATAGGGCGCATGCTTCGAAATCTTCCGGTGCAGGCCGTCGATGTCCGTGAACTCCACCTCGGCCACCTTCTTGTTTTTGAGGGCCGGCAGGATGTGGTTCTTGATCAGCGCCTTGTAATCGCGAGAGGTCGAATCCCGCTTCTTGGTGAGGTGCTCCTTTTCGAAGCGGTCGCATAAGTCGGCAACCGTCTTCGCGTCCCTTGCCGACTTAAGCTCGCCCATTGGGTCGAAGCCCACGTCGATGCGCCTTTTCAGATCTTTCGCTTCCTCCCGTGCCGCCGCACACTTCCAGTCAGAGAATGAGCCGATCGTGTAGCGGCGCTCCAGGCCGGAGCGGGTGCGATAATTCAGGATGAACGCCTTGGCGCCGGCGGCAGTGACCCGGATGCCGAACCCTTTTATGTCGTCGTCATAGGTGATCTTGTTCCCGCTGGCGGGTTTCTCCAGCGACTTGATGGTGGCGTCCGAGAGTTTCACGGCAGGCTCCTGTGTCCGCACTGTGTCCGTCACATCGACGGTTGTTCATGTGCGGTGATTGTCTCACAGTGTCCTGATTTGTCAAAGAGTGTCCCTTTTGAATCAACAACTTATGTGCGGACACGGCATAATATCAAACGAAAGCAAGGGCTTGCCGAAATGGGCGAAAATGAACTTTTAATCAGTAGGTCCAGGGTTCGAATCCCTGCGCGCTCACCATTTTTTCCCTGAAAATCAACAGGTTAGCGTTCCTGTTCCCGATCTAAAGCGAGATGCTTCGTGACGCCTTGGGTTTTCCAGCGGCGTCGAGCCAGGTTCTCTCAGGAATCGTCTCGATCACACCAGCGAGACATTGCCGCCGGCGTGGCGCTCCAGCCGGCCGGCTAGGTCGAGTTCCAGCAGCACCATGAAAACCTGGGCGGGATGCAGGCCGGTGTGGCGGATGATTTCGTCGATCGCCACCGGCGTTGGGCCGAGCGCTTCGATGACGCGGGCGCGGTCGCCTTCGCCGGGTGGCGGCGTTGCCGAAAAGTCGGGCGGCTCTTCGAGCAGCGGCGTCCTTGGCGCCAGTTTGCCGACCAGCGGCGCGATCGCACCGGTAATGTCCGATGCCTCGGTGACCAGGGTGGCGCCGTCCTTGAGCAAGGCGTTGGCGCCGGCGGCGCGCGGATCGAGCGGCGAGCCGGGGACGGCGAAGACCAGCCGGCCCATCTCGCCGGCAAGCCTGGCGCTGATCAGCGAGCCGGAGCGCAGCGCCGCCTCGACCACGACCAGCCCCAATGCCGCACCGGCGACAAGGCGGTTGCGGCGTGGAAAATCCTGGGCGCGCGGCTGCCAGCCGAACGGCATCTCTGAAATGATGGCACCGCCGCGCTCGGCAATCTCGTTGCACAATGCGGCATTTTCGGGCGGGTAGGGCAGGTCGAGGCCGCCGGCCAGCACACCGATCGTGCCTGACGCAAGGCTGCCCTGATGTGCTGCCGTGTCGATGCCGCGCGCCAGGCCGGAGACGATGCCGAAGCCGTCGCGGCCGAGTTCGGCGGCGAGCGTCCGCGCCATCTTGATGCCGGCCAGCGAGGCGTTGCGGGCGCCGACTATGGCGACCGCCGGCAGCCGGAACACCGCACCTTCGCCCTTGACCGCGAGCAGCGGCGGCGGATGGTCCATGCTTCTCATCAGCGGCGGATAGTCGGCCTCGCCAATGCCGACGAAGCGGGCGCCGGCGCGCCGTGCGGTCTCCAGTTCCGCCTCGGCCTCGGCCACCGTCGGGATGCGGACGGCCTTTCTGGCGCCGCCCGAAACCATCAGCTCGGGCAGCATCTCGAGCGCCGTCTCGGCCGAGCCAAAACGGTTGATCAGGTCGCGAAAGGTGGCCGCACCGACATTCGGCGTGCGGATCAAACGAAGCCAGCTCAACCGCTGCCGGTCGCTGAGCCGCGTCCCGGCGGCGCGCTGGCTCACTCCCTGGCTCCGATCTTGTTCTCGGTGCCGGCCAGCAGCCGGGTAATGTTGGCCCGGTGTTTTATGATGACGATCAGGCTCATTAGCGCGAACAGCCCGGCAATCTCGGGCGTGCTGAGGACATAGAGCGCGGTCGGCACGACGATTGCTGCCGTCAGCGCCGCCAGCGAGGAGTAGCGGAACAGGAAAGCCATGGCCAGCCAGACGACGGCAAAGATCAGCGCCACCTGCCAGGCAAGAGCGATCAGCACGCCGAGATAGGTGGCGACCCCCTTGCCGCCCTTTAAACCGAGCCAGACCGGGAAGAGATGGCCGAAAAAGGCGCCGAGGCCGGCCCAGAGCCCGAGCTCCGGGGCAAAGTAACCGGCGATCAGAACCGCCGCCGTGCCTTTCAGCGCGTCGAGCAGCAGCGTGGCGGCAGCCAGGCCCTTGTTGCCGGTGCGCAGCACATTGGTGGCGCCGATATTGCCGGAGCCGATGTTGCGGACGTCGCCAAGGCCAGCGGCACGGGTGATCAGGAGGCCGAACGGGATCGAGCCGAGCAGATAGCCGAACACCAGCGCCAAGACGATGCCGTAAGCCATTGTTCCCCCGGATATGCCCTAAAGCGCGTCGCGTTTGACCGGCCTCATGCGACGCGTTTTAGGTTGTTCTCTTATGCATGTCGTAATCGCAAAACCGCTGCGCACCCTCGGGTCAGGTCCGAGGGCATGCTTTTGCGCGACATGCATTAGGCTGAAAACACTGTGCGGCCCGCCACCATCGTTTGCAAGACCTTGCCCTGCAGCCGAGCGCCTTCGAAACAGGTGTTTTTCGAGCGCGAACGGATGCCGCTTTCGCTGACGATCCATGGCTCGTCGAGATCGACCAGCGCAAGGTCGGCGACCGCACCCGGCTTCAGCGTGCCGCCGGGCAGGCCGAACAGTCTTGCCGGCGCAGTGGACAACGTCTCAACCAACCTGAGCAGCGCCATATCGCCATTGTGGTAGAGCCGCAGCGCCGCGCCGAGCAGCGTTTCCAGTCCGATGGCACCGGCCGCGGCGTCGGCGAAAGGCAGCCGCTTGGTGTCGACGTCCTGCGGGTCGTGCGAGGATACGATGATGTCGATGGTGCCGTCCTTGACCGCCTCGATCATCGCCAGCCGGTCCTCCTCGGCGCGCAACGGCGGCGTCAGCCGGAAGAAGGTGCGGTATTCGCCGACATCGTTCTCGTTGAGCGACAGATTGTGGATCGAGACGCCTGCTGTGACTTTGGCGCCGTCGGCCTTGGCCCTCGTTACCGCGTTTGCCGCCATCGCAGTCGAAATCTTGGCCGCGTGATAGGCGCCGCCAGTCAGCCGCGCCAGCGCAAGGTCGCGCTCCAGCGGAATGGACTCGGCCTCGCGCGGAATGCCGGCAAGGCCGAGCCAGCTGGCATAGAGGCCTTCGTTCATGACGCCTGACGAAGCGAGTTCGGCGTCCTGGGTTTCATGCGCGATCACGCCGCCGAAATCGCGCGCATAGGTCAGCGCGCGGCGCATCACCAGTGCGCTTGCTATGGTGTGCCGCCCGTCGGTGAAGGCGATCGCGCCGGCCTCGCGCAGCAGGCCGAATTCGGTCATCTCGCGGCCTTCGAGCCCCTTGGTGATCGCCGCCGCCGGAAAGATGTTGACGATGGCCGTGTCCTTGGCGGTGCGCAGCACGAATTCGACCAGCGCGACATTGTCGATCACCGGGTCGGTGTCGGGCATCATGACGATGGAAGTGACGCCGCCGGCCGCCGCCGCCACGCTGGCCGAAGCGATGGTCTCGCGGTGTTCGCCGCCCGGTTCGCCGATGAAGACGCGCGCATCGATCAGGCCGGGAATGATTGCCTTGCCGGCGCAGTCGATGACGTTAGCATCTTGCGGAGCGCCCTGGTTCAAGGCCGCCTTGCCGGCAGCGACGATCTTGCGGCCCTCGACAATGACAGAGCCGACCTCGTCAATGCCGCGCGACGGATCGACGATGCGGGCCCGGCCGAACACCGTTGTGCTCATGCGCCGCGGCCCTCATAATTGCGGCGGGGATCGAGCAGCGCTTCCATCACCGCCATGCGCACGGCAACACCCATCTCCACCTGTTCCTGGATGACGCTCTGCGGACCGTCGGCGATTTCCGAAGCGATCTCAACGCCGCGGTTCATCGGGCCGGGATGCATGACCAGAGCGCCGTCCTTGGCCGCCTTCAGCTTCTCGGCGTCTAGGCCGAAATAGTGGAAATACTCACGCACCGAAGGCACGAAGGCGCCTTCCATGCGCTCGCGCTGCAGCCGCAGCATCATCACCACATCCGCGTCCTTGAGCCCTTCGGCCATCGAACGGGTGACGATCACGCCCATTTTCTCGATGCCGGCGGGCAAAAGCGTCGACGGCGCCACGACGCGCACCTGCGCGCCGAGCGCATTGAGCAGCATGATGTTGGAACGCGCAACGCGCGAATGCAGGATGTCGCCGCAGATCGCCACGATCAGCTTCGACAGCGGGCCCCTGGCGCGACGGATGGTCAGCGCGTCGAGCAGCGCCTGCGTCGGGTGCTCATGGGCGCCGTCGCCGGCATTGATCACCGAGCAGCCGACCTTTTGCGCCAGCAGCGCGGCGGCACCCGCCGACTGGTGGCGGATGATCAGGATGTCGGGATGCATGGCGTTCAGCGTCATCGCCGTGTCGATCAGCGTCTCGCCCTTCTTCACCGAAGAACTGGCCACCGACATGTTCATGACGTCGGCGCCGAGCCGTTTTCCGGCCAGTTCGAACGACGATTGGGTACGGGTCGAAGCTTCGTAGAACAGATTGATCTGGGTGCGGCCACGCAGCGTCGAGGCCTTCTTCTCCGACTGCCGCGAGATCGCGACCGACCGGTCCGCCCTGTCCAGCAAAAGCTCGATGTCGGCGGGGGAAAGATCGCGGATGCCCAGAAGATGGCGGTGGGGATAGAGTGGCAGGGACGAAGCGTCGGTCATCTCAAGGCGCTGCTATAGGGTGGAGGACCTTTGGCTGCAAGCACCAGCTTTGGATTGCGGCCTTTCTCCCCGGTATTTTCGTCGCGCGCGCAGCAACGCTTGGGATATATCTAGCTGATGGCTTCGGATTCGTGGCCTTGTGATGATAAGGACAGTGTGTGACCGACGACGTGACGAACCAGCCGCCGCCGCTGGCAGGCGGCAACGCCTGGCGAGGCGATCCGTTGCTGATCCAGCTTGCCGAGCGTTTTTCCGATCCCGTGCGCAAGGATATCGATGGGCTTGGCCGTTTCGTGCTGACGCAGGAGGCGCAGGAATTGGCTCGCCTCGCCAATGTCGAGACGCCGAAGCTCAGGACCCACGACCGCCAGGGCCGGCGCATCGATCTGGTCGAGTTCCATCCAGCCTATCATGCGCTGATGCGCCGGTCGGTGGCGAATGGGCTGCATTCGTCGGTCTGGGAAAATGGCGATGCCGAGATCGGCCGCCGTCATCAGGTGCGGGCCGCCCGTTTCTACCTGACGGCGCAGCTCGAAACCGGGCATCTCTGTCCCATCACCATGACCAGCGCCTCGCTGGCAGCGCTGATGGCAAGCCCAAAACTGTTTCGCGAATGGGCGCCGCGGGTGACGACACGCAAATACGACCAGAGCCAGAAGCCACCGGTCGAAAAGGCCGGGCTAACGCTCGGCATGGGCATGACCGAGAAGCAGGGCGGCACCGACGTCCGCGCCAATGTCACCAGGGCCGAGCGCGCCGGCAGCAGCTTCTATCGGCTGACCGGCCACAAATGGTTCATGTCGGCGCCGATGTCGGATGCGTTCCTGGTGCTTGGACAGGCGCCGGAAGGACTTTCGTGCTTTCTCGTTCCGCGTATTCTCGGCGATGGCTCGGGCAACGGCTTTCGCTTCCAGCGGCTGAAGGACAAGCTTGGCAACCGCTCCAACGCCTCGTCCGAAGTCGAGTTCGTCAATGCCATCGGCGAGATGGTCGGCGAGCCCGGGGCAGGCGTCAAGACGATCATGGATATGGTGACGCTGACCCGGCTCGACTGCGCGATCGCCTCGTCGGCGATCATGCGAGCCGGGCTGGCCGAAGCCGTCCACCACACCCGTCACCGCCAGGTGTTTGGAACCAATCTGATCGAGCAGCCGCTGATGCAGCGCGTGCTGGCCGACATGGCGCTCGACGTCGCCGCCGCCACCGCGCTGTCATTCCGACTGGCGCGCTCTTTCGACGAGGCGGCCGGCGATCGCGGCGAGGCGGCTTTTGCGCGCGCCATGACGCCGGTCGTCAAATACTGGGTCTGCAAGATCGCACCGCCGCTGCTCTATGAGGCGATGGAGTGCCTCGGCGGCAATGGCTATGTCGAGGAGGCGCCGCTCGCCCGCTACTATCGCGAAGCTCCGGTCAACGCGATCTGGGAGGGATCCGGCAACGTCATGGCGCTCGACGTGCTGCGCGTGCTGGGGCGTGCACCCGGCCTGTTCGAGGAGGTGCTGGCCGGCATCGATCGCGATCTCGGTGCCGGCGGGCGCGGCACCGTCGGTGTGCTCAAGGCAGCCATGCAGGTCGCGGCAACCGACGAGGGCTCGGCGCGTCTGCTCACCGAGCAACTGGCGCTGTCGGCGGCGGCGGCGGAGCTTCGCAGGCTGGGGGCAGGGCGGATCGCCGACGCCTTCGTCGAGACGCGCCTCGCCGGCCAGTGGCGCAACACCTATGGCATGCTCGATTCACGCCATGACGCGCGCATGATCATCGACACGCTGTACCCACCGGTCACCTGAAGCGACTTCGGCAAGGTTTCTCGTCGTCTGTCACGCCGCTAAATGATTGCGAGCGCGGCGCAAACAATCTGAGACTGTGGGAACTCCCACGTTCGCGCCCGATTAGATAGGGTTGTACACGGCGACGACAGGCTCATGCGCAGCGAGATGGCAATGGCAGTCAATTTCAGCGAGCTTCTGGATGCGTTCGAATTCGTGAGTTCCGGCGGAGCCGGCGAAAATCAGGCCTATCTGTGCAAGGAGACAGGCAAGATCTACTGGCATTCCGACTGGGCGGACGATGTTGAAGAACTGCCTGACGACGTCGAGGACAGCGAGAGATACATCCCCATCCCGGACAAGCGGGAACTCGATCTCGGCAAACCGCTGGTGCTGTCCTTCGCGCGCCACCACCTGCCCGACGATTTCGACAAGGTTCGGGAGATCTTCAGCCGGGCGGGTGCCTATGCCCGCTTCAAGGATCTTTTGGAGCACAGGGGCGCCGTTGATCGATGGTACGACTTCGAGCAAAAAGCCACGGAAGAAGCGTTGAAGACCTGGTGCGCGGATAATGACATCAAGGTCAGCAGCTGAGGTAAGAAGGCAAGCGCGGTTCTCCCTTCTCCCCTTGTGGGAGAAGGTGGCCGCGAAGCGGCCGGATGAGGGGTGTTCCAGGGAACGCCCACGCCTCATTTCTTCCAGCACCCCTCATCCGTCTCGGCGCTGCGCGCCGATCCACCTTCTCCCACAAGGAGGGCTTTGCACAGAATCGGATTGGTGATTCCGTGGGCAAGGAAGAGAGGGAGATGATTCGGATGATCGATCGTGT
>NZ_JBVVQJ010000019.1:0-127593 GCF_055811475.1 Mesorhizobium sp. WSM4829 | reverse complement strand
ACGACGACAACCAGGAATCGCTGTTTTCCGCCATTTGAAAATGAGGTGCATAATGAATCAGTCTTCGCGCTCAACCGGAAGAACGACCTCTTTGCAGGCTCCGATGGCGGTGCCGAACACTGGGCAGCCGTTGCGTCGCTGATCGAAACCTCCAAACTCAATGGTGTCGAGCCGCTCGGCTATCTCGCCGATGTCCTCACCAGCATTGTCAACGGCCATCCCAATAGCCAGATCGACGACCTGCTGCCCTGGGCCTACATCCAAGCTTCCGAGCTTAAGGCCGTGGCCTGAGAACAGCGCTTACCCTGTTCCGGAGTCCACCGCATGAAGGCTTTGGAAGGCATCTGGCCGGTTCTGTCGCACTTGTGTTCCGTCATCCGGTACTCGGTGGCGTGAAGCACCTCGCTAGCTCTGCTTCAACGTAAGCGCCGTTAGACACGGGCCTGAGCGCGCGATCTATCGGCTAACTTGCCGTGGGTATCATACCATCCGGCCCGAAATCCGAGACGTTTCAGTGCAGCCCTTAACCAACGGTTCTTGATGAGCGAGCTGCTTCCTGTGAGATAGTGGTTCAGTAAAGGACGCCTGTAAGCGTCTACCGCTTCTTGTTGGGTTAACCATCGCCCCGGCAAATCCTCGCCAAAGAGGCCGCTCGATTCAGGAACAGGGATGCCGCCTGCTATACCCTCCCGCGGAGGGTTAGGTTCCTTCTGAAGGTGAACCTTGTGCTGGGCAACTACTTTGAAACGATCATACCCGACAGCGACAAACGCCTCTAGTTCGGCTCTTATATCTTGAAGATCGCGCCTAGCAGATTCGATCGAGACAAACCGCGGTCTCTCGTCAATGCTGGCTAAACCCGCAAGCGCGGTAAGGTCAAGGCCCTCAATGTCTATTTTCATATAGTAGGGGACGCCAAATTCCCTCAGCAATTCGGTGCTCGTCGTAGCCTCTACCTCAAGCTCTACTGTTGGCGCACCCTTTCTGGCGGACAGGGCGCTGTTTCGCGCACTGACAGTGCTCCACAGCGTATTCTTCGACCTGTAGAATTTTGCAGTACCGCAGGCCTCAGCTACGGCCTTGTTGACGAGAGTAAGCCTCTTTTCAGAAATAGCATTAGCGAAACGAAGTTTTGCGGCCTTTATTAGCTCCGTGTCGGCTTCAACCGCGACGACGCGAAAACCCTTCCGCAGATAAAAGTCAGTGTCGCTACCGTCATGCATGCCCAAATCGAAAATAAGGTCCTTCTGCATGGCGCGTGCCTACTGAGCGTTTTGCAGCAATTACCTTTTTCCCAACCGATCCTGGAGTCAAGGTTTAGATCTGCGTCGCCTGATCGCGAGAGTCCTGGTTTTTGGAGGGATTAGCTCGGCCGTGGACAGGCAAGCGCCGCATCTAGTGCATATGAGTCGAGTGGAAACGGTGCAGAGGTGGTCCGGACACAGCGCTTACCGTGCAACTGCGCGCCGCCTCTATACAATACTTAATTACTTAGTTCGCGACCGCCGCTCCTGGTGGGACCTCCAGCGTAATTGTGATGGTGTCACCCGGAGCAAGCAGAGTATCTTCAGTCGCCTCGGTCGTCGCTGCCTGTCCGTCAGTGGAGCGGGTTACACCGATCGTAATTCGGTCCCCTTCGCCTACAAGGTCGCTGCGCATCTGCATCACGTAGGCGATTTGTTTGGTCAGGGAATCGATCTCAGCGCGCATTTGCGTCATCGCCGCGCGTTCAGTCTGCAAATTAGCCAACAGGTCAATTCGACCCTGGTCGATAAACTTATCAAGACTGCGCTGCAAATCCCCTTGGTCGCGTTCAAGTCGAGCGATCTCAGCATTGGTTTGCAAAGCGCGGGTCGCTGACAAGAGCACTGCGCGTTGAGCAGAGTTGACGCTAGTGATCTGGACCAGACCTTTTTCGAAGAGCTTCTTGAGGCGATCAAGTTCCGCCGCATCTGCGGCTGCGCCCGCTTGATCCGCGTTCTGCTGCTCCTTCAGATAGCCCATTCGCTCCGCCGCCTTGGTTACGGCCAACTTAATTGAGGCGCGCTCCTTCTCCTGATCCGCATAGACAGCTTCAAGATGCTTCCCCTCCTGCTGCAAAGCTTCGTGGCGACGAGGTTCGAGGCTCGGGTCACGTTCTGCGTCCGGAACCTCAATCGCTCTGGCGCCGCTCAGCTGCGCCTCTATGCGAGCAGCTTTGATTTCGCTTTCCTGGTATTTGATGCGCAGAATGTGGAGGCGGCCGCCAAGGTCCGCTGCTGTCATTTCAGGGTTTTGAAGCTCACCGCGACCGAGCTGGTAGCCGCCGCCAGCCGCCACAACTTGTCGGACAGTCATTCCTGGTCTGAAGGGCTGAATCCCAGGAGAGGCAATGTCCCCGTCAATATAGACGGGTCGGTATTCCTCAATATCAACTACAATCTGATCCGGGTAAAAACCAGTCCAAGTCTCAGTGCCGTCGGCGGATCGTTGCGGAAGGGATTTTGGTTTTAAAACCTCAATTACCTCCTTGCGAACATCCTCTATTGTCTTCCCGAGAACGTTTAGCGGGCCCAGGGCCGGCAAAACAATTACACCGCTTTGGTCGATCACAGCTCGCTTTTGCATCTCGGGATAGCCTAGGACGGCGAAGCCGATCACGTCGCCAGTCTGCAGACGGTACTCGCCGGCATCGTGCTCCTCTGCTAGGGCAAGGCCATTCGACAGATTCGCGTTTGCGAACAACAGAAACATGCATGCGAGCGCAGCGCAGCTGCCTGCCCGTATCCAGCGCACCGATCTATTCAACATTCGCGATCACCCCGCAATGCTCGAGCATGACATCGACGCAGACCTTTCTCACAACGCCATTCTTTTGAGGCGAATTTACGCTCTGAACAATGGCATGGCCAGTCCGTGTGGCAAACCTCTCTTGGCCGCCGAACGGGAGTTGGTCGCGCCTGGAAGCAAGCGTACTGGCACAGGTTGGGCTTATTTATTCGCATCTTCTAATATATATCGGTCGCTCTGACCCGTTCCGATATGCTATGATGGTTAACGCTGAGGCCTGGATAGCCAAGGAGCGCGTCACGTCAGCGGCTGCGAGTGGGACGGCGATGTCATTTTTGCTTTTTTTGCGAGGCCTCATCATACTACTGTTGGCATTCGCCATCAGTATATATTTGCTTACCGGCACCCTCTGGGGCACGTTTGTCCAAACGTTAATTTGTGGGACCTTGATACAAATTGGGTACTTTGTTGCTGTCATGCTGCTAGTGTGGCGCTCGGTCTCCAAACAATCGGTGACTCCGAAGTCACACATCACGCGATGAGTCCGAAAGGGAGCAACTGCCGAGCCACTTAGTGAGGCGGGCCACTCTCCGCCTTTATAGGCTCTCGCTGCTAGAGCAGGACGATCAGCAGGATGACACCCCACACCACGAAACAAAATGTCACTGCAACCTGTCTCATTCGGGCAGCGGAGAGGCTTTCCGCGAGGCGCCAGATGCGCGCAGGACCCTTGAGGTGATTGTTATCGCGCGTCTGTGATCGACGAGGCATTCCTGTTTTCCTGCAGGACAGGCTCAACCGCAGCCCGGAATCTCTTGCTCAGATGTTTGCCATTTGGCAATACGACTCAATTTCTTCCTTGGAGCTTACGACATGCAGCGGAATTGCGGCAGTCGGAGCATGGGCCGCGTGAGGTTTCGTTTGTTGCATCGAGTTAGGAGTTGCGCCTTTGGCGAATAGCGGACCGCCCCGAGCGGTGTGCCCTGTGCTCCGCGGGCGTCGATACTGAATCTGCAGACATTTAGCCAGATGATGTGGTATGGTGTTTGTCACTAATGCGCTGCCAGTCTCATGCCACGGGTTTGAAGGCTTATGCTCCGCGAAGTTGAAAAGCACCCGGATTCTGCCTTCACATTCGGCGATCCTCAGTGGGGAACGATTGATCTCGAAACACTCGTGGCGGCAGCGCGACGGCAGTTGAGGTTCGTCCTTACATGCGCGCTCGCAGGACTTGTGCTGGGGCTGGCGTATCTCTGGGCCGAGGTGCCCTTGTACGAGTCGACGGCCAGAATCCTGATCGACAAGAACCAGCCATCCGTCGTGACGAAGTTAACAGAGAGCGGAAGCTCCACACAGCTTGACCCGATGATGCTGAGTCAGGTCGAATTGTTGCTTTCCGACCGCATCGGGCTAAAGGTCGTTGACAGCCTCGGTCTTGCTACCGATCGCGCTTTCTTGTCAGCGCCATATTCATTGCTCAACAGTCTCAAAGGATCGGTCGCTCGGTGGCCCTTCATCGGCAGTTCCGAAGCAAGCGGAGCGCCGGTGAAATCGAGTGCCGCGCGAGGATCCGATCCTCGATGGCAGGCATTTGGCATTCTGGCTGAGAATATAACGGTAGCTCGTGTAGGGGAATCTTACATTCTGGAAGTCCAATTTCGGTCGCCTAGCGCCGAAATGGCGCAAAAAATAGCCAGTAAGTATGCAGAAATCTATATTTCTGACCAAGTCGGAGCCAAAGACGAGTCGATTATCCGAGCTCGCGGCGCACTGGCGGAAGAGCTCGAGACGGTGCGGAAGCGATCGGTTGATGCCGAGCTCGCAATCCACAGGTTCCGAACAGACAATACGCTGACCAAGGAAACGCTGGTTACCTTGCGCCAGCTCGAACTTGAGGCGGCCTCTCTCAAGTCGCAATATGAAGAGGTCCTGCAGCAGTACCAAGCGAGCCTGCAGAACCTTTCGGTGGCGTTGACGGAGGCGCGGACCATCTCGGAGGCACCAACCCCCAGCAGCCCGAGTTCTCCGAACAGCAGTCTTACGTTGGCGTTCTGCGTCGTGCTCGCCGGCATGGTTGGCGCCGGTGTGGGCGGAATTCGGGAGTACCGGGAGCGCTTTTTCCGCACGACGGCTCAAGTGCGCGATGAGCTCGGACTTCAGACGCTCGGAATGATCCCTTTGCTGGACGGGAAGCCAATTCGCCGAAACAAGCACGATCGTGCTGCCGGAGAGCCGTCATTCATCGAGGTGGGGAATAGCGCTTTCAACTGGGTAGAGCAACATCCGCGCTCGGAATTCGCCGAAGCGATGCGCACTGTGAAAGTCGCTGTTGACGTCGAGTTACCAAGGAAGAGCACCAAGGTGCTTGGCATCGTTTCTTGCCTCCCGGGAGAAGGGAAGTCTCTGGTCGCTGCAAATTTAGCGATGGTTCTTGCTATGCAGCGTTGTAAGACATTGTTGATCGATGCTGATATCCACAATCCTGGATTGTCCCCTATGTTAGCCAACGGCTGGGAACGAGGCCTGGCCAACATGTTGGCTGGAGAACTCAATCCGAGAGACGTGCTGGCCCATCAGTCATTGCCATTGAGGTTCCTACCCGGCGTGAACCAGAGCCAACAAAAGCTCGCAAACACCGTGCAGCCTATCGAGAAAATGGGGGACTTTCTGCTCAAGGTCGGCCCTATGTTCAATTACATTGTCGTTGATTTGCCCCCGTTGGCTCCAGTCGCGGACGTGAGGTCCTTTATCCAGCACCTCGACGGCCTTGTTCTGGTTGTTGAATGGGGTGTGACCGCTCGTAGGTTCGTGCGCGAAACCCTCGACAACAACCCGATCCTGGCGGATAAGTGCATCGGCGTTCTGCTCAACAAGGTCGATATCAAAGGAATCAAGCGGTACCAAAAGTTCGGCAGCGCCGAATTTTACAGTGAACGCTATCATCGGTATTACCAGGCCTAGCTGCGGAGCAGGCAGCCCGCCTCATATCGGCTAAAGGCGAGGCGGGCGGCATTGGGAGTTCTTGACCCATGATATCTCAGCCTCCGCACGGCATCATCCTGATGACGTACGAATATCATCCATTTCCTGGTGGCATCGGAACATACGCCGGACGGTTGGTCGACATCGTTCGTGCTGGTGGCCACGCTGCGACCGTCATAGCGCCTGCCTATCCTGACCTTCCTGCCGTTCCTCAGGAGCCGGATACCCATCGCATTCTGCGGCATCATCAAATTTCTCCATTCGGGGTGCTGCGGGCGCTTTCTATTCTGCGCAATGTTCCTAAGGACAGTTTGTTTTTGGCCGCCGACATACGCAGTGTACTTGTGACATTTGTGCTACGACCGTTCCATCGCAGAGGGTATCGAGCGATGATTCATGGCAGCGAAGTCAGCAAATTCAGGACCGATTCCATCCTTTTTCGGTTTGTACGCCGCGCCTACGAAGGAGCAGAGGTCGTTTTCGCCAACTCACATGCGACGCTGCGGATATTTTCCGAAAGTTTTGGAATGCCCCGGAAGGGTGTCGTCACGTATCTCGGCGTGGATCCCATGTGGTTTCAGCCAATCGATGGGAATTTTGAACACCCGCAACTTGCAGCTGTACCACAAGCCGCAAGCGTCATTTGCGCAGCCGGACGTATCGAGCCTCGGAAGGGCCAGTTGGAAACTGTCCGGGCTATCGCGAGCGCGCGCGATGAATACGGATTAGACAATCCGGTCTTTGTGATGGCTGGACGGGCCGAAGATCAGGCCTATGCCTCAAAGATATTGGATGAAGCGGCACGAGTTCGTGTTCCAGTGATCGCTACCGGTAGGCTGTCCGACGACGACTTAAAGCGCTTATACCGCCGTGCGGCGTGCCACACATTGTTCGCACGAGAGCTACAGGGAAAGATCGAGGGCTTCGGGCTAGTGTTGGTTGAGGCCGGTGCGCAAGGATGTCCTTCGATAGCGACGGCCGTCGGCGGCATACCCGAGGTCATGGGCTCCACTGGTGTGCTGGTGCCCCCGGAGGACGTGAACGCGATGGCCCGCGCGATAGCAACCTATGTGGCCAATGCAGACCTGCGTGAGCGCGACGGTGCTCTTGCCAAATCACGGGCACGCACCTTCGACTGGGCAACCTGTGCAGGCGCGACGTTTCCGGAGCTGAAATGGGGCTGAGCCCGACGCCAAAGTAGCTGCTAAGAGCCGTCAGCAAAGTCTTTGCGCAAGGCGCGGTAGAACAATAGCTTGGCTGCACGCCGCACCTGCGGATCCATGCCCCTCGGCAGGGCGCAAAGAAAAAAGTAAACGTACACCCGCCATGACAATGGATCGTGCCACATCGCGCGAATGAGCAAGCGCGCTCCGCGTTTCATTTCGCCTTGAGCCACGCAATCATTGCCCGCCTTTGCGTACAAACGCGCGTTGCGCCGACGCGCGAGGTGCGTAAGTTCCCGCCGTCGCATAGCCCATTCTCGCGTGAGGCCTTCGCCTACCGGCAGAAGCGCGTCGAGTCTGCGGGTTATGTTCGAGCCATGGCGCCGTTTATAGACGAGTGCTCCGGCCACATGTTGAAATGTCCAACGCTCGGCTGCGCGCAAACAAAACTCTGTATCCTCTCCAGCCTTGAATGCCTCGTTGAATACCCCGATGTCTTCGACCATCTCCCGCCGCATAACCATACTGGAAGGGATAATCGGCCCATCAAGCAGAAAATATGTCGGCAGCGTATCGCATTGGTCCGCACGATAGCGGCGCACGGCGACGTGTAGAGCATCTGACAGATCCGGAGCGGAAAAATCGACAAAATCGCCATAGACAAGACCTGCCTTGCAGCCATTGCCCAAGACGGCTAATTGACGCTCAAGCTTGTCCTCGGCCCAGAAGTCATCCCCGTCGAGAATTGCAATGAGATCGCCGGCAGCATGTCTGATGGCAAGATTCCTCGCCGATGAAAGCCCGATACCCGCCGTCGTCAGGACATGTACACGCGGCTCCCGATCGGCCAGTGACGCAATCACTTCCGACGAGCCGTCCTTCGAGCCATCATTGACAATGATGATCTCTTTGATGTGGCTCGACGAGGTCTGATTAATCACACTTTCCACTGCCTGCACGATGAAGCGTTCTTCATTGTGGCATGTCATGATAACCGAAATACTCATCTCGTGTTTCCTGGCAATGGGTCCGCGAGAAATCGAGGACGTCTCATGCCCCTGGGATGGCTCTTCCGCATCCTCTGCAATGGTAGGCAAAACCCGTGCCGCGTCATTTCAGGCAGGAGCGAGACAAGACTCAGCGTGACGAAAGCTCGTGTGCCGGAGGCTTCTGTTCCAACGTAAAAGGCGCAGGGAACAAGGAGCACGAGGGGCAGAAGCCGTGCCTGGGCCGCTCCGATCAATCCGTGAGAAAGGGCCCAGCTTAGAGTACGGCTTAAGCGAAACCATGCAGCAATCCATATGAGAATATAGAGGCTGAGCCCTATGATGCCGTTCTCGGTGAGGATGCGTTGAAACTCGCCATGTATCCCCAGCTGCAACTCGCCAGGAAGTCCGCTGAAATCCGTATCGATAATATTCTTGAATTGGTTCGTACCTACGCCCATCAGTGGATGTTCGGAGATGAGTTGTCTGGACAGATTGAAAGCAAACGCGCGCTGGACAGTGCTCGGGGTGTCTCCAGGGGCATATTTCCCCGTCGCAGCCAGATATTCGTATTGCCCCTTGCTCAGCGGATCGAGGATGGTCTGCAACTGCTTTCCGACATATGAGTTTTCCACTGTGGTAGCCAGCACGAAAAGACCCACGAAGCCGACGGCGATCGCTGGCACCATCGCAGCGAGCCGTCCGCGCATCAGAAGCGCGGCGGTCAGAAAGAGATAGATCAAAAACGCCTTGCGTTCCCCAGATAGCACGAGCAGGGGAAGTATCCCTACCCATGCAAACCAAAGGGTGCGCCGCTTGCCCCGTTTGGCGAAGAGGAGGAGCCCCGCGAGCGCAATTGGAAGGAAGGTGAATACGAGCCTTGGGTCGGCCAACTGCTTCCAGCCGACCGAGTAGCCATGGGCGACATGCCAGGTGATCGTATAGGCGAGAATCAGCACCATGCCGAAAAGCAAGATGTTGACGGCCTTCTGCGTCTCGAGCCATCTAGCCTCCTGTGCGATGGCGAACGCAAAGGCGCCCACAATGGACATCTGCAACAGCTCGCGCAGGCCGTTCTCTACGTCCACGCTGAAGGCCGAGACCATGTGCCAGCCCAGGAAGGGCAGGAGCAGTAGAAAGCCGGCTGAAAAAGCCAAATTTCGCCAACGACCCGTCGCCATGCCAATCACGAGCATCAGCAATGCGATCAGCTCGAACGGACGCAGCAATACAAGACCCGTCTCGAGCCTGATTGGCAGGAAGAGGCTCAGTATCGCGAATGTGAGGAGATAACGCATCACAGCCCCCTCGCGGCGCGATATTCTTTTAGCATGTTCTCTTTCCCGGAGACAGAACTTGTTTGATGTATCAATGCCAGCGGGCGAAGAAAGACTTCGCCATGCTCCAGCCGACGACCCCATCGTTCCGGCCGCTGTGGCAATCGCATATCGAAGAGGTTTCCGCCTGTTGGGAAAGCTCACCGTCCTCGGCTGCGCGGAGGCTTACTGGTGGCAGAGCCCACCAGGCAGTCTGACGGAGAGTGATGACGCATCCTGACGGCGCGCAGTCGATGACCTAGCCGACGGTCTCGCTCTCCGGGGTCCAGGCTTCTGGCTGGTCGAGCACAGAGACCGCGCGAACATGGCAGCGAATCTTATGCCCGACATCCCGCGAACTGAGCTCATAGCTTGTGCCGGTTTCGCCCACGATCGGAACGCCGTCACGATACCATAGACACTCTATTTGCGACGCAATAACGTTCGGTACGACGGTCAGCGCCTGGCCCGGTGAAGCCTGGCCCGAGAAGGCCGGCAATGCGCGGAAGCCCGTCGGGACCCTAGCCAGATCCGTTTCCGTCTGCCGGACCCTTATATAGTCAATCACCATGTCATACGTCTGCGACGGGTCCGGTTGAGCGCGCCCCTTTTTTTCATCGTAAGCGAAATCCACCATGATGTATTTTTTCGCTTCGAGTTCCGGTGTCGTCGGAACGCGCGCCACTTCATAGCCGTCGATCACGAAATAAGTATAATCATCTTCGATCTGCGCGTACCAAGTATGAAATTCGCCATCGTATACGTCGATCGTGCTGGGAAAACCACTTGATGGATCGACTTGATAGCCGGCGATTTTCCGACGCACGTCACGTGGCGTAATATGTGGATCTGCATAGCCGAGTCTGGGTTTGTGCACGTGCTGGCTGATGTTGATATAGGCCCCATTGAGACCGTCATACTCCCAAAAGTCCGTCTCAAGACGATTGCGCGTCCGCCAGAATAGATGCTCCGTCCCATACGCCCAGAAAGCAGGAAAAAATCCAGGGCGGGGCGCTGCGATCTTCGGCAGTCTGGCGCGGATCTCAAAGATCCCCTTTCCCCAACACCGCCCCTGGCCATTGTTGTTCACGGAAGAGAAGGCACCTGTTCTCCAATGGCGGCCCTTTTGCAAGAGCCGGAGCGCCAGCGTGTGGCTGGTGGCGTCGTGCACATATGAGGAGGGCGTCGCCGAGATCCGCTGGGTAATGGCGTCAACACCGACGGTCGTCAGATGGGTCGGCGCATACCAGATGCTGCCTTGCGCGCCTGTGGAATCATCGACTACCGTGTTGGAGTCGAAGTCGTCAAAAAAAACCGTTGTGTAACCGTGGATCGGGGGCGCCGCCTCACCACGATGAGCATATCGCTCATCGCCGATCGCCGCCCAGGACGCCCACGAGGCTGAATCGAACTCATAACGTTCCGGTTTGTCGTTCGCATCCACAGTTGAAGGAGGGCTCTGGCGATAGGGATGATCGCCGGGCAGGGCGGATTGCCGGCCGACGCGCCACATGCCCCATCCCATCAGCATATCGATCTGGGAGTCATTTAGTTCGCTTTGTCCGATGATGACGCAATCGATCGCGACATCGGCCCTCATCGGATTGTTCACATCGCCCATGAAGCTCTGCGATTTCATCCGGTTGGGCGCCAATGCATAAATCATCTGGCCGGCCGTCTTGACCCCATTCACCACGGCTTGCATCACGAATCCGCGGCGGTACCCGACCATGACATTCCAGTCGCCAAAATCCGTCGAGCATAGCCCGTCCTCGCTCTTGAGCTTTCCGTCATCGAGCCGCGAAACGAATGTGCCGGCCGAGGGCTTGAAACAGATCTGGGGTTGGCGATGCACCCGGCCACCCTCCGCGCCATTGACGCAAAGAACGGAAACGTTATTCGCGTCGGCGTTGACTGCCGAATTGCACCGGGCGATCACCAACCACCAGCGGTGAAGATAAGGGGCATCGTTATCGGCGGGCCAAGTCAATGCCTGTTTCGTGCCCTTCTTGAAGAGAACGCCGCCGTTATTCGAAAGCTTTGTCGGCCGCAGGGAGGGCTCGGCTTGCATCGCAGCCACCGGCTTCACGCCACCGGATTGCCACGAGGAGACTTCGCCTTCGGCCAGATCCTCCTGAAACCAGGATTTCACAATCATTTCCGGGAACAGACCAGGATGCCAGGAGTGAGCTTTCGGCTGCGAGCCTTGCGCCGGACCGGCGGCGAGGGCATCCCGTCCTGGGCGACCGGAGGCCGCCAGCACAAGGGCGGCGCATGCGGCCCGCGCCAGGTCCCGGCGAGAAAGGCGGTTGGTCATTGTCGTGTGCCAATAATTGCTGGTTTCGGGATGAGACTCCGGATGGACACCCGTTACTTACTATCGCGCTTCTCCTCACAAGCTCCGCAGCATATCATAGGTTTCAGTTTAGCCTTTCAACGACAGCCAGGGAAGTGGGTCGCGCCTGATGCGATAACGGAGAAAGCAGATGCAGACCGCTGACAGGATCGGTGCTTCGCCTCCCACCACGCCGGGCAAAGCTCTTCCGCCCAATGCGCTTCTATTGAATTGCTTTGGCCGAGGTGGGTCAAACATTGTCTGGAATATCATCGGGAGCTCGCCGGATGTGTTGATGCCATACCGCGAATGGCATGAGGGGGTATTCGGACGTTTCTACAAGCTGCGCAAGGCTGCGTGCCATGTTGGCGGCGCCGTAAACTGGGCGTCTGTTCCCTTCCTCTGGCGGCACATGCGCGCAGCGACTGCCGAGACGGTCCGCCACGGGGAGCGCAACGAAAAGTCCCAAGCGCGCTACGTCGTTTTGAAGGTGATGGATTACTACATCGCATTCGACGACGCGATTGCGCGCGGCTTTATGGAAGCGCGGAACCTTGTGCTTACGCGGCATCCATTGCCGATGTGCGAAGGGCTGACACGCAGCGGTCTCAGTGAGGCGCGGGCGATCAAATGGTACAATGATGTGACTAGCCTGATGTTCAAAGCCTCGAGGAAGCATGACGCGCTATTGCTTCGATTCGAGGACTTGATCCAATCACCGGATACCTTTGTAAAAAGCCTTTACGACGCGCTCGGCATAGCAGCAGCGGAGGACGGAAGGATCCGGTTTAAGGTCAAATCTTTTGGGACGGAGCGGACGACGAACACAAACGCCACAACTGGCGAAAAGCTGCGGATAAGGTTGGACGAAGCATCCGATCACATTGCACCAGACGTCAACACCCGAGCGGTTGCCCGCCTCGATCGTTCAGCGCGACAGCGGATTTGGACAGGCACCCGCGCAACTGCGGAATTGTTCGACTATGGAGCTGACAGTTTCTGAGTTTGTGCGGTTCGATGACGGGCAAAGATATGTCGAGCGGTTCGTGTCCGCAATCGAGGGCGCATGATGCGATCACACTCTGCTCACGACTTTGAAGCCGTGGTTCACGGTTGGCGCTCGGCCTCAACCGGGCTGTGCAGCTCCAGCATCGTTGGCATGCCCACTGCAGCCGCAACCCTGGCAACGGAGATCGACCGTGTGATCACGGCATCGGGCGCCGTCAGCTATGCGAGCAACGACACGGCACCGCCAAAGACAAGCTTTTGGGCTGGATATGATCAAATAGTATGCACCACAAACCAAAACACCGCTCTGGATTGTAGGCCTTCCTGATTTCGCTCCACCTGCTCCTGCAGGGTCGATCGAGGGGAATTGCGAGAACGGTTCTGCAGCCGATTGCTTGAAACGCGCTGCATGCCTTCACGACCTGCACGGTGTTTGCGACCTGGCCCGGTGGGGGTATGCAAATCCAATCATTTCGTTTTCTTGGATGTTAGGGTTTGCAGGACTTCCGCCCCATATTTCCCGAAGAGGAGCGACGCTCTCAGATAGACAGTGACAACGGACAATGCACCTATAACGAGAAGCCCGGTCGCGAGCACAAGATAGTCGGGCGATCCGGCAAGCAGCATTTTGACCGCCGAGCCGGTGGCGAACACCGCAGCGGCGAATGCGACGGGCGGCACATGGACGAGCGCGAAATCCAGAGCTGATAATCCTGTCATCCGACAACTGATTGCCGCATAAATCATGAAACTTGTCGCAATGGCGCCGGACACTGCAAAGGCCACCGCGTTCACGCCGTAGGGCGCCGAGAAGAATGCGAATGAAGCGACAAGGGCCATGTAAATGATTTGCATGGACGCCATTCGGTAACTGCGGCCTGTCGCAAGCGTCACGGCTCCGCACACTCTGTAACCCATGCGGAAATAAATTACTGCAGAGAATACGATAATAGGAACGACGGCATCCATCCATTTTTGGCCGAGCACTGTCAGGACAAGCTCTTTCGCAAAGCAGCATAGAAACGCGCTAGTCGGTAGGGCAAGCGCCGCCGTCAAAGCATAACCCTTAAGCTGAGCCGTGCGGAGTCTCGCCTTATCGTGATGAACCTTCGACAGGAGCGGGAAAACCACACTCTTGTTCAGATTGCCGAACAGATTTGCCGGCATCGCGATCAGATAATACGCTCGCGAGTAAATGCCCAGCTCTGCAGTACCGATCAAGCGCGCGACAATAACATTGTCGATATATTTGGCGGTGAAAGCCGATATACCAACAAGCGAATAGCCCAGGCTCTGTCTGCGGATATCGCGGTAGGACTGCATATCGAAACTGGGCCTCACGAGATAGTGCCTGGCGATGAAGAAATAGATGCTGGCCAGGATCAATGCCTCGGCCATATACGCGACCACCAAGGCCCAATAGCTGAGTCCTAAATAGGCAAGCGGAATGGCTAGGCCGAGATGGGAAGCAATCCAAGCGATCAGACTCGCTATGGAGGATATTTTGAATTTCAGGTGCCGCGACAAAATGGCCTGGGCGATCAGATTGAATGCGTTCGCGACCATCATCACCGCAAGGACGCGCGAAACGAGGACCAATTCCGGCACATGGAGAAAATCGGCGATCTGTGGTGCAAACACCCATTGAAGCAAGCCGAGAATGGTGGCGATTAGCATGGACAAGGAGATGACGGTTCCGATATGCCGCTCTTCGATGTCCCGTCGCTGGATCACCACCTGCGACATGCCAAGATTGGCGATCGAACTTCCTAGGGCACCGACGATCATGGCAGCGCCGACAACACCATATTCTTGAGGCGAAAGCAGGCGTGCGAGCACGGCGGTACAGGCCACATTCAAAACAGTCCGGACCAGCAATGTGCCGCCGGACCAAGAAAGGCCGCGAGCCGCCCTGCTAGTCAGATTTCTGCTTTCGCTCATCAAAAGCCACTGCCATCCCGGGCTTTACAACTCACTAGTAAGTCCTACTGAAGCTCCTTCGTCCGTGGCATGAAAATCTGGCTTATGCTGGGACAGAAGAGCATGAAGGAACGTCGTACCCGAGCAGATAGCCGCAACTCCAAAGAAAGCGGGCGGACGCTTTGGATAGGCATCTTGCAAGAACGCCAGAGCCCCTTCAATCCTCTTACCCCATAATCATGCCTTTCCGAACGAGCAATACGCTCTTTCCCCACCCTGCCAGCTGCCTTCCCAACGCGGAGTTCATCTTCCATCCGCCAGCTCAAGCACTGTCGGACGCGCAGCGGTGACGCTGACGACCGAAACCGACCGTATGATGACCGCATCGCAGCCGACGGATTGAAACGCGCTGCACGTATTGACGACCTGAACGGCGTTTGCCGCTTGGCCCGGAATATGCGCGGGATGGGCACAGACAAGTCTTGCGGTACTCATTCCTTAGCGCCAGTTCAAACACAGAGGCAGCGGCCGTCACAGAAATCGGTTTATTGCCTCAAACAGCAATCTGCGTATGCGGCTGCCGTGCGCAAAGTCGAATATCGGTGAGAGAACCGGCAATCGCTTCCGCGTCAAGGAGGTCCACCGCCTCAGAAGTCGCTCCAGACGGAAGCCCATCTGACCTTGAACAACGTTGTAGTGGAATTCGATCTCCTGTCTCTTGTCGAGCGAAAGTCCCGGATAGGGCTGCCACATGGCTTTGGCCGCATCGAGATCGAGTTGCGGAAAGGTCGGCAGAGAGAACTCCGCCTGTAGCCGCTTCATACTTGGTTCCAGCCTCGATAAGAGGCCGGCTCTTTCATCGGGTGAGAGGTATTCCTGATTTTTATTGGGGCCTGTCACTCTCTGATCAACCAAGGCATAAATCTTGCGTTCCAGCTGCCGTTCAGAAAAAAGAATGTGCTCGTTCCTGAGGCGCTTATACTCCAAGACATCGCGGCTCAGGCGTTCATTGGCCCGAAGATAGCGCCGGGTAAATGCGGAGATATCCTCGATCCCAACGACATTGTTCATGAAATCATCGATCACATTCGGCAGGGCCGACTCGTACACCCGTACGGAACACGCGCTGCTCCCAAAGACTTCGCGCCAAATGGACAGGCAGCGATGATAATCCAGCATATCCTCGATCATGTTTAGAAAATCGATGACATCTCCCGTGAACAGAACGCCGCTCTTGACGTTCTGATTATACACCGACTCAAGCCAATGATCCGGCCTCCTCACGTAACACAGCACACGGCATTCCACCTCCGCCGGAATGGAAGCACGCAAACGTTCGATCAAATTGCGCTCCTCTGATAGGGCATCGGCGCTGGAGTTCCTGGCCATGAAACGCGCCCGGCTTCTGATCGAATAGAGAATTTCGGAACTTGCGATGATCGTGTGCGCCCCGTCTCGTTTGGCCCCTCTCAGATGATGCAGGAAAAAAGGCCGGAATTTATCCAGTCCGGTTAATAACTGCGTATTGGGAACGCTGTTGAAATTGCACTCGTGTGGAGGCGTGGCATAGTGAATGCCGTGCTCGCGGAGCTTCTTTGCATTCGCGCACAGGAATTGCTGTAGCGCTGTGGTGCCCGTCTTACCAGTGCCGATATGAAGGATGAGCTTCATGTCCGATTCACACTCCGGACGCGGAGCGAAGAGGTCCCTTCCTTGAGAAGAGCCGCGTAGAGCTTCATTTGCTCTTGGGCAGCCCTCTCCATGCTGAAGCGCATTGCGATGGTGTTCACTGCTTGCTCTCCCATGTCATCGCGCTTGGCCTCCGATAGGCCGAGTGCGCGACGAAGGAATCCGCAATACTCCACATGCGAGCGAGCCACAAAGCCGCTGCACTCATGCTCCACAATGTCGGACGCACCGCTGACATCGGTGACGATCGGCACCACGCCGCAGCTCATGGCCTCGAGCAGGGCGTTTGACATGCCTTCTGACACCGAGGTGGAAAGATAGAAATCTGCGTCCCACAGAAAGGGAAAGACATCTTCGACCGCGCCGGCGAATGTGACCCTGCCGGAAAGGCCCAACCGGGCCGCCTGTTCCTCGAGAGGGACGCGGCACTGGCCATCGCCCAGGATGGTGAGTTGCGCCTTTGCGTCGGCGGGAAGTGCCGCGAACGCATCGATCATGTGCTCGACGCATTTTTCCGGATCGAGGCGGCCAAGGCAGATAAAGCGTCGGCTGCCATCGGCGCTCGGCTCGCGGTGCGGCTTGCGGGGCAGATCGATCCCATTCGGAATCATATGAATGCGATGTGCGTCGATGCCATGTCTCTTCAAGTCACTAGCGATTTGGCGGCTATTGGCGATGAAGGCCGTGACGTGACGTTTAATCAACGCGGACGCCCAGCGACCGATGATTTTCTTTTCGCGCACAACGTCGAGATCGAAATACCGTCCGCCCCGGGCCAATTTTGCGAGAACCGGTTTGCGCAGGAGGGCTCCTGCCAATGCCGCCGGAACAGCGTGAAGTCGGGCATGGATGATATGTACGACATCGAATTCGTCGCGATGGCGCAGCATCCAGATCAAAACCTGGACACACCACGACAGGAACGACAGCATATGCCGCCCGCCCAAATACGGAGCCGCGCGCAAACGAAGGCGATGGATAGGCACCCCGTCGATGGCGGACCGTTTCGGGGTCGAGTGCGACAATCTGGGTGCCAGAATGGTTACGGAAACGCCGCTTTCAACCAGCGCCCGAGCAAATCGCCGCGCCTGTTGTTCGCCGCCGCCATATGACTCAGGAAAATAGGTTGGGAGCACGAGCAGAACACGTATGCTGGGAAGAGCTTCGGCTCGCGGGGTCTTCGTCGGATGAGCAGAGGCAACTTCTGTTACATTCATATCAATCCACCGAATTTGCCGCCAACAAATCCGGCAATCTGCCCGATCTCTGTAGGGCACTTCATCGCGGAAGAGCCAGATTTCGAACAGGAGGCCTAGTCGACGCTCCCTTGCTCGCCAGATGCTGGTTGAGAGCCTGGCGGTAAATGGAGTCGATCCGCTTGCCCATGCGATTGGCGTCCCAGTTCGAGAGGTCCGTCGCTGCGGCACCTTGGGCGAGGCAAGCCAGTTTTTCGCGATCCTCCAGGAGGGCGGCCGTGGCGTCGGCCATGGCGCTCAAGTCGTCCGGGGGTGTGATCACGCTATTGGTGCCAGGACGGAGCACTTCGCGAAGACCTGGCAGATCGCACGCGACGCAAGGCTTGCCGCCGGCGAGATATTGCATGAGCACGCGGGGCAATCCCTCCCGCATGGAACAGAGCAGGCATAGATCCGCGAGTGCGATCAGCCGCTCGGGGTCGTCGCGATAACCGGCAAAGACCACGCGGCGTTGGAGCCCCAGCCGGTTGACTTGCAATTCGGCGAACGAACGAAGCGGCCCATCGCCTGCGAGCACAAGTACCGTGTCGGGTAAGCGCGCGGCGATTTTCTTGAAAACCTCTAGAAATTCCGCGTGTCGCTTGCGTTGCTCGAATGCCGCAATCATCAAGAGCACAGGCGGGTGCGGCGCGTCCGGTGTCAAGCGCAGCAAATCGCGCCAATCGTCGGGCGGACGGGCGTTGCGGAAACGATCAAGGTCGAATCCGGAATGGACGACATAATGTTTGTCTGGATGTCCCACTCCTGCGCTTAAATATAAGTCACGGACGCCCTCGCTCACACTGATGAACGCACTGGTGACTGGTGCTGCAAGCTTTTCCAATGCGAGATAGACAAACCGCTCGGCGACGCCGACATTGACAAAAGGCACGATATGAACGCCATGAACGATCGCTGGAACGCCCGCCGCCCATGCCGCGAAACGCCCGAGAATGCCTGCCTTGCTAGTGTGCGTATGTACGATGTCGGCATGCAAGGCGCGGAACGTCCGGGTAAGCGCCAACAATGCCTTCTTGTCGGAGACAGGCGAAATGGATCGGGTCAAGCCCGGGACGCCAATGAGTTCCACCCGCGGGTCCACTTTAGCTACAATTTCCCGGTCGACGGCCTCGCCATGCAGCAGGACAACATCATGGCCTGCTTGCGCGGCCCAATTGCAGGAATGGACGGTATTCTCATCAGCACCGCCATTGATGAGACGGGTGATGACATGAGCGATACGCAGTCGTCGCCCCAAGTCAATCTTGCCTTCAGCGTCCTGTACCTTCATATCACCGCACCGATCGCGCTGAATTTATCCGTTGGGTGCGTTCCCACGCCCAGCCGCGCTTTTGGTTCATGTGTCCTGATATCGGTGCTACTGCATTGGAGTAACATGCCACGCCTCGGTGGGTGCATGCCGTATGGAGATGAACCCGAATCCTAAGTGTCCTTCTCGGGCCATGACACATGCAGTCCGTAAGGAGGGGTATTCCAACGGCTTACAGTCGATCAGATCTAACTTGTTGGATTTAAACGTCTCAGAGAACTGCCGCTGTTACCCCGGGCACAGCGGAGTGATTATTTTGTGGTATACCTTGTACCAATACTTCTGCTTCACCGCGTTTGCGCGAAATCGGATCGGAACCGAACTCGTTAAAAAAAGTAGTTGAGGCAATGCTTAAACGGACCTATGGGAGGGGCCGGACCCGTAGCTTGCGGATTTTTCGCGTGCTCACGTTGCGTATTGTCGATGTGCGGCGGCAACTGGTTGAGGCTCGCGAGCGGGCAGTCGATCAAGACATTGTCCCTTCCCGAGAAGCCAGCTTGGTTCGAGCGCTCTGGAAGTGCCAGCGGAGACTTACTCCTCGGTTACGAACGAGACCACCTCGTCAATCGGCCTGCGCGGCGACCTGGCAAATCTGATGGCAGTACCTGCCATAGGGCCAAGGGCGACGCATGCAATCAATCTCTCGCCTGCTCGAATTCGACCTACGTCACGAATTTGCCGTTCAACTCGACTATCGACCGCAAGATTGAGTGGGCAAGCCACGAGCCGAAGTGCCTCCGCGGCCAACAGGAAATGCATTAGGAACAGCGCACCATCGACATAAATCTGGTTTCGTTGATTGCTTCCTCGCCAGGCCCTTGTGTCTGACGTGACAATGGCCAGGTTTGATATGGACTGGGAAAAGCCTCGCGCCCCGCCCTGCAGAGCGAGTATCTGATCGATTTGATGACGGCCCTGGTAGAGGTATACTCTTGTCGCCTGCCTGTTGCATTGGGATGGCGCACCCTGCGCCAAGCGTACCAACTCTAGCAATGTGGTGCGATCTATTAATTGTTCGTCAAAGTATCTAACCGAGCGACGACACTGAAGTCCTTCCAGGAGTGTGAGGGCTGGCCCCCCAATTGGCAGAATGGCGCTTTGAACCCCGCCGGTCAAGGCGACTCCATCAAGCCCATTGAAACGCTCGACGAATTGACGAACTTTCTCAACAAAGGGCTGCTCAGGCTCCCCTGGTGAATGAAGGTCAACATAGGCGCGAAGTGCGCCGACAGCCATTTCAAGCGGAAACGCCCCTAGCGAGGTGTCGTAGGAGGACACCTCATTCATAAGTCGCTTGATTTTTTCCTGGCCAAAACCGGGCCGCCTGTCCTTTAGAGAAAGGCCCTTCTCAATCGAGTGAGCGTCCACGATTATGCGGTAATATAGCCGCTCTTTCTTTGGAACCAGCAGCGAATCCCCGTTGTAACGCAGGTAATTTCCAACGTCATAGACGTAGGAGATGATTACCTTCGCTTGAGCAGACAGAAGAATTTGCAGCTTTCGAAGCATTTTCTACATCATCATATTTTACTTGGCCGCAGGCAAGGCCCTGTCCAGAAACGTACGGCCAATCTCAGCTAGTTCCCGGAACCGGTTGTCCATCTTCATGTAGTCGTGAACAAGTTTTCCGACGTTTTCGCACATGTCCAGCAAATGGTCCCTGGCACCCTTGCGGTGAATACACACGTACTGAGAGGGAATGCCCATCAGCGTCATCAAAGCTTCATTCTTAGTGGGGAAGCCGATGGCGGGTCGCCGGCTGTCCAGGCAAATTAACGGGCACCGGTTCCGCAGAGCAAATAGTGCCCCATGCATGCGCTCTGACAAGCAGTAGGAGAATTGTGATGCCAGATTTGCCCACTCGAGGGGATCAATCGGCTTTTCGGTGAGATCGATGTCTGCGAGGTGATTGCGATCCGAGACCGATACAATCTGGACGCCGCGCGCCCGCAGAGAGGTCGTGGCCTCTGCATAGAGCTCGTGCTGGCCGGCTATCACCAACGCCCGGGGCCGATTGAAATCCACGCCCCAGGAAGCCAGCTTTACGCGCAGGCTTTCATGAGTGGCATTCGACGTTAGATCGTGAGCGACTGTCGGGTCTGGGGTCAATGTCACACGATCCGCGAGCCTTGGATCTGCCCAGAGGACCAACTCACGTGTCCGCTCGTCCCGCACGCCGATCGCCACAAATTCGTTCAGGCATTTGGCCATCAAGTATCGATTGCGGCGCGGCATTTCGGTCCATTTGGTGCTGCTGCCGGTGCTCGCCGCATATGCTATCTTCGAGCACGCCACTTCTGGCCAGTAGACATTGGGAAATGGGGGACATAGTGGGTTGGTCTGACGCTTGATCAGCCCACCGAGACGGGAGACGTAGTCGATCTTCCAAACCTCATCGCTACCCACCACAACCGCATCATAGCGGTCGCTTACGTAGCGAAACGTTGGTGACCTATCCTCAGAGTAGAACCTCTTGGGGCTGAGCAGCAGTCCATCGGCGAAGGCGGCAAGCGTTCGCTGGCGTGCGTTTGTCGCCGGCCCATAGCCAGTCTCCAGTCGTCTTGGATAGCGGTGGTCCACGATCTCCGCCGGCGAGCCGGGACGCAGGTCCGAAATGCAGCGTTGGAGGGCGAGGCTCTGAAGCTGCGCCCCCTCGTTGTAACCGGTGTGCAAAGTTAGTGTGCCAATCAACATTTAGCATGTCCGTTGCTATCAACGGCAAGTTGTCCCGTCACGTAAAGTATCACACCAGCACGTAGGCAACAATTGCCTCCTCGGCCGAATCGTATTTAACGATCTTTAAGGAATAGAGGCTGTTTTCAGGAGCGTTTGACTTTGACATACCTTTCGACTCCGAGTGGAAAGATAGAATTCAGCCTCCGACAGGAATAGAAAGACATTTTCGACCGAGCCAGCGAAAGTGACCCTGCTGGAAAGGCCCAACCGGGCCGCCTGTTCCTCGAGGGTGGGGCGGCATTGGCCATCGCCCAGGATGGTGAGTTGCGCCTTTGCCTCGACTGCCATCGGCGTTCGGCTCGCGGCGCGGATTGCGGGGCAGATCGATCCCATTCGGAATCGGCTTTCAATCGGTCAGATTTAGCTTGTTGGATTTAAGCGACTTAGAGACGGGTCGCTGTTACCCCGGGCACAGCGGAGCGATTTTATCGTGATAAACGTATGTACTGGAACTTCTGCGTTTGCGCGGAACCGGACTCGTTCAAAGAAGTCAAGGCAACGCTCTAAGGACCGGGCGCTTTACCTGTCAGGGATGGGAGCCATGGGAGGGGGGACCAGCAGCTTGCGGATTTTTCGCGTGCCCCAAAGCTACTTCTTGTCGATGTCCGCTGGTAGCTGGTTGAGGCGCGCGAGCGTGCATTCGATCAGGACATTTTCTCTTCCCTGGTCGGCGGATCCTACGGGGACTGAGTCAAGAAGCATCCTGGCTTGGTTCGCCATAGCCGGCGAGTTGGCCCTCTTCATCGCGCTGGTCTAAATGCGGCTTCTCTATATACATTCTGCGCACGTCCCGGCGCCGGCCGCCAATGCGGTACAGGTCGCAAAGATGTGCCATGCATTTCGGGTTGCCGGAGCGGAGGTCCTGCTAGCGCTTCCACGCGCCTCCATGAATTCACGGGATCATTATGCAAAGGTCGCGCGCGAATACGGATTCGCTATCGAGTTCCCATTCCGCGTTCTCCCTGTACCCTTTTGGCCTGTGCCCGGCCGGGAGCTTTTTTTTGCTGTGCAGGCGCTGCTTGCTGCGGTCTGGCTGCGGCCGCAAGTCGTCTTTACACGCTCGGCTACTGTAGCGCTTGTTTCTGCCGGACTTTTCGGGTTCACGACCGTTTTTGAGCTACACGACCCGATTGGCAGTTTGAGCAGACGTCAGCGTCAGCGCCTTGCCAAACTGATAGGCCTGGAGGCATTCCGTATGCTGGTCGTCACGTCGCAACGTCTGCGGGACGACAGCATCCGCCTCTTTCCTCAACATGCGGGAAAATTTCTCATCGCGCCCAATGGCGCGGATCCTGTTCCGCCGAATGTCGAGCCATGCAGCCTCAGCGGCACGTTCAAGGTTGGTTATGTCGGACACCTGTATAAGGGAAAAGGCATGGAGATAATAAGCGCTATTGCGCCTCGATGCGGCTGGGCGACATTTCACATCGTCGGGGGAACTCCAGGCGATATAGAGTATTGGACATCGAAGCTGGCCAAATGCCCGAACACAGTGTTTCACGGCTACGTTCCTCACGCCGCGACATATGCCTACTTGGCCGAAATGGACGTTGTCCTCGCGCCCTATCTTAGAGATGTAGAGGGCCAGGGCGGCGGTCGAAATATCGCTGAGGGAATGTCGCCGCTCAAGCTCTTCGAATATATGGCGCATGGCAAACCCATAGTGTCCTCCGACCTGTCAGTTATACGAGAAGTTTTGAGGGATAGCGTCAACAGCGTTCTGGTGTCGCCAGACAACCCGTCCGACTGGGTCAAAGCTCTTCAGCGTCTGCGCGAAAACAAGGCGCTTCGGGATCAGATTGGTCAGCAGGCGAAGGCAGACTTTCTGTCCAGGTACAGCCGCATCGCACGCGCAACCAACATTCTAGAGGAAATCAAGAGCCGGATGCCGTCGAGCGGAAGCTCATAGGACTGCACAATTTCTCTTGTTGAAGTCGGCTGCGCCGCCGGCAAGCCTGCTTTCCGTTCGCCGCAATGAGCCCGTGGTCCGTCCTGGAACCGTTGAATGGATCCGACTGCCCCCGGCTCTCCGACCATCTCCCCGCCTCGCGTTTTCGCATTGAGCTAGCCTGCGAGATGCGCAACTGTCCGGCGACTGAACCGGCGCGAACCCGATTGTGAGGCTTGATGTACTCGCTGGCGGCGGGATCGCCCGAAGCATCAGAATCAAAATTATCCGGTCAATCGGTTGGAAGATGGAATACATATATCCATTCAGCTTCCTGAGAAGCTGCTACACATCAATAGACATTACGATCCGAAAACATCACTAGAGCAGTTTTCCAAACTATCTTAATGTCGAGAAGCATGCTCCAGGATTGTATATACCAGAGGTCATGCTCAATGCGTTTTTCCATCCTCCAGAGTTCTTTCGTTTCCCCTCGAAAGCCATTTATCTGAGCCCACCCTGTTAGACCGGGTTTTACATGATGGCGATAAGCATAGCTCGCAATGGTCAAAGTATAGGCGTCGTCATGAGCGACGGCGTGAGGTCGGGGCCCAACCAGGGACATCTCCCCCCGAAGCACGTTTAATAATTGCGGCAACTCGTCGATGTTTGACCGGCGCAATATTCGGCCAAGTCGGGTAACCCGCGCATCATTGCGCTGAGCCTGGCGAATTTGTGTACCGTTCTCCTGCACCGTCATCGATCGGAATTTGTAAATATTGAACGGCTTACCACCAAAACCTCGTCGCATCTGCCGGAACACCACAGGGCGACCGTTCTCGAGCGCTATGGCACATGCGACCAAGGCCATCAACGGACAAAGGAACAGCAGTAGCAGGGATGCAACAGCAATGTCGAACAACCGCTTGAGCAGGCGTTCGGCAGGCCTCAACGGCACACGCTGGACTTCGAAGGCTCGCTGCCAGCCGGTGTGCAGCGGCCTTCCAGCCAGAATTCTATCTATGTAGGCGTCGGCGAAAAGATAAATCGGCAGCGGGAGGCGGGACATTTCCTCCAGGATGCGTTCGATCAACTTCCGCTGGTCCCAAGAGCAAAAGAGATAAACTGCCCCATACGAGCCATTACGGAACGCCGTCTGTGCAGCTGCGACGGCGGCATGCACCGACCGTGCTGCGATCGTGCCATCATCGTTCTCGATATTCGAAACGCCACAAATCGCGATGCCCTGTTGCCCAAGCCTGTTGATTATCCCCTGTTCCTTTCCAGGAACGCCAGAGTAAAACAGATAAACTGTGCGCAACACGAGTTTCTCAGCCGCCAGAAGCCGTTTCAGCCCACGCGCTAGAACCGCGTGGCCAGGCAGCAGGATTGGGAATCCGACCGCAAACGCCAGCGTCAAGGAGCCGCGCGAGAACGTCGACGTCGTCTTCGTGAGAAAGGCGAGCCAGAGAATTGAAAAGAAAACAAACAGCCAGGCGCCAAAGAGTGTTTTGATCCTGCAGTGATCGTCCAGGATGCCGCTAACCGTATAGGCGCCCCTGGCGGTCATGAATGCGACCAGCAACAGGCCGGCGGTGACACTTAGGCAGATCGAATCCCAGACATCCGGCGGCCTCACCTCGAAGGCCCTATGATAGAGCTCAATTGACGCAAGAAGTATTGTCTGTCCAAGGAGGAAATCAGCAGCTGCGAGAAACACGCAGACTGCTCCCACGGGGAGCCGTAGCGGCTCTACGCTCCGCTTCCAGAGCGCACGCGACGCCTCGGTAGGTGCATGCCGCATAAGACGACCCCCCGAATCCTGTTGCATCCCTTCTCCTCTATGGGTCATGGCACACGCCATCCCATAAGGAAGGAGGGGGTTATCCCAACGGCTTCCAGTCGGTTAGATTTGATTTAAATGTCTCAGAGACATGTCGCTGTTACCCCGGGCACAGACGAGTCGCTATTTTATCGTATTCTAATGTGTTAATATTTTCTGCCGTAACCCGTTCGCGTGAGAACGGACTGGAGGTCGGACTCGTTCTAAGAGGTGGTCAAGGCAATGCTTTAGGGGGCTGGGGCGCTTACCCTATCAGGGAGAGGGAGCCATGACAGAGAATGGCGCTGAGGTTCGAGTCAAACAGCTGAACAACATACGCTTATTTCGGCAATTTGGACAAGATACTCTTAGTGAAATGGCGAAAGCAGCCATCCTACGGAGGGTTCCTAAGAATAAAGTCTTAACTCACCTTGGGGATATACCGCGTTATATTTACTATATAATTCGCGGAAAAGTTCGTCTTAGTGTCCCCCTCTCAGACGGCCGAGAATTCATCTATTCTGATCTTGGTCCTGGTGATACTTTCGATTTGACTAGATTGTTCATCGCGCGACACAGTAACATGAACGCTGCGTCAGTCGTGGACAGCGACTTGCTCCAAATCGAAGCAGCTTTCATGGCTAGTGTCTTCGACAAGCACCCGGACCTCGCACTGAAAGTGATCCCGTATTTATGCCAAGCAACGCACGACGCGCAAGAGCGAGTGATCCACAGTGCGTCGAATGCCCTATCCATTCGATTGGCGAGCACGGTCTTGCGATTGATTGAGACCCCGCACAGCACGGCTACCGTGAATGGAGCTCAGAGAATCCACATTTCGCAGACCGACCTCGCGGCAATGATCCCGGCGTCTCGAGCGAAAGTGAATCGTTGCCTGAGAGAATGGGAACGGCGGTATCTGACCCAATACGACCGCGGCTCGCTGACGATTCTCAATCGCACCGCATTAGAGTCTGTTGCTCTTGGCTACTCGCGTTTGATCGTTCAATGATGCCTTGCCCGTGTGCTCGGGATCTCCACGCCATCCTCCGGGAAGCTCGGATCGTTCGGTAAAGTCCTTTACGTCGGCGTCGTAGGTCGCCGCACTGGACACTGCCGGCGAGATGGCAACGCACTCGCGCAGCCCCGTGCGTCCCCACGGGCCCTCGGCTCCCGGTGGAATTGGTGCGTCGCCAGACCGGCCGGCGCAACCTCCTGGCCCAGATGCGGCTCGGCAGCTTGCGAAATGAGGCAGCTGAGGGTCGACTGTTTGCCCAAGCGGTCAGCTTGCTGCTGGAACGCGTCGGGAAAGAATTGTGGCTCGGCGTCAGGAGCCGCCCAGCCAGTTGCCGCAAGCGACCGGCAATCGCCGGCGCTTTTTTGTGCCGCCCGAGATTGGCCACGCAGAGAGCACCGCCATTCTTTTGCTGTGCGCGATGCGACTTTGCTGTTGGGGAATCCGGGATTATTATCGGCTCCGCCCATGTACATCACGTCGGTGGAAAAAATGGATCTGCAAGCCTTCAGAGGTTCGATTGCGAAATCACAGCCGCCCGCCGGCCTGAGTCCGGCCCTGGAGGCGCTGTGGTGGGATGCAAAGGGCGATTGGGATAAGGCGCACGAGCGTGCACAGCTGCGCGACGATACGGCTTGTATGCGCGTGCATGCCTACCTCCATCGCAAGGAAGGCGATCAATCCAATGCGGAGTATTGGTATCGTCGCTGCGACGCCGCGCCGTCGACTTTGACGCTTGATGAGGAATGGCAAGAGTTGGCGCGGGAACTTTTGCGGCAAAGCTGACGCCTTCGGCACGCCAAGTCCAATTGCGGGCCGCGGTTGCGTCGTCGTAACGCAGGTTTCCCATGATGCTACCGCCTATCGACGATTCTGGGCTTGCAGGCCTAGGCGAGGGCAGGGGCTGCACTAGCTCCTGACTTTGATCAGCAAGCGGCACGGCGAGCCCGCCATCTCCGCAGTGGCGCGAAAAGGATACGTGGATCGCTCGCTGTGCAAATTGAAACGCGCGATGTGAGGAGTTCGCCATGTTTCGTACGATTGCGTCGGCGCTGTTCGCCGCGCTGCTCTGCTCGGTGGCCGCGCGTGCCGCCTCGGAGGAGGTCCGCTACTATCCCGTTCCGGAGGGCGCCGGCCCGCACGATGTCGCTCCGGCGCCGGATGGCTCCGTATGGTACACCGCCCAGGCACAGGGCGCGCTTGGGCGGCTCGATCCTGATACAGGCGCCGTCAGGCACATCACCCTTGGCGACGGTTCGGCGCCGCACGGCGTGATCGTCGGTCCCGACGGCGCCGCTTGGGTGACCGACGGCGGCCTCAGCGCCATCGTGCGCGTTGATGCCGAAACGGAAGCGGTGAAGGCCTTTCCGCTCCCCGAGGGGCACCGCTACGCGAACCTCAACACCGCTTCCTTCGACAAACACGGGAGGCTCTGGTTCACCGGGCAGGAGGGCATCTACGGCAGGCTCGATCCGGCGAGCGGCAAGGTCGAGGTCTGGAACGCTCCGCGCGGTCGCGGCGCCTATGGGATCACAACCACGCCGTCCGGTGAGGTCTACTACGCCTCGCTCGCCGGCAACCATATCGCCAGGATCGATGTTTCGACCGGCGAGGCTTCCCCGATCGACCCGCCGACCGCGGATCAGGGCGCCCGCCGCGTCTGGTCGGATTCCAAAGGCCGCATCTGGGTCAGCGAATGGAACGCCGGCCAGGTTAGCGTCTTCGATCCGGCCGCAAATGACTGGCGCAGCTGGAAGCTGCCCGGAGACGAGCCCCAGGCCTATGCCGTCTATGTCGATGAACGCGACAAGGTCTGGCTCACCGATTTCAGCGCGAACGCCATCGTCCGCTTCGACCCGGCAACGCAGACCTTCGCGAGCTTCCCGTCCGACCGCGACAACGCCAACGTGCGCCAGCTCAACGGGCGCTCCGGCGAGGTATGGGGTGCGGAGTCCGGTACCGACCGCCTTGTCTTGATCGAGACCGAAACGGGTGAATAAAGCAAAAGAGGTCTACTGCATGTCGCGCAAAAGCATGCCCTTGGGCCTGACCCGAGGGTGTGCAGCGGTTTTGCGATAACGACATGCATAAAAACAACAACCTAAAGCGCGTCGCATGAGGCGGCCAAACGCGACGCGCTTTAGCCAACGACGAAGGGCAATTTGCGCGAAGAGACCGCATGTCAGCGACTGTCTTTGACATAGCGTAGGGAGATGCCGCTCTACACGAAGAGAAAATCGCTGTTCGAGACGCTTGCGACGAGGACACCGTTTAGTGAAAGCGTGTCACTGTCGGAGAAGACGACCAGCGTGTCGCTCCCGACCTGCCGGAGTTCGCTATATCTTTGGTATCCTGAAATCTCCAGGAGGTCATCGCCGGAAAGGTCGAAGTCGGCGATGGTGTCGTGGCCATGGCCGGCGGCGAAGACGAAGCTGTCGTTTCCCGTTCCGCCGGTGAGGATATCGGTGCCAAGACCACCGACGAGCCGGTCCGGCCCGCCGCGGCCGTCCAGCCGATCTGCGCCGCCGAGGCCTTCGAGCGTGTTGGCTGCGCCGTTGCCCACCATGGTGTTGGCGAGTTCGTTGCCTTTTCCCGCCAGATTGGCAGCCGACCTCAGGAAGAGGTTTTCGACGTTGTCGGCCAGGGTCCAGTTTACATAGGCGTGCGTCTCGTCGAAGCCGTCATTGTTCTCTTCGATGGTTTTGTCACCGGCATTGTCGACATGGAAGACGTCATCACCCGCGCCGCCGACAAGCGTGTCGGCGCCCGCTTTTCCGTTCAAGATATCGCTGCCGCCCATTCCATAAATGACGTCCGCACCGGGACCGCCGGTAAGCGTATTGTTGCCGTCGTTGCCTACGATTGACCCCGGCGGCGGCTCGTCGAGTGGATCGATCCAGACGAAATCCGCACTGCTCAAGGAGGCGCTGGTCACGCCTTTGAGGAGAACAGTGTCGCTGTCGGAGAAGACGACCAGCGTGTCGCTCCCGACCTGCCGGAGTTCGCTATATCTTTGGTAGCCTGAAATCTCCAGGAGATCATCGCCGGAAAGGTCGAAGTCGGCGACGGTGTCGTGGCCATGGCCGGCGGCGAAGACGAAGCTGTCGTTTCCCGTTCCACCGATGAGGATATCGGCGCCAAGACCAGCGACGAGCCGGTCCGACCCGCCGCGGCCGTCCAGCCGATCTGCGCCGCCGAGGCCTTCGAGCGTGTTCGCTGCGCCGTTGCCGACCATGGTGTTGGCGAGTTCGTTGCCTTTTCCCGCCAGATTGGCAGCCGACCTCAGGAAGAGGTTTTCGACGTTGTCGGCCAGGGTCCAGTTTGTATAAGCATGCGTTTCGTCGACGCCGCCATTGGTCGCCTCGATGGTTTTGTCTCCGGCATTGTCGACATAGTAGACGTCATTACCCGTGCCGCCGACAAGCGTGTCGGCGCCGACCCCGCCGATGAGTTGGTCGGAGCCGCCGCGGCCCTCCAGCAAATCATCGCCAGCCAGCCCATCCAGCACATTGGCTCCCTCGTTTCCGCCGAGTTGGTCGGCAAAGGAAGAGCCTGTAAGATTTTCGATGCTGGTGAAGGTGTCGCGGTCGCTTCCGATACCGGTCCCGTCCAGGCCGAGACGTTGTTCCAGTGCGGCCATCCAATGTGAGGCGATTTTTGCATAGCCCCCGGCAGTCGGATGCAGCCCGCTGTCAAGCGGCGGCGCGGTGATGTCATCCGGTGTCAGATCACGCATGTCGACAAAGGCGATCTTGCGCCCCTGGGCGGCCAGTTCAGAGATCAGACCGGGCATTGCATCATTATACGCATCGACACGGTCTGCACGCGCTTGCGACTGTTGGCCGACGCGAACGGGAGGCAAGGAACCGACGAAGACGGTCAAGGCGGGATCGCTGGAGGTCAGGCTGAGCAAAAGACTGCGCAGATCCTGCAACATCGTTGGCACGCTATCGGTCGAGCTGTCATTTGTTCCGGCGATCAGCAGGACGGCGTCGGGTTTCGTAGCGGCCACAACATCGTTGTCGATGCCGTTCAGTTGATTGAGCGTCCAGTTGCGGTGACCCTCGTGATCCCGATCGCCCATGCTGGCGGGTCCGTTGGACGAGGAACCGACGAAGTCGATCTTCACATTGAGTGCCGCCAACTGTTCCAGCATGAACTTCCGATACCCGCCGCTTTCGGTATCGGAAGAGCTCGCGATCACTCCATAGGTAATGGAATCGCCCAGCGGCAGTATCGACAGCACCTTGTAAGCATGGCCGGAAGCCAAATCGGCGATGACTCCACGGGACGAAGCGCCGTAATTGACTGCGTCCGAACCGGCACCGCCGATGAATGCGTCCGGACGGCTGCTGTCATAGAACACCGTCATGGTATTTTCTCCCCCTGGCAAAGCTGCTCACGGGTATGACCGCCTGGGCCGATCGTGTAATTCCACGATCTGCCGGCGTCCTCGTCCCGGATATTGCTGTTTGCGCGGCGTTCGAGCTGCCGATCACGCGTGCTGTGGCGCCACAATCCGAAGGGAACACGAACTTTTCTCCGTCCGACGAACTGGTGCAAGAAAAAGGCTGAATCGAAGCCAGCGCCGATCACGACGATACCATGGTGCTCGTCGGCGACCTGTTTGGCCCGGGTGTCGAGTACCATTTTCCATGGCCTCTTCAGCCACTGACCTGCACCTGACGCCGATGCGATCGGTTTTTTGCAGGTCAGCGAGACAAATTCAATGTTGCAGCGCACTCTTAGGCACTGCAACATAATATTTTCCACTACTTTGGGTAGATTGGCAACATTTTTTTGAGCCTGCAATACCCTGGCTCGACACCGGGCACGGTGACGCGGGCGGCGATCGCTGTGGCTGTTGTTGTACCAAATTGCGACAGGTCGGCAATTTAACGCGGGCATTTATCGGTAATTGGCACAAATTGCGCGCGTGCATTGAGCCAGGGGCATCTTGAACTTTCGTCGTTGCCTGTGCGTTTAGGTTGTAGTACGCATCCTGTTGCAGTGCAGCAATATCCGGCGGCAACGTGCGGCTGCGTGAGGGCTCATCCCGTCCCCGGAAGGTGAGCACCGAAAACCGAACAGGTGAGGCGAAAAGTCCGGAAGACGGGAGAAGCATGGGATGAGCATCGGAGCGGGCAGCGCCCGGCGTTGGCCGTCAGTCGGCATCGAGCGTTCACCCGTTGAGCGTTATGTCCTTGCAGTCCTTCTTTTTTTCCCGGTCCTGTGCGGGGTCGTTCCGATCCTGTTGTACGAGAAGGCGGCGTCCCGCGTGGCGTGGCACGATCCTGCCCTCGCCACGGTCAGCGCCATCGGGTTGGCTCTGCTTTGCTGCCTTTTTGCATTCGTGCGCTATCCCGCCGAGGCGCGGGCTGCGCGCATCATCGTGGTCGGCCTGGCGATAACGCTGGGCCTCTTCAGCTTCGGGCTTGGAGACGAACTCGGCATTGCCGACGCAACTCGCGCCGACGCATTGGGCAATGCACTCACATATGGTCGCCTGATCGCGCTTGCGGCGGCGCTTCTTTCGATCCTGCGGCCATCCTTCGCCATTTTCCCGATGGTCTATTTCGGCTTCCACAAGAATGTCACGCGGGCAGTTTCCGATGCTGCGGAACTGGGCCGCAACGACTATGCGCCGTTGATTGAGGTCGGTCTCTTCCTGGCCTGTGGCCTGTTGGGCCTTGGCCTGCTGCAGAGCTTGAGCCGGCTGAAGCCCTTCACCAGGAACCTGCCCAGCCTTGACGAACTCGGAACCAGGAATTTCGCGGCCCAGGCTGCCGGAATACTGCTGCTGGCCGGGATCGGCGCCCATTTTGGCAACTACTTCATGTCCGGGATGGCCAAGGTCACGCTTGACGGAGGGCCGTTGAGCTGGATCCTCGAGAACCCGACCAGTTCCATCATGCTGGCCGGGTACGGCTTAGGCGCGGCCCCGTTGGGCTTTTCCGAATCGCTGCTCGCCCATGCCTATGAAGCAGTCAGGGCGGTCCAGATTCCGATGAATGTCGTTATCCTTGCTGCGCAGCTTCTATGCTTTCTCGCTTTTTTGCGCCGGCGGTGGCTCATCGGACTGACCGCATTATTCGATATCATGCATATCGGGATCTTCCTTCTGAGCGGCGCCCTTTTTCTGCACTGGATCATCTTGAACAGTCTGATCGTCGCGGCTCTGACGAGAATGAAGGAAAATTCGTTTTCCACGACTGCCATCGTAGCCGGGATTGTTGTCACCATATTCGGCGACGCGGTCTTTTATAACGCGCGGCTCGGCTGGTATGATTCAAGGCAAATCCGGCAAGCACATTTCGAGGCGCTGACGAAAGAAGGTGACTGGGTGCGGGTGGCACCGAGCTTTTTCCGCGACGCTTCCTATCTGCTCTATGCCCGTCACTTCGGCTATCAGGAATATCGTCGTGAATCCGGCCACGTTCCGACCTCAGCTTGGGGCCAGATCGGGATCAGGAAGGTGCGGCCGAAGTCGTCGGACGCTGCCTCGTCCAACTATGAGGTCATGAAACTTACCAAGGAGTGCGCCTATCCAGTCGAACGGCCAATCACGCCGCCTGACTACGATGCGGCCCGCCCGGCGCCGTTTATTCTTGGACAGCACAATCGCGCCGCGAACCTGGCGAACTCGGCTGTTGCGGTCGGTTACAACTTCTATCCACACCATCATTATTCCATGCCGTTCCTGCACCGCGCTTTTGAGGCGCTGGAGCCTCGCGACATTGTTGCGTATCGATACCTGGTCGATACCGTCTGCCTCGATGTCGCGGATGGCAAGGTCGTGCGGCGGGTCATGACCCAGACATTGGGGCCCAGGATCGATGTCCGCCAGTGAATCCGGCGAGGGCGCTGCGGACGTTTCTTTGACTGAGCCTGAAAGGAGGCTGTGATGGTTGCCGCCGACCGATCTCCTCCTGCCAAATTTCAAGGGTTTGCAATTAGCCACAAGCCACCACACCTTCGTCATCCCAGGGTCTGCGCCGCGTCGCTTCGCTCCTTGCTTCGCCCTGGGATGACGAAGGGAGGGATGTTTCAGCCAATCCTAGAGGTTTGCGATTTGCCACTGAAATTGTCTGAGAGAATTGTCGACGGTCGCTCCCAATCGGCCCAACTGTCAAAATTACTGTCCAGAGGAACCAGTTTCCACGCTCGCAAATCCTTGCTCCTGACGCTGGTCCAAAATTGCCACGGAAGTCGAATTTCATTCCCTAGGCAGCCCGTCATAATGAGCCCGGCGGCGGCATTACCAGCATGTCTCGAGGAGGAGATAAAAATGCGGCTCAACAGGCCTTTGGTTTTCACGGATAAGGTTTCATCGGAGCTTTCTACCGCCGCAGGGAGGAAACGGCGTCGACGTCAGATCATCCTGATATGTGCAGCTGCGGCGGCCGGTTCCGCGATTGCAGGTTTTTCGGCACAAGGCGCCGAAAAGGCAGCCTGGATCACCACTTGGGCTGCCACACCTGCTCCGCGCTGGTCGGATGATCTTCCTGCGCCTTTCGGAGTGCCGGAGGTATTGGAGAACCAGACCGTCCGCCAGGTCGCCCGCATCAGCGTTGGCGGCAATAGCGTGCGGGTCGTGCTGTCGAATGCTTTCGGCGAAAAGCCGCTGACCATCGGTGCCGGCAGCGTCGCAATAGCAGGCAAGGGCGGCAAGGTCGATCAGGCGACCTTGAAGCCTCTGACCTGGGGCGGCAATAGTTCTGTGGTCGTTCCGCCGGGAGCTCCGATCCTCAGCGACCCCATCGCTCTCCCGGCAGCAGCGCTTTCCGAAATCTCGGTCAGCATTTTCCTGCCGAAGAAGACGGCGTTGTCGTCGGTGCATTGGGATGGCGTGCAAACCGCCTACATCTCCGGCCCGGGCAATTTCACAAACGAGGCTGCGTTCAAGGCTGACAGCACACTCAAATCGCGCCTGTTTCTGAGCGACATATGGGTTGACGCCGTGCCGGAATCCGAGGCGATCGTGTTTTTCGGGGATTCCATCACCGATGGGAATTGCTCGACCCCTGACGCCAATAATCGCTGGCCGGACCATATCGCCAAGCGATTGCAGGAGGCCAACCGCAAGGTCGCGGTGGTCAACGAAGCCTTTTCGGGCAATCGCGTGTTGACCGACGGTATGGGTATCAATGCCTTGGGACGTTTCGATTCTGATATACTGAGCCATCCCAAAGTCTCGACCGTCGTCCTTATGATGGGCATCAACGATATCGGCTGGCCCGGCGAAAATGCAATCACGCCGGACGACAAGGAACCGACGGCGCAAGACATCATCACCGGATACAAACAGCTCATCGATCGCGCGCACGCCCATGGCATACGCATTGTCGGCGCGACGTTGACCCCCTTCGCCGAAACCTTCAAAGGACTTCCCACCGAGGGTTACTACACGCCCGAGAAAGAAAACATTCGCGTCGCGGTGAACGAATGGATCCGCACCGGCGGCGGCTTCGATGGCGTGGTCGACTTCGACAAGGTGATGGAAGACCCGGCCAAGCCGGGGTATTTGCGCGACGACTACGACTGCGGCGATAACCTCCATCCCAACGACGCGGGATACAAGGCAATGGCAGACGCGGTCGATCTCGACGTCCTGTTGGGTTCAGCCAAGTAGTCGGCTGTCGCTGCTGACCTTGCCGCGCTGCTCAGGCATTGCGGCAAGGTCGGTTCGCGCATGGCTCAAGTGAGCCCGAGCCGGACAAGATGGCGTACGACCGGTGGGAACATCTCCTGGCCGATGTAAGCTCCGGTGTTCGTATTTTCGAAGAGTGGGCCGGCGACGGCCGCATCCTCGATCACCGGAATACCTGCCTCGCGTGCTTGAGCCGTCATCTCGTCAGCCGCTCGGCCCTGGCCCTTGCCGACGACCGTCGGCACCGGCGTTTCACCCCTGACGTAACGCAATGCCACTGAGCGGTCACCAGCCACGAAGACGATGACCGCGTTTTTCACGCCCAGCTTCGCCGGTTGCATCACGGCCTCACGCCGCTGTCGCTGCTGTTCATGTCGAATCAACGGATCGCCTTCGAGGTCCTTGTTTTCGCGCTTGTATTCGGTTGTCGTCATGCGCATGTCGCGCAGGAACAGCCAGCGCTGAATAGGAACATCGATCACGCCGATGACGACAAAGGCCAAGGCGGCGGCAATTCCAAGCGGTGTCAGCACCGCTTTGATAATTGGCTCCAGGCATGACGGAGCGCATCCCGGTGCATCGAAGAGCGGCTGCAGCCACGCGATCAAAAGGAATGCGAACAGGCCGGCCAGCAACACCACCTTGGCCAGGCCTTTGGTGAACTCGACGACGTTGCGCAGCGACAGGATCTTCTGAAGACCCTTCGCCGGGTTTATGTGATCGAATTGCGGCTTGAGCGGCTCAAACGAGAAGACCGGCCCGAACGTTCCCAGCATGCCGAAGACCACGGCGAGAACGACAACGATTCCGACCAGCGGCAAGGTGGCAAGCATCAGCAATGACAACGAATGGCGGATAGCCTGCAGGCTGACTTCAACGAACGAATCGCTGGGGGTGTTCACGGTCTGCACGAGTTCCGAAAGGTGCCCGAACAGCATCGGCCAGGCGAAATAAAGATAGCCAAGCGCTGCGAAAAGCGTGAAGCCGGAGGCCAGGTCGCGGCTCTGCGAAACCTGGCCTTTGCGGCGAGCGTCGCGAAGCTTCTTGTCGGACGCCGGTAGTTTCTTTTCCTCAGCTTCTTCGGCCATGTTGCAATCTTATCGCACTGTTGTGGTTCCAGTCGGCCAGGGCCGTGTGTAAGGTGCGGCGGGCTTGAATACGGAGAGGTGGATATGCGGCTGCACGTCGTGTTCTTGCCCGTCGTCGCCATGCTGGCGGTGACCGGTTGTCAGACGACCAAAACCGACACCGAGCAGGCAAAGGCACAGGGCCCGTCGTCGCAATCGGAGCGTCTGATCAAGCTTGCGGACGATATCCATGCGCAGGGAGACAGTGGCACCGCAATCGCGCTCTACCAGCGCGCGGCAGCGATGCCGGATGCCAAGCCGAGCGCCTTCGTCAAGGCGGGCGAGGCCTATATGCGAGCGGGCTATCCCGCCGAGGCGGCTAGAGCCTATCAGGCCGCGCTGGCAAAAGCGCCGAATGACGGAGGGGCAATGCTCGGGCTTGGCTCGGCGATGATGGAAACGGGCGATATCGATGCCGGCATGCGCGCGCTCGCGCAGGCCGCGCCGCTGGTCAATACCAGCAGCGCCTATATCAGGCTGGGCGTGGCGCAGACATTCGCCGGCCAGACCGCGGAGGCGCAGACCACTTTTGCTCAGGCGTTGAAACTTGCGCCGGGGGATCTCGACGTCGAGAGCAACATGGCGTTGGCCGCGGCGCTCGAAGGCAATTCCGCCACAGCACTGCCGCTGGTCCAGAAGATCTCCGCCGCACCCAATGCGCAGTTGCATCACAAGCGCAACGTCGTGGTGGTCTACGGACTTCTTGGCCAGGCCGATCAGGTCAGGGCCTCGCCGCCGATCGGCCTGGCGACCAAGGAGGTGAATACCTTGCTTGCGCGTGCCAGAACCATCCGGTCGAAGGGCAGCACACAGGCAAGGGCGAAAGCGCTCGGCTCTATCCTCGGCTAGAGCAATTCCAGGAAAAGTGTGAAACGATTTTTCCGGGAAAAGCGCATAGCGCTTTCCCTGCGGAATTGCGCCGAACCGCTCCATCTCCTTGTTTTTGCGTTTCTGTGAAAAGATGAACCGCTCTAGTGCCTCTGCACAGCGATTTTGACAGGTTGGGCCGATCGGCAGCGACCGTCGACAATTCCTCTCAGTCAATTTCAGTGGCAAATCGCAAACCTCTAGGATTGGCTGAAACATCCCTCCCTTCGTCATCCCAGGGTCTGCGCCGCGTCGCTTCGCTCCTTGCTTCGCCCTGGGATGACGAAGACGTGGTGGCTTATGGCTAATCGCAAACCCTCGAGATTGGCAGGAGGAGATCGGTCGACGGCAACCATCACAGCCTCCTTCAAGCTCAGTCAAAGAACCAAACCCTCTGTGACGCGCAACCAAGCGGATAGCTGGCGCATGTCGCGACGCGAGGCGCTTTAGTGCACCGCGGGCAAGGCCGCATCGGCTCACTCGACTGGCAGCGTTGTTTGCGGCGTCGGCGGCCCGCTGTTGGCTCCACCGATCGGCGCCTCTTCGCCATTGAGGTAGCGCCGCGCGGCATTTGCCGTCGGCGCCGCCGCCGCCGCCCCCATGCGCCGGCCCTCGACGAGGTCGCGCTGACTTTCGGCCATGCGTTGAAGATTGTAGGCGTTGGCGCAGCCGGGCGGCAGGTGGGAGCCGACGCCGCGGACGATCGTCAGATCGGTCGCAGCCGCAGAACGGTCGTCATCGGCCGGTTCGTTCAGACAAGCATTGGGAGCAAGCACGGAGCCGCCGACGCCCTTCTCGGAACCGCCGGTGTCGGTCGACACATAGCTGTAGCCGGGAGAATAGTCCTGCGGCTGTTGCCGGATGTTGGCGCAGCCGACCACAAGCAGCACTGGAACAACAGAGCACAAAGCGATGCGAAATGTCATGTCCGGTTCCCCGCTACTTGATGATCAGGCCCATCGCCGATGCGTCATTGGCGCGCTTCCTGTGGCGCTTGGCTGCCGGACGATCGAGCGGCGTGGCGAGGCTGTCGCGCACCGGCTCGACCAGGTAAGGCGTGATCAGGATCACCAGTTCCGTCTCTTCGCGCTGGAAGCGCTGTGACTGAAAAAGCGGGCCAAGCACTGGCACATCGCCGAGAACCGGAAACTTTTCCAGATTACGCGAGGTCCGCTGCTGGAAAAGGCCGGCGATCGCAAAGGTCTGGCCGCTCGCCACTTCGACCGTGGTGTCAGCCCTGCGCACAACGAAACTCGGCATGGCAAAGCCATTGGCGCTGACTGAGCCTGCTTCCGACAAGGAACTGACTTCCGGCTGAACATGGAGCGCAATGCGATCGCGGCCGATCAGCGTAGGGGTGAACCCGAGGGAAACGCCGAACGACTTGTATTGAACGGTAACGACGTCCGTTCCTTGCGGAATCGGAACCGGGATTTCGCCGCCGGCAAGAAAGCTCGCGGTCTGACCGGTCATCGCTGTCAGGTTCGGTTCGGCCAGTATCTTGACGACGCCGTTGCGTTGCAGCGCTTCGATGAGAATGTCGAAGTTGATGCCCTGCGCCTGGTCCATGCTCAAACCAAGATTGCCGGTGCCGGAGGGCACGCCATTGTCCTGGAACATGTTGAATTCAAAACCGCCGCTCCTGTACCCGACAGACCAGTCGACGCCGTACGACTGCAGCTCAGTACGCGAGACTTCGGCGAAACGGACCCGGATGTTGACCTGCTGCGACCCCTGCACGGTCATGTTGTTCAGCGGCGGCTGTTCCGGCGGCGAGAAGGTGCGGGCGATATTGTCGACATCCGTTGCCTCCTCGACGCCTCCTGCCTCGCCGGTCGCGACAATGCGGGTCCCGAAAATCGAGAGATTTGTCGCCGAGTTCGGCTGCATCGCGTCTTTCGCTTCGTTGGCAGGCGTGACATCGGGGGTGACGCGGAACTGGGCCGTTGCCTCGACCCGTTCATCGGCCGTGATTGCAATGAGGTTGGTCAGGCCGGGCTTCAGGCCGAAGACATAGACCATCCCCGGCGACACGACCTGAAGGTCGGCGATCGTGGTGTCGGCGATCAGGACGGATTCGACGGGTTCATTGAAACGCAGCAGGCGTCCTTGCCCGACCGGCAGGTCGACCGTTGGCCGGCTCGGCAATGGCGACATATCCTGTGCCGTCGCGTCGGCATATGTGAACAAAAACGCCAGCAAGACGCCAACCGTCGCGATAGCGAGCCAGCGCATCCGCCCGGCGAAAGTGGCGGATCGAACGCCTGCTGCGATATCGTGAATTGTCATGCCGTTCCCCTCTTGAGCATGGTGTTCCCCCAATTGTCCCAATTCGCCCGGCTGGCATCATGAGGCTGCCTCTTGTCCGGCTTTCGCCTCAGCCGATGGCAGCGACCGAGAGACGTTGCGTGCCATGCCCGAGCGGCCGGATATCGTGGCCAATGGCTGGACGTTGAATTCCTGTGCGAGTTCCCCGAAGGACAGGACCGGAAGTTCGATGGCATTGTGCGTGAGCAGGCTCCGCATATGACGGCGTACATCCATCGCCGCGAGGACGACCGGTGAGACATCGGTGGCGTTCTGCGACAAGGCTCGTTCGATTTCGGCGATCAATGCCTGTGCATCGTCATCCGAAAGGTTCAGGAACGTGCCGGTCGATGTGCTTTGCACCGCGTTTCGCAGGATATCCTCGGCCGAGCGCTGCAGAACATAGGCTGCGATGATGTTATTGCGGCCAGCGAAGCGGAAGCTGATCTGGCGTTTCAAGGACGTGCGGATATATTCCGTAAGCAGAACGACGTCCTGTTCGCGTTGACCCCATTCGATCAGCGCTTCGAGGATCAGGCGCAGGTTGCGGATCGGCACGTTTTCGCCGACAAGTCGCCGAAGCACCTCGGCGATTTTCTGCAGCGGCACGATCTCCTGCGCCTGTCTGACCAGATCCGCATAGTCCGGCTCCATGTCCGACAGCAGCCTGCGCGTTTCCTGAATCCCGACGAAATGGCCGGCATAGAGGCGAAGTGCATTTCCGGTCCATTTGGCCGCTGTTTGCGCCGGCGTGGAGAAGGCGAAGCCGGCTTCCTTCAACGCCGAAAGGTGGCGATCGTCGACCCACATGAATTTGCGCTGGCCGGCAATCGGAGAACCCTTTTCGTAAGTCACATCGAGCAGATCGAGATGCGTTGGGTCCGCTTCGACAAGAACGCGGCCGGCGGGGATTTCAGCATCCAGGATGGGTGCGCCCTCCAGATCGATGCGCATGCTTCTCGCTGAAAGCTTCTCGTCGACCTGCAGGCCGATAGCCGGAACGTCGACACCGAGATCGCCGAAAAGCTCGCGGCGCACGCCATCAGCGAGCGTGGCGAATTCGGGTTCCGGGACCGAGCGTCCGAGTTCGGTTCCGAAGCGCACGACGATGCGGGATGAAGAAGGCAGTGCTGCCACGGGCGTTGATGAAAGCGACGCCGGTTTTCCAGCTTGTTCGGCCACCGCGGTCTGGCCGATATCCCCAAATTCGGCTTCCCGCGCGGTGCGGCGGTTGATGGCATAGGCGCCCGCGCCGAAGCAGGCACCAAGGATCAGGAACACAAGGGGCGGAAAGCCCGGCACTACGGCAAGGCCGACCATGATTACCGCGGCGAGTGCGAGCGCACGGGGGTCGCGCAGCAGCTGGCTGGTAATTTGCTTGCCAAGATCGCTCGTGCCGTCCGAGCTGCCGACGCGCGTCACCATCGTGCCGGCGGCCACAGCGACAAGCAGTGCCGGTATCTGCGCGATCAGCCCGTCACCCACAGTGAGCAGTGAGTAGGTCACGGCGGCGTCGCCCAGCGACATATCGTGCTGCAGCGTTCCGATCGCGAAACCTCCGATCAGGTTGACCAGAATGATGACAATGCCGGCGATGACGTCGCCTTTGACGAATTTCATGGCGCCATCCATCGCGCCGAACAGCTGGCTCTCACGCTCAAGCTGCTGGCGCAGCCGGCGTGCCTCCGCCTGATCGATGTCTCCGTTGCGCAACTCCGCATCGATGCTCATCTGCTTGCCGGGCAGGGCATCGAGCGTGAAGCGCGCGGCAACTTCGGCAACGCGTTCCGCGCCCCGCGCAACCACGATGAACTGCGCAACGGTGATGATCAGAAAGATCACCAGGCCCACGGCAATACTGCCGCCGACGACGAAGCTACCGAAGGCGGAAACGATCTCGCCTGCGTCGGCCTGGAGCAGGATCAGTCGCGTGGTCGTGATCGTGATCGCCAGCCGGAACAAGGTGGCGATGAGGATGACCGATGGCAGCGACGAGAACTGGAGCGGATGAGAAACGTAAAACGAAGCCAGCAGGATAAGCACGCTGACGGCGATATTGGCTGTGATGAGAATGTCGACGAGGAAGGTCGGCAATGGAATGAGCATCATCACCACTGCAACGAGCATCAGGATGGCAATGACCAGATCGCTGCGGCGTGACAGCTTGGCAAGGAAGTGCAGAAGGCGCTCCGACACCGTCATTCGGCGGCTCGATGCGACAGGAAGCTCCGCAAGGCATTGTGCGCCTCGGCCTTGCGGCCGGCCACGAGCAACGCGCGGCTCTTCAGCAAGGCCAGCGTCGGATGGTCCATTCCCTCCAGCGTCTCCAGCCTGGCAATGGTGGCAAGCGCCTTGTCCGCTTCGCCATCGAGTATGAGCAGATGCGCCAGCGTGCGCAGAACGCCGGCATTTCCCGGCGACAGCTGCGTCGCGATAAGCAGATATGCCGCGCCCCGCTTTGCCTGCCCGTGACACCCGTAGAGATAGCCCAGGACATGCAGCAGATGCACCGTGTCATCCGGATCAGTCAGGTTTCGATTCCTTCCTGTATCCGGCCAAGCAGATCGCGATGACGCTCGATTTCATCCTCCATCAGCGTTCTGGCAAGTGTCTTGAGTGGCTCGCCTCCCTCAAGGCCGGCAACCAGATGCGTTACAAAATGCTGGAGAATGGGTACCGAGCGACGCAGGATTGCAGGCTCGGGAATATTCGGCATGACGAAGTTGATGAGCGCCTCGTCGAGCGATTCGCCCGCCGTACCCCGAGAGGACTGGAATTCCGCGGTTCCTGGCTTTTCCGTACCAGCGGCCGATGTCGTCCCCGGGGCCCGGCTTGCGGCCTTGTCGACGCCATTCATCCGCCGACGGTTGATTGCCTGACCGCGCACGCCTTCCGCCTGCCGCACCTCGCGGCCGGTTGTATCCATCCTTGCCGTATCGAATCGCGGGCCTTCAAGCCGGCGGTTCACGGATATTTCAGCGCGACCGTGGCGCCGCCCTTCGTCAGGAGAAGTTCCGTCTCGCCAATGCGCTTGACGGTCCAGCCGTCATTGGTGAATGCGCCTTCATGATAGCGTGCGCCGTCGGTGGCGATGACATAGGGCCGCTCGCCATACCAGATCGCCTGCAGCCTCAGGCGCGGAGCCTGCTCGGCGTTGCCGACCATGACATTGGAGGCGAGGGTGATGTGCGCGCCGAACGCCTGGTCGAACCAGGATTGCGTTTCGGTCCAGGCAGCATTCTTGTCATTGGCGATCATGCCCGAGACCACGAGCCGTCCAGGTGACTGCTGAACGGTCAATGTGCTGATGCCGGATTGCTCGAGGCGCAGCTTGAGTTGGCGTTCCGCGTCTGCGGCGCTGGGTGTCGGCGATGAATCGTCCAGAACACTCTGCCCGGCCTCGCCAGCGAAGGCCACTGTGATCGGTTTATCGACCTGAGCGGATGGCTTTTTGCCAATGTCCGGCTCGGCGAAGGAGAATCCATTGGCGGCGACGGAAACAGCGAAGACAGCAAAGAGAACGCTGCCCGCAACCACGAGGGGGCGATTGGAGACAGACCAGCGATTCGGTGGGCGTTCCGGGTTGACCAGCCGGATATGGGCATCGCCGACGCTTATCGACAGCGGCAGCTTGCAGCGGCGGCCTTGGCCTTCACGGATGATCTCGCCGGTGGCGAGCGTGACATCGCCGCCGACGGCTTCGATTTCAATCTGGCTGCCCTTGCGCCGCAACCTTGCGTGGACCGGCGCGATGCCGGCGTCCCTAAGGACTATTTCGGACTCCGTGGTGGAGCCGACCGTATACAGAGGCTCGACCAGGCTGAGTTGGGCGCCCGCGTGAAATCCGTGCGTTACGCTGAGCGCAACGGAATGACGCGATGCCGGGGTGCGGCCGTTAGCCCAATCTTTGCCGTTAGCCCAATCTTTGCCGTTAGCCCAATCTTTGCCGTTAGAATGAGCGGTCATGCCACTTCATCTCCCGCTGATGACAATTCAGACGCAGCCTGACAACGGCATCGAAACGTTCGTGCCGTGGACGTGCGCCGCCGGATGCTTGCGGCGGCGCATGGTTCGAGAATCCCGCCTTAGGCCTTTTCAGCCGACTGGCCGAGCGTCTTGGCGGTGCTCATCAGCATGTCATGTTGGGACTTCGCGATCTCTTTTGTGATCTCGAGGCCAAACATGCGCTCCTGATGCTTGATCATCTTGTCCAGGTTCTGTTCCGGTGACCCGGCAGAGCCGGACGTAATGGGAGGGGTAGCAGCCATCAATTGTCTCCTTGAGGGATCATTCAAGTTTCAAACTCCGGAATCACGTCGACGCCGGCAGGTTGCGAAACCAGCTTAGGGCAGCATGATCGAAATTGAAAGTCCACTTGGAATATATGAACCAGTTCGGTTCCAACTGTTGCATTGCCACCATAGGAGGAGTAACCTGCCATCGGGGGAAATGGGGTATGGCAGAATGGAACAAGGTCCTTTGGCGGAGCTGTTGGTCGAACGCTTCGAGAACATGCCGCCGCAACTTCGGGTGGCGGCGCGTTTCGTGCTGGATCATCCCAAGGATGTCGCACTGATGTCGATGCGCGAGCAGGCGCACCAGGCCGGCGTTTCGCACAGCACGATGATGCGGTTGGCGCGATGGCTTGGCCTTGAAGGCTACGAGGATATGCGCAGCCTTTATGCGCGCGCGCTGCGTGAGACAGGCGCCGGTGAGCCGGCGCGACACGGTGCCGACCAGGGTGGCGTTCCCGGATATTCGACTGCAGGGGTCGTCGCCGACACGCTCGCGGCGCAGGTTTCAAGTCTGGGTGAGTACGGCAATGCCTCGCAATTCATCGGCGCCGCCGACCTCCTTGCACGGTCACGCAATCTGTTTGGTCTCGGCTCGCGCTCCGGTTATCCGGTCGCCAGCCACTTCGTTCACATCATGTCGTTTCTGGCCGGCGGCGACCGCAAGGTGACGCTTGTCGGCGAGATGGGCGGACATGGCCTGGATGCCCTGCAGGGGGCGGGGCGCGGCGATGTGCTGCTTGCTGTCGGGATGTCGCCTTATGAACGCACGACGATCGAGGTTGCGCGCCAGTCGGCCAGGCAGGGTGTCGGCGTGGTGGCAATCACCGATAGCAGCGTGTCGCCGCTGGCCCGCATCGCGCGCGAGACCATCATCGTTACGGCAAATTCGCAGTCGTTCTTTCGCAGCATGGCGCCGGCGTTCGCCGCCGTCGAGATTCTGGCGGCGCTTACGGCTGCGCAGTCTGAAGTGAATGCTGCAGAACGAGTAAGACAGTCGGAAGAGCAACTCGCTGCTTTCGGCATCTATTGGAAGCCGCCCCGGTAAGCTTCCGGGGCTTCTACTGTCGGGCGCGGGGGCGTTGACGGCAGGCAGGCTGCCTGAACCAGGACTGGACCGGCTCCGGAGGTTGTTTGATGATCCGCCCGATTAACACCGTCAAACCGCCGCCGCCGCCCAGGGTCGATCCAAAGGCCCAAGCCGAGCAGACTACGCGGCTGCAGGCGGAAGCCACGAAATTGCAAAACGAAATCCGGCTCGCCAACAGGATGGGCGAGGTCGACGCGGCCGCGGGCGCCCGCCAGCGGCTGACGCAGGTCAATGCGGAGCTGACGACGGCGCAGCCGACTGCCCCGGCGCCGCAGCGGACTCCGCCGGCGCAGCCAGGACCGGAACTGCCTGCCGCGGTCACCATGGCCAACGGCGGCGTCACAGCCGCGCCAGCGCTTTTCGTGATGCAGGATCTCGGCGGCGGCGGCGTCGTTTCGCCGGAAGTCAAGGCGCTGGAAGTCAAGACGCCGGACGTCAAGGCGTCAGAAGTCAAGGCGCCAGAAGTTAAGGCGAACGACATCCTCAAGGCGATCGATGGCGGCAAAAGCATCGACAACATCGCCGCCGAGCAGGGCGTGGCTCCCGAGGATGTGGTGGCGGCTCTGAATGCCGGCGGCATGACGGCGGTAGCGACCGAGCATGCCAACGGCGACACCCGCACGGTGGTGATCACTGCCGGAGACCGCACGATCACCGAAAACCAGGATTATCAGCACGGCGGCTACTACACCCAAGAGACCGGCCCCGACAGGCAGGCGACGTCATCGCCGATCCGTGACGATCTCGGCCGCAAGGAAACCACCAGCGTCGACGCGCAGACCGGCGCGATCACGACCACGCTGGTGGACGATCTCGGCGACGGCGCGGTCACCGAACGCACGACCAATCCCCAGACCCGTGAAACCACAACCACCGAAACCAGCGGTGACGGCGCCGTCACCACCACCAGCAACCTGCCGAACGGCTCGACCGTGCAGACGGTGACGCCCGCCGGCGGCCCGGCATTGCCGGTAACCACGGTTACGGCTCCGGGCGGCGAAGTGACCACCCTGGCGCAATCGCAGGCGGCGGACGGCTCGGGCGTGCCGGCGATCGAGGAACAGCTTGCCGCAGGCAAAAGCATTGACGAGATCGCCGAGGCGAGCAAGCTCACGCCGGAGCAGGTGATCGCCGAAATGAACGCCGCCGGCCTCGAGGTGACGCAGGGCGGTGACCCTGGCGAGACCCTGCAGATCGTCGTCACGGATCCGAATACCGGAAGGACCGCCACCTACAACAACGACTACCACCACGGTTCGCGCTCGGCGACGATCACCGAGGGAAGCACCAAGACGACCAACATGGTCGACGGCAACGGCGTGACTACGCAGACCGAGCGCAACACCGAGACCGGCGAGGAGACCACGACCATCGTCGACCCCGGCAAAAACACCGAGACGACGATCGTCGTGGACAAGGATGGCCGACGCACCGAGACCGTCGTCGAGACGCTGAACGACAGCGAGCCGATCGACTACGACGTCAAGCCGGGCGACAATCTGAGCGACATCGCCGAGGCCAACGGCGTGACGCTGGACGATCTCGCCAAAAGCAATCCGGAACTGTTCACCACGCCGCGCGACCCCGACCTTATTCGTCCAGGCGAGACGGTGGTGATCGACGGCGCCACCAGGACCACCGTCAATGTGACGTTTAACGGCTACACGATGACCACGTCGCCGGACGGCAAGGTCACGCTGACCAACGCTGCGACCGGCGCCGTCACCGATATCGCCGCCGGCACCGCGCAACAGGCGCTGGCCGAGCTGCTGCTGGACATCAACCCGAACAGCAGTGACCCGCAGCAGGCCAAGGAAGACCGGATAGTCAAGACGGCGCTGGATGGCATGTTCGGCGGGGCGACGCCGGAGCTGACCACAGACGCGCTTGAAAAACAGCAGGCCGTGGTCGCTGCGATGGAAGCCTATGGCAAGCCGGTCCCCGCCACGCCGCAGCTCGAGGGCACGCCGATCTCGGTCGGCCCGTTCGGCGAACCGCCGTCAGCAACCGCGCCTTCAGGCGGCAATTGGGTGCCGCTGATAGTGGACGGCACCTGGCAGTGGTTCGATCCGGAGGTGGCCAAGGCGATTGCGGCCGAGAACGTCGCTGTGTCGCGCCACGGCGAGGCGCAGGCAAATTCCGTGCAAAGCCAGGCGCAGCTCGACGTCTACGCCCTGGACCCCGCCTACAAGGAGGCCATGGAAGCCGCCGAAGCGACGCTCGACGACACATTGGCGCCTTATGGACTGGAGTTGAAGCCGACCGAACCCAAGGGTACGCTGGCCGAAGCGCAGGAACGGCTGAGCCTCGCCAACAGCGCGCTCGAAGCTGCCGCCACGGCCACGGACGAGTACCAGGCGGCTGAGCAGAGCCTTCTCGACGCCATCGACAAGCAGGTCGACCTGCCGGCGATCAGCGATCCCAACCAGGATTCCGTCAGTAGCCCGGGTGGTCCCAGCGCGGAGGAAGCAAACCAGGACGCCACGGCCGAGCATGCCGGGGTCGCCGAGCGGCTTATCGATTCGGCGCTGCACACCGCCAATGGCAACAAGGCCACCGTCGACCAGCTGGTCGCCTCGACCGAGCTGGAGCTGAAGCTGACCGATGCCAAGCCCGGAACCCCCCAATACACGGCCATCGAAGAGCGGCTTGCAGGTCTGCAGACGCTCCAGGGAAGCGCGGCCAACCAGGTGACCTTGGCCGAGGCATATCAGCAGTATGGGATTGCGCAGAAAGCGGCGGCGGATCTTGCCGTGACCATGGAGCCTCTCAAGCAGCAACTGCTTGCGCAGGCGCGGGAACGAAACCCGCACCATTTCGACTGGAAAGGCTTTACCAATGGCCGCGGCGAGTTTACCGGCAAGATCCTGTCGCAGGACATTGTCGAGGAGAACGGCCAGCTCTTTGTCGTGACCGTCTATGAGAACGCCACGTTCACCGACGAGAACGGCGATGACACGAACGTCCATAAATCCGCCCTGACCTACGACCTCAACGACGACGGCATCAGGCAGGATTTCCGGGACGATCCGCTCAACAAGCAGTGGCAGGAGATGCTGGCCTCGACGGACACGTCGTCGGCGCCGGTATGCACACCCAATGCAAACGGATCGCAATCGGCGCTGGACGCGGCCAGGTCGAAGATTGTCGACGTCCAGGTCAACAATTTTGATGCCGCACTGAAAGACGCGAGGACTGCGCTCGTCGACGCGACGGCGGCGCGCGACCGGGCGATCACCGACCACGGGCCGGGGACCGTCGAGGCGCCCGCTGGCACGCTAAAGCCGGGTGAGACGGCGGTGAAGGTCACGGTGGGCGGCCGCGACATGTGGGTCGCGCCGGAGGTTGCCGCCGCCTACGAAGCGCAGGGGCCGGGCGCAATTGGCGAAAGCGGCAAGTCGGTCCAGATCGAGATGGACGGCCAGAAGCTGTGGGAGTCCCCCGAAGTCGCCGCCGCGGAAATCAATCGAGACCAGGCGGAGACCCAAAAGGACCGATTGGAGGACTGGGAAGAAAACGTGCGGCCGGCGATGGTGGCGGGGCGCGACTGGTACGCTTTCTCGGCAAGCCAACCCAAGCTTCTCGAATATGGTTCGGAGGAGCACGAGGCGAAACTCAAAAACCAGTATTTTGAAGAACGCCAGGACCAGGCGATGGCTGGCTATCGGGTGCGGTTCGAGAACCTTTATGAATCCGGACTCACCGGTGAATACAAGCCCTATGCGCCCGGCGAACTCAGCGGTACGGTTGCGCAGACCCTTGGCCTCGATCCATCGAGCGAGGGAGTCGAGAAGGTCGTCGACGAAATCGCCGACCGCGCCGGCGACGACGCCGAGGTCAAGATCGTGCCGATCTTCTCGCTTGATGGCGGGGTGGAATCATCGACTGCCCTGTTCGCGATCAAGAGCGGTGGCAACGAGGCCGGCTATGTCGACAGTGCTGGTAAATACTACAGCAGCTTCGACGAATTCCAGCACGAGAATCGCCTGTTCAGCGACAAAGGCAACCTGGTCATGGCCAAGGGCGGCGACATGTCGCTCGGCAAGGATGGCTTTTCGCTCGACGAACTCGAAGTGGCCGACGCGCGCAAGGTGGATTTCTGGGACAAGGCCAGCGACATAGGTTTAGGCCTTCTGGCGGGCGCCGCAACCATCGTCTCGTTCGTGCCGGGCGGCCAATGGGCCATTCCGATCGCCGTCGGCGCCGGTTCAATCCTTGGCGGCAAGGCTCTGATCAAAGAGGGTGATCACCTCCTGCAGGGCGGCGACTTCGACAGCCAGTCGGCCTGGAATGTCGCGACCGGCGTAACCGCATTCCTGCCCGTGGGCGCCGGCGCCCTGCGCACGTACGGCCTGGCAAAGACCGGCCTGTCCGGGCGCCAGGCTTTCGCGGGCGGCTTCGGGATGACCCACATGAAGGAGGTCAGCTGGGGCATCGGCAAATTCCAGGTGAAGGTAGACAAGGCCAAGTATGCCGATGAGGTCTCGGCGTTCATGCAAAGCGGCAGCAAGCTGCCCGCCGCAGCATGGGACCTCGATGCCGCCGCCGTGGCTACCGGTGTTCCGCTGCTCGGCAAATCGCTGCAAGATCTGGCGGCGCTGGCGCATGAGGGCGATATGAATGTGCTCGAGCTCGCCAACGCAATCGTCGGCATAGGCGTCGGCACTGTCGGCACAGGCCTGGGCGGCCGCTCGCTGTTGTACAACATGCCAGGAGCAGGCGGAACTCGCAGTGGGCCTCATACGTCGGCCAGTTTTCCTGGCGGACCGGAATCGGGGCCGCAACCGCGAGCCGTCTACGAGATGGGCAGTGACGGTGTCTACAAGCCCACCGGCGAGCAGGTCATGCCGGATCCGAACGAGATCATCATCGAGGGCGAAGTGGCCGGCGAAACGTCCGGCCAGCAGGGAGCCGGTTTCGGCGCCCGGGATGGGTTTGACAACACCGGTCCGGCTAACCGGCCAACCGGTCCGCGGGCGCTGCCGGCCGGTGAGTCCGACGGGCCGAACCCGCCGCCACCTACGGGCGGCAAGGGTGATCCATCAGGCGGCGGACAATCGTCGCGGCCGATGGTCGTGCATGAGCAAGGCGCCGACGGCGTCCATCGCCCGACCGACAAGCTGGTCTTCCACGATCCCAGCCACCCCGTTATCGAGGGGACGGTTGTCAACGCCCACGACGAAGGGCCGAGCGCCCCGGGCGAGCGCGGCGATCCCCAAAATCCCGGCGACCGGGAGGCGGCCGACAGCGGTTCGCGGCTCGTCTGGGACCCGGCAACCAAGACGTTCACCGGCACGTCGGGCCCTTCCGGAGCGAAGCCGTCGGAAGGTGGCGCCGAAGGCACCCGCCCGTTGATGCGCTACACTGTTGGCAACCGCCATACCGGCGAGATGCTCGTCGATTTCAACCTGCCGGAAGGGCAGCGTGTTGTCGCCATACCCGAACCCAAGGCGATCACGGCCGCGCCGGAGTCGGTGCCGGCTGCTGTCGAGCTCGACCCTTCCTTGCCGGTGCTTTATCTCGGCGCCGATGGCCGCTGGACAGCCGATCCGAACGCCCGCACCGAGCTACCGGCCGTGACGGACACCGGTCACCCCAGCCCGGTTCGCCCCGACGGCACGCCGGTCATCAACAATCGCTCGTCAAACCCCTACAGCTTCGGCCAGACGATCGCTGCAGTCAAAGCCGGCCTGCGGCGCATCGGCACGCGTTACGCGAATACCGAACCCCGCTATGACTATCCGAAGCTCGGCGAACTGGTCGACAGCATCTATCACCGGCCGGTTGCGCAGGACGGCGTCACCGCCGGACAGGACATCTATGTCGAGGCCGGCGGCAAATACCGGCCGGCCAAAGTCGTCGTCGCCGGCCCGCAGGCGAGCATGACCCGCGACATCGTCCCCGAAATCGTCCCATTGGGCGAGCATGCCACGGAGGCTGGCTATTTGGGTTCCGGCAAGACCGTCGAGCGCGCCAAGCGCGGTTCGATAACCACGCCGAACGGCCAGCTCAGGGTCAACACCCCGGCAAGGGAAGTCCATACGTTCAAACCTGCCGACAATCCGGAAGTCAGCCGTCGCTCGGCGCTCGGCGAAACCCTGGCCACGACCTTGCCGGCGCTTCCCGACGATGCGGCGACGCCCGCGCCGACATGGACGCCCGAGCAGCTGGAGCTCGTCGGCGACTACCTCAATTCCCTCGAACGTTCCAGCGATCCTGTCGTCCGCGATGCGGTGACCATGACCAGGGTGCAGCTCGGCGGCAGGAGCCTGCCTCAGTCCGGCACGGAGATGACGCCGGCTCAGCATCATGCGCTTGGCGAAATGCTCAACGTCGACCAGCACAGCCCGTTCACCGGCTCCAAGCCGGCCGGCCAGCTTTCGAAGAACGGCCTGACAACCCTCCAGGTGTTCAGCGCACAGGGCAAGCTGCCGCATCTGTCGCCGGGAGAAGTGATCGACCAACTCGGCCTGTCGTCCGACGCCAGGCTGACCGGCGGCGAGCAGTTCCTTACCGCCGGGGCGCTGCCGCGAGAAGCCGGCTGGACCGATGCCGGCCGTGGCGTCGTCGGCGATTACCTCAAGGCGGCGTCACGCTCCACCGATCCGAACCTTGCCGCCGCGGCAAATGCCGCCTCGCCGTTTTTCAAGGGGCGCGCCACCAAGTCCGGCAAGGCGGTGACCGCCGCGCAGCAGGATGCGCTCATGCAGGTCCTGCAGGCCGACAGTGGCAGCACTTGGGTCTACGGTCCGAAGCTCCAGCCGGAGACTTCGTTCAAACTCGCCGGCAACCTTTCGCCGGAAGGCCGCTACAATAAGAAGGTTCTGTCCGGCCACGACACCTGGACGCCATATCTTTGGCGAGAGATGCGCGGCTACGCCGCCAACCAGCAGAAATCCGCGGACCCCGCGGTGCAGTCGCTCGCGAGCGCACTGGAGAACGCGCTGCCCGCAAGCAAGCCCAAGGCCGGGACCGAGATCAACAGCGAGGTGCCCGTCCTGCTGGAACGGTTGCTGGATGCCGACAAGGCGAGTTCTTGGCGCGCCCCGACATTCTTCAGCGATGCGCAAGGGGTCTGGCGGTCCGACCGCGCCACTGTTTCCTGGTTCCTGCAGGAACACGAAGCCAATGTCGTGGGTGGCCCCTTGCTGAACGACGTGGCGACCAACGGCGCCCTCCTGGCTGCCGGGGCGATCCTCGGCCCCGACGGCCGCACGATCAGTCTCGGCGGATCGATGCTCGGCGTCGGCCTCAAAGTGCCGCTGCCCAGCCGGCAGGTCTATGGCGAGCTCAGCCTGAAGAACAATGGCCCGGACGGCACCGGCTTCCTGCTCCCGGTCCACCCCAACGACGCGAACGGCCAGAAACTTTTCGTCAATGGATACCGGCCGAATTTCGCTTATGACGAGGCGGCGGCTCCCTCCGCCCAGTGGGTCGCATCGGCGCCGATGCTGTCGAAGAACACGTTCCAGAGCGAAAAAGCCACTGGCTTTTCACTATCCATCGCTGGCTTCTCTGTGAGCGGGGCCTACGTCAATCGCACGCTGCGCTATCTCGGCGGCGAAGGCGGACGGCCGGGATATACCCGGAGGGAGCCTGGCCCGCTCAGCCAGAGGGCAGCCTCTTTCTGGGAGGAGGCCGCGAGAGGTGGCGCCAGCCACTATAGCTCCGAAGGCAAGGTGCCTGGTTTCGAGGATCGTCTGCTCTTCCGCAACTACAACCTCATTGCGCCCTTGGGAGGCGGCAAGGAACCCTGGCGCGGCAGCCCCGCCTTCGAGGGCGTTCCGCGCGAGACGGGCGCCGGGCCGCTCAACCGCCTGGACCGCGCGGACCACGGCGCCGGTGTCGCCCTGAACTATGGGCCATTGCCGCTAACAACAGTGGAACTCGGCTCGGTGAGGAAGGATGTTGTCCCGCATGCCCGTACCGCCCGCGCGCATCCCGGATCCTCCGAAGGCGCGCAAAAGGTTTTCTCGGCGCTGGAGACTTCGGGGGGGCAACTGACGCCGGACGTTCTGCAGCATCTCGACGCCTATCTCGCCGAGGTTGCGGCATCGCCGCACGGCGATTTAAAGTTCGCTGGTCAGCGCGTGTTGGATGTGTTCCCGGAACTGGGCGCGGCGCCATATCCGGACCAACTCGCCGGCGGACCGCCAGACGGCATGAGCCGGCCAGCATGGAAAGCGTTGCGGCAACAGCTGGACCAGCAGGCCCGCAGCGAACTGACGCCCACGCAGGCGCATTACCTCAACCGGCTGCTCGAGCAGGACGTGAAGCACAATTCGCCGCCCCCGGACAGCGCGCCGGCCCCGGCGGGCGACGGCCCGATTGTGCCCAGGAGTCCGGCGCCGCGACGGGAACAGGGCCCGGCGGCTGAAGGGTCGTGGGGACCGTCTACGGCAAAACCGCTGACACAAGCTGAAATTGCGGCCAACCGCCAGGAAGCATCGAGCATGCTGGACGATATGATCCAGCAGGATCTTGGCATGCCCGAGATGACCGCGATGAGGGCCGATCTTGCCGATCAGGTCAGCCGGTCGCCCGAGATGATGGAACTCTTGCGAAATGCCCACGCGAAAGGCGTGCGCATCGTCAATCCGGCGCGGCGCGATCTGCGGATTTTCGATCCGAGCCTGGAACAGGATCTGACTGCAACCGGATCAGGGTTGGACCGATCGCTCGACGTGATTTCCGTGGATGCCGATATGTTCCGCACGCCGGCCGCGGACAATGACGCGGTCGTCGCCGGATTCGTCGATGCGCTCAGCCATGAACTGTCGCATGTGACCGACGCCCCGATCGACGTGCTGCCCCAGGATTTCGCGAACCGCCAAGCCCATCGGGACGCAACCGTAGACGCTCGCTTGAAGTCGGAGGGCGAAGCGGCGCTGGTTCAATACATCGTAGCCGATGAGCTTGCTGCCAACGGCGGCAAGCCGAATCTCGCGCTGCGAGCCGACCAGGCGCAGGCCGATATCTATGACCGCTTCACCGCCGGCGAGATCGACCGCACCCAGGCTGTCCACGAGATGGCGGCGCTCTACCGGAGTATGGAGCCGAGCATTGCGGACGGCGGCACCTACGCAGACTACTACGGACATTTCGCGGACGCGGCATATCAGGCAGCGAATGTCGCGCCGGGCCACGAAGGCGATGTTGCATCCAACGCATCGCACGTCGTGGGTGAACCGCGCGCTGCCGCACCGGCAAACAAGGGCCAACCCGCTCCGAACAATGGACCGCTCACCCGAGATGGCGTCAGAGCGACCCCGCTTGACCAGGTGCCAGATCTCGTCATGGGCGATTTCCAGCCGACCCAGATTCCATGGCTCAAGCGCGAGCAGGTGGCCGAGCTGACGGAACAGCAGTTCCGCGACATGGATCAGGCCGGCTTGCTGCCCTATCTGACCAAAAGCCAATTGCGCGGTATCCCGAAGGCAAAGATAGGCCAGGTCAATATTGCTGGCCTCGACGGGAAACAGATTCCTTGGCTGACCGAGGGCCACATCCGGAATGTGACGGACCAGCAGTTCCGGGATTTCGGCAAGACCGGTTTGACGCCTCACCTGACGAAACCACAGTTGCAGGCGATAAAAGGAGACATGGTCGAGCTGGTCAACATGTCGAAGTTGGAAGCGCGTCAGGGTCCATGGTTCAAGCCCAGCCAGGTCGCGAAGTTCACGTCACAGCAATTCAAGGATCTGGGCGAGGCCGGGTTGCTGAAGACCCTCACCGAGCGCCAGGTTCCGGCGATCTCCGAAACCGTAATCGATTCCGTGGACGTGGCCAAGCTCGATCCCAAGCAGGTGCCGTGGCTGACCGAGAAGCAGATTCCGGTGCTGACCCGCGATCAATGGGGTGCCTTCACGATCCACCACACCGAAGCCCTGACCCAGCCGCAGATCGAAGCGGTGACACCAAAACAGTACGGGGAAATGAGCCCCGGCCAGTTCCGCAAGTTCACGCTTGAGCAGTTCGAGTGGATGAGCGTGGACCAGGCCAATGCGCTCTCGGTGCTGCAGCTGACGACATTTCGGGCGACCCACAAAAACTCGATGACGCCGGATCAGCGGACGCTTGTGGAAGGCGCGCTGGTTTATTCGCGGACCAATGAATATCAGGCTGCGCTGGACACCTTCGGCACCATGGCGGGCACGTCCTACATGCTGTGGAGCTCGCTGCCGCCAACCTGGACCGCCACCGCCGGAGCGGTGGCATTTGGCGTGCGAGGCGTCGTTTTCGGTGCGCAGGCGCTCTTCCCCAACACAACCGCAAGTCACAAGCCGTTTGGGCGGTTCCTCAACGCTCTCGGCGGAGCCACATTCATTGCCGCAGCGCCAGGCGCCGCGACCGGGATGATCCAAGGTAAGGATCTTGTCGTCAACAGCACGTTCACGGTCGGCAACATCGTCTATGGCACGAAGTCGATGCTGCAGACGTTCACCGGCAGGCCGGTGATCCGAAACCTGGCCGAATATCTGGCTGGACCCGGCTATGTGCTTGGCTGCGCCTTCTATACGGTGCAGTCCTGGCCGGCGCCGATCGCCACAGTCGCCGGCACCATGTTCACGTTCGGCTGCGCGGAATTCTATGCGTCGGCCAGAAGGACGGACCGGATGAATAGCCGTTCAGTGCCGCGAACCGATGCCGATATCGCGGCGGCGGAAAAGTCCGACAAAAAATGGGCTGCATGGGATCGGTGGACTCTGGGCATCACCTTCGGCGTTGGAATGCTTCTCTTCTCGCTGGACGCCCTGCTCGCGGAGCCTTGGGAGGCCGCGAAGCCGACCCCTCCAACCGATCCAAAAAAGCCGGATGGCGATGCCTCGTCCCAGCAACCCGATGATCCTTCGGATGTGCCAGACGCGCCGCAGATCCCACCGGAAGATTTCCCACAACTTGTCGTGCTGGCCGATGACGGCCTGAACTTGCGGACCCAGCCTGACGAGGAGTCGACCGTGGTGACGGTTCTGCAACCCGGGACATTCGTCGAGCAGACCGCGAAGCCTTCAACCGATCAGTCAGGCGAGGCCTGGATACCGGTCGAAGGTTTCGGGCCGGACGGCGAAATGCATAGCGGCTGGGTTTCCGGCGACCATGTCGAGGCGCATGCCGACGGCAGCAGCAATGCTGCGGGCCGCACCAATCCAACGCTGGAGCAAGACGGCTACCAGTGGGTCGAGGTCAAGAACGGCGACAGCATTCGCCTGATCGCCAGGACCCATTCCGCTGATGTGGCCGAGACGGTGGTGCTCAACATGGATCATATACTGAGCCCGGATGTGATCTTCTCGGGCGACCGCATCTACCTGCCGGCCACCTTGGTCGGCTGAGAAACCGCGGGCCTGAGCTTGTCGGTTCTCGCAGCGTAGGCATGCGCGACGCAGCCGGCCAGCTTTGCCGCCCGCTCCGCAATCGGATTGGAGGGTTCGGAAGAGTAGGAGGCGGTAAACTGCAGGTCTGACGGGTGCCATTCGCATTCGACGATGCGCAGTTTTCCGCTTGCGAGATAGTCCTGGACGACGCCCTCGGGCAGCGAGGCTATGCCGATCCCGTTGAGTGTCATCGTGATGGAAGCGGCCAGCGAATTGGCCGGAAAGATGCGCGGCGTCTCTTCGAATTCGCCGGTGAGCTTGCGGTAGAGTTCGCTGTAGGGTCGCGTGGTGCGGGCGTAGCTGATGATCGGAAACTGCATCAGGTCGTTCAGCGTCACCTTGCGCCGGTTGGGCAATTCCAATTGCGGCGAGCAGACCCAGACAAGCGGGAAGGACGGCATCTCGATATTCTCGATGCTGTACTCCAGGACAGGGCCCATCAGCACAGCAAGATCGAGCCGGTGTGACATGAGTTCGTTGCGAAGGGTCGTCGTCGCATCGACGACGATGTCGGTATCGACAAGCGGAAAGTTTGCCTTCAGTGCCGTGAGGAAATCCGGCAGCCAGGTGTGCACGATCGTTTCGGCGACCCCAAGCCTCAGCACCCTGGTCGTCTCTGAAGTCTCTGACAGAGAACTGGCCATCAGTTGCAGCCGCTCGGCGACGCGCAGGACCCGTTGGGCAGGCGGCAGCAGCCGTTGTCCCTCGGCGGTCAGCCGGACCGTGCTGCTCTGCCGCTCGAACAGCTTGGCGCCAAGCGCTTCCTCCAGCCCGGCAATTCGGGTGGACACCGCCGGCTGTGTGGTATTCAGGCGTTCAGCCGCCCTGCGAAAGCTTCCGAAGGTCGCCACCAGGAGAAAGGTTTCGAGCTGCTTGATGTTGAAAGGTATCACGACTGGGAATCACTCATTTGCGGCTTTCGGGAACGGCCATCAATGCCGCACAATGATCTGGCTGCCGATCTTCACGCGGTCATAAAGATCGATGACGTCGTCATTGGTCATGCGAATGCAACCGGAGGAGTTGGCCTGTCCGACGGTCCATGGCTGGTTGGTGCCGTGGACGCGATAGAGCGTGTTGCCGATATACAAGGCGCGCGCGCCCAGTGGATTGTTCGGTCCTCCCTCGACATGCACGGGCAGGAAGCGGCCATTTGACGCTTCCCTGGATCGCATTTCGGCCGGCGGCCGCCAATCCGGCCAGGTCTTCTTGGCCGAAATCGTGTCGCGGCCGGACCATTCCAATCCCTCCTTTCCAACGCCCACCGCGTATCGCAGCGCCCTGCCGCTGCCCAAAATGTAGTAAAGCCGCCGCTGCGTGGTGTCGATAACGATCGATCCCTTCGGTTGAGCCTCACTGAAATGCACGATCTCCCTCGGGATTGCCGACCACTCGCGTCGGCTTTCTCCATCGGAAGGCTGGTCGGGAGCGGAAGGCGAGACCAGCACATTTCTTGCCGGATCGTAACTCCAGCTGCGTGGGTCATAACCGCTATTCGATTGGGCCTGCGCCGGCGCCATGGCGGCAATCGATAGGACAGTGATCAGAAATGCATGCAATCCCTGGATGAGGCGCCGGGTGACCCGGACTTTGCGTCCTGCAACCTTGACGGGAACAGCCAAGTTCGCAAGCAGGATCATGATTGCCGCCAAGACCGATCTCTCTTCTGCATCCAGGCGTTCAGCTGGCGATCACCTGATTCCAGCGCGCACCATATCGCTTTGCAAGCGGTTCGCAACGTTTGGCACCAAATGCTCGTGCGCATTCCAATTGGACTTCCAATTCAGCAATGTGCACGATAGAGTGAATCGGCGGGTAAACCATTCAACCAGCGACGCGGGCCATCGCTCGTGCGTCCCTTTGTGATAGGACCAATGTTGACGGGACGCGACACCTGCCATGCGGATCGGTTCTCGGGAGCCAGGGCTGCTTTTGTCGCCTGCGGTCTTGCGATGATACTGGCGTTCGGCACTGCCTCGTCGCCGGCCAACGCCGCCGAACCGCGCTGGCCCGCCGGCCCGTACAAATACATCACCGTCGATCAGTCGGTGACCGACGCGCTGGTCGAGCTAGGCCGCAACATGCGGGTGCCGATGCGTGTCAGCAAACTCGTAAAGGGGCGTTTAAGCGCCGGCATGCCGGTTGGAACCGCCCGCGATTTCCTGCAGGAAATCTGCGATCGATACGGGCTGGTCTGGCATTTCGATGGCATCGTCATGAACGTCGCGACCGAAGCTGAGGTCCGGACGGAAATGATCGCGCTTGATGCCAACATGGCTGCCGGTGCGGAAGATCGGCTTTCGCGGCTGGGCGTCATCGACCCGAAGTTTCCGATAAAGGTGTTCACGCAGGACGATGTCGTCTCGGTATCGGGGCCGCCGTCCTATGTCGAACTTGTCAGGAAAACACTGGGAGTTCCTGCGGCGCCGAGCGCCAAGCAGGAGGCTGGCAAAGTTGTTCCGGTCCGTGTTTTCCGCGGCAGGCAGGCGGAGGCGCAGAATGTTCCCTCCGGCAAACCGAACTAAGCAAGAAGGAGGGCAGGTTCATGCAAATCGCGCCGATTGGAGCCCTGGAAGCCACACTGGCGAACTTGACCACCAGCCTGGCGTCGCAGCAGCAGGTCACCGCCGGCACGACCGCGCAGCCGGGCAACCGAATGGTGGGTGCCAATCAGGAAAAACATGATGCGGCGAAGGTTGCCCTGCCTGAACGCGGTGATGTCGCCGCACGGGCAGGCCAGCAGGTGGCGCAGGCGTCTTCGGGAGCCAATCCGGCAATGGCCGGACAATCCTCCAAACTGGCCTCCAAACTGGAAAAGACCGAGCCGGTCGCCGAACACAAGCTGTTCGACTATCTGGCCGCGGTGGAGAAGGCTGGGGGCGGGGTGCTCACGGACCCGTCTGCATTGTTCGGTTCTGCGGTTCAGTCGCTGGAAGGGACCATGCAGCAGGTCCAGAAGGCGCTTGGCCAGGCACACGCTCCCGTGAATGCTGAAACAGCCACCATGCAAGATGGCGCCGGCAAGACCGCCCTGTCAGGCAAGGCCCCGTCAGGCAAGGAAGACGAAAACGCCACCGCAAAAAATGCCGAGCAACTGCTCGAACGATCCATTTCGGTGATGTGGGCAGCCGCCAATCTCGAAGTGGTCACGAGCAGCGTAACGGCCGTTACGTCGTCCACCAGCACGCTGATCAAGCAACAGTAAGCCTACGGAGTGTTCGTGCACACGATATCCTTGCCGCAGCGGTCAACGCTATTGAATCGATGCGGCGTCCGGTGCCGCGTCGCGCTCGTCGTAGTGAGCATGCTTGTGCTCCAGGCGTGCACGGTTGAGTTGTATTCCGACCTCAACCAGCGGCAGGCCAACGAGATCGTGGCCACGCTGATGCGTCACGGCATTCCGGCCCAGCGCGAGGCGGCCAAGGACGGCAAAATGACGGTTTCGGTACAGAAGGACCGTTTCGCCGAAGCCATGGCTATCCTCGACGAAAGCGGGTTGCCCAAACAGGAATTCCAGACGCTCGGCGACGTGTTCAAGCGAGACGGGCTTGTATCCTCGCCGGTCGAAGAGCGGGCGACGATGATCTATGGCCTGAGCCAGGAACTGTCGCAGACGATTTCGGACATCGACGGCGTGCTTTCCGCGCGCGTTCATCTCGTCTTGCCCGAAAACGATCCGCTGAGACAGCGGCTGGTGCCATCGTCCGCCTCGGTTTTCATCCGCCATCGCGCATCCGTTCCGATGAATGAGCTGATCCCTCAGGTCAAGATGCTGGTGGCAAAGGGCATCGCCGGGCTGACTTATGACAATGTGTCGGTTACGCTCATTCCGGTTACCGCGGCGGTTCCCGAGCACGCAGCCGGCGAGCCAGGTTTCACAACGTTCCTCGGCCTCTGGCTGCATCCCGACAGCGTCGCCGCCGCGATGTGGCTGTTTTACGGCATGACGGCGGCTATAGCAGCGCTGGCTGCCCGCCTGGCTTACGTCCAGTGGTATCGACGACCCGGCGTTTATGCGCTCGACGCCGCGGCCATGCCGGTGAAGAAGACATGATCCAGGCTGGCTCGAAGCAAACCGCCAGCCCGGAATGGCAGGCATTCATGTCCAATCCCGCATTCTATGCGGATGCGGTCCGGCTGGCGCAGTGCTTTGACGGCACGATCGGCGAGGCCGCCTGCGAGCGGATGTTGCGGTCGCAGCGCCTGCATAAGCGATTGTCAGTGCTTCTACTCGACCGTTACGGCCTCAGCGGCGCCGTCTCCGACGAACCAGCCGATGAAACAGACCTGGCGATTGCCTTGTCGTCGGGTGAGGAGTTGGAGGAACTTGCGCTTCGCGCCGGCGCGATCTACTGGGCCGGCAGTCTGGCCGCCGTCATCGATGGACGCCAAGCCGCTGCGTTGCAGGCAGCGCTCGGCGCGGAAATCTGCGCTTTCGCAGTCGCCAACCGCGATCTGGCCGGTCCAATGCAGCCGTTGGAGCCGCTTGAAGACATTCATAGTCGTGTCCATGCCGACGGCCTGCGTTGCCTTGGCGCCTGGTGTCAGGCGATGCCGGGCGAAACGAGCATGCGGGTCCGCCTCAAGCTGATGCCGCATGAACTTGTCGACCAGCTGACAGCCGAACCATTTGCCAAAACTGGTCCGGCGATTGTTCGACGGGCAATGGGTTAGGCGATATGGTCGAACCGGACAAAGTGACCACTGCCGTGCCGAGGCGCCCCGTCGCCCGCATCCTGCGCGCTGCCGAGGCAAGCGCCTGGCAGGATGGGCACGCTTTTCTCGACGAAGCCAGGCGTGATGCGCAGCAGTTGCGTGACGCCGCTCGGCGAGCCTATGCGGCCGAATATGCGCAGGGTTATGAAGATGGCAAGGCGCGAGGCGACGCGGATGCCGCGCGTTTGGTGAGCGAGACCGCGGTCAAGGTCGATCGCTATCTCGGTGGGCTGGAAGCCGAAATCATCAATCTGGCTCTCGATGTGGTCAGGCGCGTGCTGGGAGAATTCGACGCGAGCATGCTGGTCGCCAAGGCGGCCGCGCAGGCCGTCGCTGAAATTCGCCGCGCTAAATATCTAAAAGTCCGACTTCATCCTGCTTCCGTTAACAGGGTTCGCGACGAACTGAACGCAGTCCTGCGCGAGAGTGAGTTGGGCATGACGGTCGAGATCGACGCCGACGATACGCTGGCGACGGACGCCTGCATCCTCTCGACCGACATTGCCGTCATCGACGCCAGCATCGAGGCACAGCTCAACGCCATTGCCGCTGCGATTTCATCAAAGGCCGAGGCGGCGGCATGACAAGTCCCGCCACCAAGCTCGAGAGCCGCCTCGCATCGATCGTTCCGAACCTGCGTTCCGGCCTGCGTGAAGATGCCAGCCGGCCCAGGAAAGGGCGTGTACGGCGGGTCACCGGCACGGTCATTCACGCGACGGTGGAGGAGGTTCGAATCGGCGAGATCTGCGAACTCCTCGATCCCAGGACCGGCACGGCGACCAAGGCGGAAGTCGTCGGGCTCATGGACGAGATGGCGATCCTTGTTCCGCTTGGCGATCTCACCGGCCTTTCAAGCCTCACCGAGGTCATTGCGACCGGAAAGACCCAGACGGTGCCTGTCGGGCCCGGCCTGCTTGGTCGGGTGATCAGCGCGTTCGGCGAGCCATTGGATGGCAAGCCGCTTGCGCCGGATGGCATTACCGGCAGCTATCCGGTCAACGCCTATCCGCCGTCGCCGCTGGAGCGCAGTTTGATTTCCGAGCCTATCCAGCTCGGAATCCGCGCCCTCGATGGGCTTCTCACCTGCGCGCGTGGGCAGCGCGTCGGCATCTTCGGCGAGCCTGGCGTCGGCAAGTCGATCCTGCTTTCGGATATCGTCAGCGGCACCGACGCAGATGTTGCCGTGGTTGCGCTTGTCGGCGAACGCGGACGTGAAGTGCGCGAATTCATCGAGCATCAGCTTGGGCCGGAAGGGCTGGCGCGCGCAGTCATCGTCGTCGCGACGTCCGACCGGCCGGCGATCGAGCGCGTCAAGGCTGCCTATGTGGCAACCAGCATTGCCGAATATTTTCGCGACCAGGGCAAGCATGTGCTGCTGGCAATGGACAACATCACGCGGTTTGCCCGTGCGCAGCGCGAGATTGGCCTCGCTTCAGGCGAACCGCCGACGCGTCGCGGTTTTCCGTCTTCGCTTTTTGCTGTCCTGCCCCGATTGCTCGAGCGCTCAGGGCCTGGCCACGTCGGCTCGATTACAAGCCTCTACAGTGTTCTTCTGGAGGGCGATGGCACGCTGGATCCGGTTGCCGAAGAAATCCAGGCGCTTCTCGACGGCCACGTCTTTCTGTCGAACGAGCTTGCGCAGCGCAACCATTTCCCGGCCATCGACGTGCTGCGCAGCCGCAGTCGCCTCATGGACACGGTGGTGCCGGCCGAGCATCGGTCGGACGCCGGCCGCTTGCGGGAGCTGCTCGCCCGCTACGCCGACGTCGAATTGCTGCTGCGCGTCGGCGAATACGAAAAGGGCAGCGATGCGGTGGCGGACGAGGCGGTGGCGAAGATCGACGCCATCAACGCCTTCCTGCGACAGCCGTCCGCCACCCACGAGACAATCGAGCAGACACGCGAACGCATGCGGGGGATCGTCAATGAAAGATCGTGACACGATCGCACGATTGCGCGACCTCAGGCGCCACGGTGAACAGCGCGCAAACGATTTGGTCATAAGGCGATACGCCGCTGCGCAGCGGGCCGCCGGGGCGGTTCGGGAGGCGGCCGCCGCGGTCAGCGAACACCTGCAGCACACAGCCGACGCTGAGGATGCAGCATTCGCTTCGCTTGTCGGGCAACCGGTGAAGGCCGCCAGCCTTCATCGGCTTCAGGGACAGTTCGAGAACGCCGCCAGGCAAACCGAAAAACTTCGGGAAAACGAGAAAATGGCCGGCGTCACCGAGCAGCGACGCAAAACAGAGTTGTCGGCCGCCCGCAACGATCATCGCGCCAGCATGAAGGCGGTGACGAAGCTGGACGGGCTTTTGGAGTATCTGGCCAAACGCACTGCGCGTCGCAGCCTCGCGCTTGCCGAGCTTTCCGAGGAAGACGAGCGCAGTCCACTGCGCTTGCCCGCAGAACGATAGTCCAATCCGTGATCGTGAATATGGAAGTGTGATGCCTCAGGCCTTGGCGTCGGCAAAAAAGAAAGCGCGCGCAGAACCGGCGAGACGCACACGCTCGAGCGTTGGCAAGCCGCTGACATTGGAATCTGTTGCGGCTGGGGAGGTTGAGGCATTGAACGCCTTCTACCGCCGTCGTGCTGCCGCGCAGATCACGATTGCCGGGAAAACCATGGCGATCGCCGCCGTCTGGCCGCCGCCAAACCCTGTGGACCAGCCAATATGCACGATTGCGTTCACTCTCGCAGACATGGCGGGCAAGTTGCGCCTGCCGTTATCTGTTGTCGAACGAGGTCTTGCCAAGGCCGACGAGCTGATCGACCTGAAACGACTGGCGCCCGCTCACGCCGCACTGCTGCTGGAGTCCGAATTCGAAAAGGATCTCGAATGGATCGAGAGCAAGCTGGGCGAGACGATCGCTATTACGTCGATCGAACAAGAAGACAGCGTTCTGGACCAAACCGCGTTGGCTTTCGTCCTGACCGGCAAGGACGAAACCATAGGTTGCGCCTTGCACACCGACAGCGTCGGTCTGGCGGTGCGGGCCGGGCGCTTTCTCGACGCGATCGGCAAAGCAAGACCTCCGGTTCCTGCCGAATTCCCGTTGCCGGTCTGCCTCTGGCGCAACGCGCTTACAATCAGCCACGGTGATCTTCAAAGCCTGCAACCTGGCGATGTGGTGCTCTTCGATGAGCAAGAGGAAGACGCGGCATTGGTCATTGCCGAGCGGCTTTATGCCCCGGCGGCGCTGACTGCCAGCGGGCCGCAACTGCTTGCCGCGCCGACTGCAATCGCTGGATCGAAATGGGAGTGGACCATGAACCAAGACACGCCGCCGCACGCCGACCAGGCATTGGAGGAGGCAACTCTGGACGAGCTGCCGGTTGCGCTTGCCTTCGAACTCGGCCGCACGGCGATGCCGCTCGCCGAGGTAAGGCAGCTTGCGCCCGGCGCCATCGTTCCGCTCGCCAATGTGACGAAGGAGACGGTCGACATCATCGCCAATGGCAAACGCGTCGGCCGTGGCGAGATCGTCCGGATTGGGGAGAGCCTGGGCGTGCGGATCGCCCGCATGTTCGACAATGCTTGATAATTCGCCCAACCTGCTTGGGATCCTGATTGCCGTCGGTTTTGTCGGCCTGCTGCCGCTGGCAGTCGTCACCATGACCGGATTCCTGAAAATCTCGGTCGTGCTGTTCCTCATCCGCAACGCGCTCGGCGTCCAGCAGATGCCGCCCAATCTGGTGCTCTACGGCATAGCGCTCGTGCTCACGGTCTATGTCACGACGCCGTTGCTGAGCGAGATGTCGGGACGGCTTCAGGAAGGGCAGGTTCAGTTCCAGACGACCGACGACCTCGCCAGGGCGGCGCAACTGGTGAGGGAACCATTGCAGCAGCACCTGATCAAGTTCACCCAGCCGGAAGAGCGGCAGTTCTTTCTCGATGGGACGAACCGCCTGTGGCCGGAACAGGCACGACAAGATCTGAAGGACGACGATCTTTCGATACTCGTTCCTGCCTTTGTCGCGTCCGAGCTTACGCGGGCGTTTGAAATCGGCTTTCTGCTTTATCTTCCGTTCCTCATCATCGACATCGTCGTTGCCAACATCCTGATGACGCTCGGCATGATCATGGTCTCGCCGGTCCTCATTTCGGTCCCGCTGAAACTGTTCCTTTTCGTCGCCATAGATGGCTGGTCGCGGCTGATGCACGGCCTGATCCTGAGTTACGTCTGACGCCGCTGGGAGGTTTGCATGAGCAATGACTTCATCCTGGCGAAGGTCCAGGGCGCGCTCCTGACGGTGCTGTTCGCGTCAGGCCCGGCGATCATCGCGGCACTGGCCGTTGGCATCCTGGTCGGGCTGGCCCAGGCGCTGACGCAAATTCAGGACCAGTCGCTGCCGCAGACGATCAAGCTTGTCGTGATCCTGCTGGTCATCATCGTCTTCGGCCCGCTGCTTGGCCAGCAGATCGCCGAGCAGGCCTCGACGGCGCTGGACGAATTCCCCGTCGTCACACGTTGAGGCGCGCGGATGCCGGTCGAACCCTTCTTCGCGTCGGTCAAGGAGCTGCAGTTGTTTCTTCTGGCGGGAGCTTTCGCGCTCGCCCGCATGACCGGGTTCATGCTGCTGATGCCGCTCTTTTCGCGCGTGCCGCTGTCGGGCCTTCTGCGCAACGGCGTCGCCCTGGCGCTGGCGGTTCCGGTCTTTCCGATGATCGTCGACAGACTGACAAACACCGACATCGCGACGACGATGATCGTCGCCTACATGCTCAAGGAGGTCGTCGTCGGGGTAACGCTCGGGCTGGCGATGGGCATTCCGTTCTGGGCGGCCGAGGCTGCCGGCGATATCCTGGACCTGCAGCGCGGCTCGACGATGGGGACGCTGATCGATCCGATGATGACGCATGAGACGAGCGCCACCGGCACTTTGCTCGCCGTCATCATGGTCACGGTCTACCTGGCCGCCGGCGGCCTCGAGCTTTCCCTGACCAGCCTCTACGACAGCTATGGCCTGTGGCCGATCGACCAGCTTCTGCCGGTGTTCAGCAAGGATGCAGCCGGCATCTTCCTCGATCTCTTGAACCGCATTCTGATGATGGCATTGACCCTGGTTTTCCCGCTCATTATCAGCATGCTGTTGTCCGACCTTGTGCTGGCCTTTTTGGCGCGCGCCTCGCCGCACCTCAATGTTTTTGCGCTTTCGCTGATCGTGAAGACGCTGGTGTTTAGCCTCGTCTTTGTCCTCTATTCTGCTTTCCTGCTCTTCTACATGGAGCGGGACCTTGGTTTTCTGCACGAGGCGGGCCGACAGATAGAAGCGATCGGCTGCCGCAACTGTTAATGACACAAGAAAGATTTGCGCAAGCGTCGGTCGCAAGAGGAAGCAATCGTTGGCCGGCCAATAAATACAATTTATCGTTGAGGAAAGATTCTGACAATTTGACAAGCAGCCGAGCCGCCAACGATCTTACGCCCTCCCGACTTGTCTCTGAACCGGAAGCCATGGCTCGCCTGACCACTTCACCGATCTTCGAGGACCTGCGACTGGTCGATGCGGACAGGCTGCGCAGGCTTGTCAGAATCGGCGCCTATGAGGGGCATACAGGGGGGCTGGCGCACGGCAAGCTCCAGGCCAATGTTGTGATCGTGCCGCGCAGCTTTGCCAGCGATTTCCACCAGTTCTGCATCCGCAACCCGAAACCCTGTCCATTGGTCGGCGTTAATCGCGCCGGCAGCCCCTTGATCCCAGCGCTGGGCGACATCGACATCCGCACCGATGCCCCCCAGTACAACATCTATCATTTCGGCGAGCTGACCCGTCGCAGGACGGACATCATCGACCTGTGGCAGGATGATTTTGCCGCTTTCGCGCTCGGCAGTTCGCTGACCGTCGAAGCTGCACTTGCCGAAAAGAAACTGAGCCGCATCGGCTGCGGCAAGGCCTCGCCCAAGTTTCGAACCACGATTCAGACGTGCCGCGTCGGACCGTTTGGTGGTGAAATGGTCGTCTCGATGCGTCCGATAAGCCGTTGCGATGTCGACAGGGTTCGCGCTCTCACCGCACGCTTCCCGCATGCCCACGGCTCTCCCATCCATGTCGGAGATCCCACGGTCATCGGAATAGCCGACTTGATGGCTCCCGACTGGGGCGATGCGGTCAAAATCATCGACGGGGAGGTCCCTGTATTCTGGGCCAGCAGCATCACCGCACAGGATGCACTTGCTCGTGCCGAGTTGGCGACCTCGATCACGGTATCGCCGGGGCACATGCTGATCACCGACGTCGATGCACGAGCCGACGCGGGCGCTTTCAAGGTCTTTTAGTTCGTCTGCACAGAGGATTTGGTTGGTTCTAGACCGAGCCTGAAAGGGATTGTCGACGGTCCAGCTGCACAATCTCCAACGTCTGCGATTAGCGGCAGTCCACCACACCTTCGTCATCCCAGGGCGGAGCAGGAGCGAAGCGACGTCGCGGAGACCCTGGAATCCAAGCAGTTACCTCGGAGCGCTGCTGCGGTGCAGAACCTTTGATGGCGGAGCGAGGCGCCCCCCTCTGTCCTGCCGGACATCTCCCCCACTTGTGGGGAGATCGGCCGTCATTGCGGCTTTCGCCAATGTCCAACGTTGATGAACAGGCGCCGTCAGCGAAGCTGCCAATCTCCCCCCAAGTGGGGGAGATGTCCGGCAGGACAGAGGGGGGCGCGAAGGATCACTACAGATCAGCATTTATCCTGGTCCGCTGCGTTCCTCCGCTGAGGTAACGGCATGGATCCCAGGGTCTGCGCGCGTCGCTTCGCTCCTTGCTTGCCTTGGGATGACGAAGTGGAGGGGTGTTTCGGCCAATCTCCAATGTTTGCGATCTGCCGCTAAGATTTGCCACCGACGGGAATTATTGACGTTCGCTGCCGATCGGCTCGACCTGTCAAAACTACTGTGTCGAGGAACTAGCATGGATCGGCCAGGATATGGTCGGGGGCGGTTTCATATGTCCGTTGCAGGTCTTGCATGTATCCGAGCATGTGTTCGGCCATGGCGCCGGCCTCTGATGCCCTCTTTTCCAGCTGGCGAACCCTGAGGTTGATGGCGGCGGCGATCCGGCGCGCTTCCTGCATGTCGCCGCTCATCCGTTCGCCAGCTTGCGCGGCCGCCCGCCCTTGCGACCGTTTTCACGAGATGCAGCGCCCTTGGCGCGCGAGCGGGCTCTGCCACCGGCAGCGCCGAGTTGGGCGGCCATCCACTGTCTGGACCCGAAAACGCCTTGCAGCATCGCCGGCACATACACGTCTACATCGAGTTTGGGCCAATGCAGGCCGAGACCGGCGGGGCTGATCTCGATTTCCGCAAGATCGCCCGGCGATGCGTCGGCAAGACCTTCGGCCAAGCGTGCGGGAAATGCCACCTGCACGCCAGTATTCAGGTTGACGACGATGCGCGCCGCCCGGCGATCGTAGCGGGCGGAAACAGCATGTCCGACCTCACGCAAGGAGGCCATGCGCTTTTCGGCCCGTTCAAATTCGTCCTCAGTAACGGCCATGAATTGTTATCCATTCCTCGCAAAGGACGATTAGCACGTTTGCCAGTTCGTCCTTGATGCTGCCCAGATCGGGCCGGTTGAACCCAAAACTCTCCCGCAGTTCCGGTGGCCCGTCAGGGCAATGCAGGATGAACACCGCTTCGCCGACCGCACCCTTGACATGGACGTGCGCGGGTCGATGATCGTTCGGATAGATGACCACACGCAGGCCACTGAAACGGAACACAGTCGGCATTTTCCGCACATTACCAAAACCTAAGCGCTTAGGAAAGTGGCTCCGAGCAGGAATCGCCTCAAAAAGACAAAGGCAGCGTGTCAGCTAAAGTGAGCAGAACCGGATGACTGCAAGCATCATGCTTTCGCCGGGGCACATGCTGATCACCGACGTCGATCACGAGCCGACGCGGGCGCTTTCAAGGTCTTTTAGCAGTTCTTCATCACCGGTCAGCGGTAATGCTATTCGAGATGCGAAATGCGGTGAGGTCGGTCTCGATCTGCCTCACCACATCTTCGATCATGTTGCAGTTGGCCCAACCTTATGCACTCGAGGCAGTGAAGCTCCCCGGCAAGTGCTCCCACTACGTGATAACCATTTGGTAACCTTCCGAACTCGAAAGTGAGAAAGTGCTGGCTCCTTTTCCCCTCGATAGATGTTAGGGCTGCTATCGAGCGAGACAAAGGAGAAAGGACCGGGATGGCCACGGTACTGAACGCCAAAGGCGTTCCACTTCCCTACAGCGGATCCTCCGCAAGGTGGTATTCGGCGACGAGTTCCAGCTCAACACTTTATGGCAGCACATACAACGACTCGATGTATGGCGACGGTAACGTCACCGTCACAATGCGTGGCGGCAAGGGCGACGACATCTATTATCTGTATGCCGCGAAAAACAAGGCGGTCGAGCTATCCGGCGAGGGCGTGGACACCATCTCGACCTGGATGAGTTACAAGCTCCCGGCCAATTTCGAGAACCTGACGGTCACCGGCGACAAACGCTATGCTTTCGGCAACGAGCTGAACAACATCGTTACCGGCGGCTCCGGCCAACAGACGCTCGACGGCTTGCAGGGCGATGACGTGCTCAAGGGCGGATCCGGGGCGGACATTTTCGTCGTCAACCCCGGCAACGGCAGTGACCTGATCCTGGACCTTGGCGCGACGGATACGGTTCGCGTCGGGAGCTACGGCTTCACCTCCTTCGACGAGGTGCGCGCCAACATGGTGCAGTCGGGAGCCAACGTCCGCCTGAATCTGTCCGACGGCGAGTTTCTCGTCTTCGCCAACAAGACCATCGGCGATTTCACCGCAAGCCAGTTCAAGCTGGCCGTGGACAGGTCGGCCCTGGAACTGACCTTTTCGGACGAGTTCGATACGTTGGACCTGTGGAACGGCTCGAGCGGCACCTGGGATTCGAATTACTGGTGGGGGGCTGAGAACGGCAGCACGCTCACGAGCAACAATGATCTTCAATGGTACATCGATACCGACTACGCCCCGACACGCTCCGTCAATCCATTCAGCATCGAGGACGGCGTTCTCACCATTACCGCCGCCCGGGCTCCTGAGGCGATTCGTCCCTATATAAATAACTACGAATACACGTCAGGGTTGCTGACGACCTACGAATCCTTCGCGCAGACCTACGGCTATTTTGAAATTCGCGCCGACATGCCCGAAACACAAGGGGCATGGCCGGCCTTCTGGCTTCTCCCGGCGGACGGCTCCTGGCCACCGGAACTGGACGTCATCGAGATGTTCGGTAAAGATCCAAACAAGCTCATCCTGACAGGCCACTCGAACGCGACGGGAACGCATACAACAGTAGGCACGACGGCCTATGCCGCGGATACCGAAGGGTTCCACACATATGGCGTGCTTTGGACAGAAGACGAACTCGTCTGGTATTTCGACGACGTCGAAGTCGCTCGTGCCGCAACGCCTGCCGACATGCATGACCCGATGTATATGCTGGTGAATATGGGGATCGGTGGCCAAGCGGGAGAGCCCGCCGACGAGCTTGCGACGCCTGCCGAAATGCAGATCGACTACATCCATGCCTATGCGTTGCAAGACTGGGTTATCTGACATTTGACAGATGGACTCGGCACCGACACGTTCGTCATCATTTCGGGCGCGGCCATTGCCGCCTGAGACCGAACTGGAACTGATGTGAAGCCGACGTCGCATCCCATTCCACCCGAGCCGCCGCGAACGACACTCGCGGCGGTTTTGGCTTCCTTCCGGCGAGCGTTGGCCGGAATTGCGTTGATGAGCGGCGTCGTCAATGTCCTGGCGCTGACCGGCTCGTTCTTCATGCTGCAGGTCTATGATCGTGTCATACCCGGCCGCAGCGTGCCGACGCTCGTCGGGCTCGCCGTGTTTGCCGGCACACTTTTCGTTTTTCAGGGCGTTCTCGAACTCATCCGGTCGCGTTTGCTGGTGCGCATCGGGATTGCGCTGGACGCGCGCTTGAGCGGACAGGTCTATGCCGCCCTCATGCGTTTGCCGCTGCGCACCAAGCTCGCAGGCGACGGCCTTCAATCCTTGCGCGATCTTGACCAGGTGCGATCGTTCATGTCGAGCGCCGGCCCGACCGCGCTTTTCGACCTGCCGTGGATGCCGCTCTACCTCTTGATCTGCTTCCTGTTCCACTTCTGGATCGGCATGACGGCGCTGGCCGGCGTGGTTATTCTGTTCAGCCTGGCATTGCTTGCCGAAATACGCACGCGAGAGCCCGCCAGAAAGGCAAACAGTCAAGCGGCAGCGCGCAATACACTTGCCGAAGCGACACGTCGCAATGCCGAGGTTCTGCAGGCCATGGGCTTTGGCTCGCGCATCGCCGAGCGCTGGTCAGGGATCAATGCCGGCTATCTCGACACCAATGCAACGGCCAGCGACCTTGCCGGGACGCTCGCAACAATCGCGAAGATCCTGCGCATGATGCTGCAATCGGGCATCCTGGCGATCGGCGCCTATCTGGTCATCCATCAGGAAGCGACCGGCGGCATCATGATCGCCAGTTCGATCATGATGAGCCGGGCGCTCGCACCGATCGAACTGGCTATCGCCCACTGGAAGGGCTTCGTCACCGCCCGCCAGGCCTGGGCTCGGCTGACCCAGCTTTTGGTCCTGCTTCCCGAAACTGCGACAAGTGTCTCGCTGCCTGCTCCGAGATCTGCTCTTTCGGTCGAAAGTATCAGTGTCACACCGCCGGGTGAGCGCCGTATGGTCGTGCAGGACGCCACCTTTGCATTGGAACAGGGCGTCGGCCTCGGCATCGTCGGGCCAAGCGCTTCGGGCAAGTCATCGCTCGTTCGGGCAATTGCCGGCATATGGCTGCCAGTTCGCGGCACCGTCAGGCTGGACGGCGCAACGCTCGACCAGTGGTCGCCGGAAGAACTGGGCAAGCATGTCGGCTATCTGCCTCAGGATGTGCAACTGTTCGACGGCACCATTGCCGAGAACATCGCGCGCTTCGAACCGCAAGCGCCCTCGGACAAGATACTGGCGGCTGCGCGCGCGGCCGGCGTTCATGATCTCGTCATCCACCTGCCGGAAGGCTACGAGACGCGCATCGGCGAGGCCGGTTCGGCGCTTTCGGCTGGCCAGAGGCAGCGGGTGGCGCTTGCCCGGGCTCTCTACGGTGACCCGTTTCTGGTTATTCTCGACGAGCCTAACTCCAACCTCGATGCGGAAGGCGAGGCGGCGTTGACGGTGGCGATCCAAGCTGTTCGCGCGCGAGGCGGTATAGCCGTCGTGGTCGCACATCGTCCGAGCGCGCTTGCCAGCCTGGATCAGGTTCTTGTGATGGCGAACGGCCGTATTCAGGCCTTTGGTCCAAAAAATGAGATCTTGAACAAGATAACCCGCCCAGCGGGCGTCCCCTTGAAAGTCGTTTCCGGACTGGAAGAGACGGCATCCTGATGGCGCAACGCATGATATTCGCGGCCGATCGCACCATTCGACGCTATCTGCTTGGCGGTGTCGCAACCTGCATCCTGCTGGTTGGCGGGGCGGGGAGTTTGGCTGCCGTCACCGAAATTTCCGGGGCCGTCATCGCTTCGGGAAAGCTGGTCGTCGATTCCAGCGTCAAGAAAGTGCAGCATCCAACCGGTGGCGTTGTCGGGCAAATCTTCGTCCGGGAAGGCGATCCCGTAAAGGCGGGCCAGGTCTTGATCCGCCTCGATGAGACCATCACCCGGGCCAATTTGGCGATCGTCACCAAGAGCCTGGACGAATTCGAGGCGCGGCTGGCTCGCCTTGAGGCCGAGCGTGACGGCAAGGCAAGCATCGTCTTTCCAGCTTCGCTTGTGTCACGCCAGGATGCCCCCGAGATTGGTTGGGCGATGGCCGGCGAGCAATCTCTGTTCGAATTTCGCCGACAGGCACGCGCCGGTCAGAAGGCTCAGTTGCAGGAGCGCATTGCGCAGCTTGCCGAAGAGGTTTCCGGCTTGACCGAGCAAAGAGATGCCAAGAGCCAGGAAATCAAGTTGATCGGCTTTGAGCTCGAAGGCATGCGCAGACTTTGGCAACGCAAGCTGGTTTCGATCGATCGTATTACTGCGCTTGAACGCGATGCCGTGCGGCTTAAAGGCGAGCACGGGCAACTGACTGCGGCCATAGCGCAATCGAAGGGTCGTACCTCCGAAATCCGTTTGCAGATCATCCAGATCGACCAGGATTTGCGCAGCGAAGTGGCAAGCGAACTGCGAGACGTCCAGGCAAAGATCTCCGAGTCCGTCGAGCGCAAGGTTTCGGCCGAAGATCAGCTCAAACGCATCGACATACGCAGTCCGCAGAACGGTGTCGTTCATCAGCTCGGCGTGCACACGGTCGGTGGCGTTATATCTCCAGGCGAGCTCATCATGCTGATTGTCCCGGTGACGGACGACCTGACCGTCGAGGCGCGCGTGGCTCCGCAAGACATCGATCAGTTGACGCCAGGGCAAGGCGCGACCCTGCGGCTGTCGGCATTCAATCAGCAAACGACGCCGGAACTGAATGGTGCGGTCAGCAAGATTTCCGCCGACCTCAATGTCGATGAGAAAACAGGCACCGGCTTTTACACTGTGCATGTTGCTTTACCGCGCACAGAGCTTAGCCGGCTCAAGGGCGTGGCCCTGGCGCCAGGCATGCCTGTCGAGGTGTTCTTTTCGACCGGCAACCGCACCATGCTGTCCTATCTCGTGAAACCTTTGGCGGATCAGATCCAGCGAGCTTTCAGGGAGCAGTAGGCTCTCTCTGCGAGCCGACGAGCTGAATTCCGGAACAAGGATGCGATTTTGCCGTTTCGCCTGAAACCGGAAGCGATCCCACATGTCCGAGTTGACGAATGAAGAGATCGAGGGTCGGCTCAATGCCCAGCGAGAGACTCTGGCGCTGGTCGTCGCGCTGCTTGCCGGCGTCGACAAGTCAGAGCGAATATGGGCCGAGCTGGAGGCCCGTTTTCAATTCCAGAACAATCAGGAAGACCCCGGCGCCGTGCCAAGCGGTGCATTCGCCATTGAGAGCGCGATGATGCGGGAGTTCAAGCTGATCTTCGAGGAAGCGCGGGCACGCAAGGCGGAATGGAATGCCGACAAGCCATCCACAAGCGGCGCCAGTTCCTGACGGGGGCTGCCGCCCGGCCTGCAGCATCTCTCACGCTGGGGATTAGCTACAGCCACCACGCCTTCGTCATCCCAGGGCGGAGCAGGAGCGAAGCGACGTCGCGTAGATGCCGTGACATCAGAGCGTCACGACGGTGCAGAACCTTTGATGGCGGAGCGAGGCGCCCCCCTCTGTCCGGCAGGACAGAGGGGGCGCGAAGGATCGCTACAGAGCGCTTTTGTTCTGGTCCGCTGCATTCCTCGGCTGAGGTAACGGCATGCATCCCAGGGTCTGTGCCGCGTCGCTCCGGATGGGGGCCATATTTTTTCTGACCTTCCCCGGAAACATTTCCGCCATGCCAGTGTTTAACGCACTGAGTGGGCGCGAGGCGCAGTTCCTCTGCGGCGATCCTCCCTTTGGAGTGTAACGATGCCGGCAACCGCCATGAAAGAGGTCGAGGAGGTCAGGATCGAGCCCGACGGGCTCGTCGGGCTGCTGGGCGTGCCGCACGGGGCGCAAGGCATCGTTATCTTCGCTCATGGCAGCGGAAGTGGACGGCTCAGTCCGCGCAACAATCACGTCGCCGCCGCACTTCGGCAGGCCGGACTGGCGACCCTTCTCGTCGACCTTTTGACGTCGATCGAGGAACGCGACAGGCGAAACGTCTTCGACATTGGCCTGCTCGCATCGCGACTCGCGCTGGCGACGCATTGGGCGGCTGCGGAAGCACGGACCAGGAGGCTTGTCCCATTATTTTTCGGGGCAAGCACTGGCGCCGCAGCCGCGCTGGTGGCCGCGGCACGCCCGGATGCAGCTATCGCGGCTGTCGTCTCGCGCGGCGGCCGGCCCGATCTGGCGATGGACGCGCTGCCGGCCGTGCGTGCCCCGACACTGCTGCTGGTCGGCAGCCTGGACGGGCCGGTGATCGGGATGAACCAGCGTGCCCTTGCCGCGCTGAAGGGCGAGAAACAGCTGATCATTATCGACGGTGCCGGCCACCTCTTCGAGGAGCCGGGCACAATGGATGAAGTGATCAGGCACGCCACACGATGGTTCCTCGGTCATCTCGCGCCCCCACAAAGGCCGGCGCAATGATCCTGGGCAGGCCAAGGCTCGAGCAACAAAATGAATCCAGTTCCAGGTTGCCGAGCGAGCCGGCCAAAGCGCATCGCGCCATCCGGCCGCTCTTCCAACGCGAACGGGCCTGACCCATGGCAAATCACGGCAAAACCCTTCCGACGGTTCTTGTCACCGGCAGCAGCGGCTTCCTGGGGCAGGCGATCGCGCGAGGCTTGATCGATCGCTATCGCGTCATCGGCCTCGACGTCGCAAAACCGAAGCATGCCCCCGCCGGCATGGAGACGATCGAGATCGATCTCACCTCCGATGAGGGCGTGAGCAGGGCTGTGCAGGCGGCACGGGAGCGCAGCGGCGGCCGCATCGCTTCGGTCGTCCATCTTGCCGCCTATTATGACACGACCGGCGAGGACAACCCCAGATATGACGCCGTCACCGTGCAGGGCACGCGCCGGCTGCTGAAGGCGCTGACGGCGGTCGAGAGCGAACAGTTCGTGTTCTCCAGCACGCTTCTCGTCCATGCGCCAAGCCCGGAGAAGGGCGCGAAAATCAATGAGGACTCGCCGCTTGACCCGGCCTGGGCCTACCCAAGATCGAAAGCCGAAACCGAGGCGCTGATTTCGCGGGAGCGCGGCCAGATCAAGACGGTGATCCTGCGGCTCGCCGGCGTCTATGATGAAGACTGCCGGGCGGCCTTTATTGCCCAGCAGATCGCCCGCATCTTCGAGCGCTTGCCGACCGCTTATCTGTTCGCCGGCGATATCACCGCCGGCCAGCCCTATCTTCACAAGGACGATCTCGTCGATGCGGTGGTGCGCACCGTCGACCGGCGCGCCGAACTTCCGGCCGAGACCGTGCTTCTGATCGGCGAAGAAGACACACCGTCATACGAGGAGATGCAGAAGCGCATCGGCCGGCTCATCCATGGCGAGGACTGGCGCACCCTGGCGCTGCCGAAGCAACTGACGAAGCTCGGCGCGTGGGTGCAGACGGAGGTGCTCGACCAGGACACCGACATCAAACCGTGGATGATCGAGAACTCGGACGATCATTACGAGATCGACATTTCGCGGGCCAAAATCCTGCTGGGCTGGGCGCCCAGACACAATCTGCTGGACACATTGCCGGAGATGATCCGCCGGCTGAAACAGGACCCGACGGACTGGTACGCGGCCAACAAGCTCGATCCGCCCGTTGTCGCGGCTTCGGACCCCGAGATCGAGCAGGCCGAAAGGCGCCTCAAGGGACCGCTCGAGCGAAGCAAGGAAGAGGTCGAAGCGGCGATAAAACGGCATCGGTCGAGGACGCTCTGGGCACCGATGACCAACGCTGCGCTCGGGCTGTGGCTGATCACCTCGCCAACGACAATTGGCCTGTTCGATCCCGTCACAGCCGCAATGCCACCCGCTCTGGGGCACGCTGTCGCGGAGCCGCAATTGCGCAACGCAGGCCTCGGCGTCAGCGAGATCGTTTCCGGCCTGCTGGTGACGGCCTTTGCGTTGATGGGCATGTCCCGACGCTGGCGCTGGGTGCAGTGGATCACGGCGTCGCTCGGAGTTTGGGTGATGCTGGCGCCGTTGCTGTTTTGGACGACCAGCGCCGCCGCCTATGCCATCGACACGCTCGTCGGCATGCTGATCGTCGCCTTTGCGGTAATGATCCCGCCGACCCCTGGCATCAGCCGCCGCGCGCTGGCGGCCGACGACGACATTCCGCTGGGCTGGACCTATTCGCCATCGACCTTCACGCAGCGGATTCCGATCGTGGCGCTGGCCTTCGTCGGCCTGTTCGTCTCGCGCTATCTCGCCGCCTTCCAGATGGGCCACGCGGATGGGCTGTGGGATCCGTTCTTCGGCCCCGGCGGCGCGCCGGTGCGCAACGGCAGCGAGGCGGTGGTGACGTCATGGGTCTCGAAGGGTTTTCCAATCGCCGATGCCGGGCTCGGCGCCTTCGCCTATTGCCTCGATATCCTCGCCGGCGCGATCGGCGACCGCCGGCGCTGGCGCACCATGCCGTGGATGGTGCTCCTGTTCGGCTTGCTGATCGTTCCGCTTGGCGTGGTCAGCGTGTCCTTCATCATCATCCAGCCACCGCTGATTGGCGCGCTGTGCACGCTCTGCATTCTCCAGGCCGCCGTCACGGTGGTGCTGATCCCTTACTCCGTCGACGAGGTGCTGGCGACGATCCAGTATCTCTGGGGCGCGACGAGGGCAGGCGAGCCGTTCTGGCGTACCTTCTGGATGGGCGGACCGGCGCTGTCGGAGAACCAGACGCCCGGCGCCGATCTCGACCGTCCGGTTTTCGAGGTGCTGAAGGACTTTGTCACCGGCGGCGTCAGCTTCCCGTGGACGCTGGCAGCGAGCACGCTGCTCGGCGCCTTGCTGATGACCACGCCATTGATCTTCGGCACGCAGCCACCGCTTTACTTCAGCGATCACGTCGTCGGCTGTCTCATTATCATGGTCGCAGTCACGGCCATGGCCGAAGTGGTCCGGCCGCTGCGCTTCCTCAATGTCATGTTTGGCGCATGGATCGCGGTGTCCCCCTTCGTGCTTGCCGGCGGTGAAACCCTGGCGATGGTGGCGGACGTTGCGATCGGTCTGGCGCTGATCGTGCTCAGCCTGCCGCGCGGCACGCGCAGTGACCAGCACTATGGCGGTTGGGATCGAGCGATTGTCTGAGCAACTCGACCTCAGCATCTGGCAAGGCGAAGCGCGTGACGATCTGCAAGAGCAGGTCAAGGAAGAGATCGAGTTGCCTGAACGAGGCTCTGCCTGACGGGACTAGATTTGTTCGCCGAGCAGGATCCTCGCGTCCTTGGCCGCGACGATGAACGCCTGGCGTGCGACCCTTGGCGGCTTTTCGCCGCGGATAACAGCAAGGCAGGCTGCGATTGCAGCCAGTCGCGTCTTGGACGCTGGCGTCGGCCAGTCCTTCAGCAGCACTTCAGCCGCATCGGAGACAGACAAAACAACCCTGTCACGATCGATCCGACCGGGTTGAACGACAATTGGCTTTCTGAAACGTCTCGTGCGCACGATACTCTCCAAAGCGAGGAGTATGTTAGCCGCGTCTGATCTTGTTGGCCACCTCAAATGTTAATTGCGGGAAGGCGAGGTTCGGACAACGTCCGCAAAGGCTGTGAACGACCATGATCTATTTCACGGCCGACACACATTTCAGCGATCCCCGCATTCTGCGCATCGATCGCCGCCCGTTCGGCTCGCTGGCCGAACACGATCGAGCGCTGATTTCGCTCTGGAACGAAACCGTCAGCCCTGATGACGAGATCTGGCATCTCGGCGACTTTGCCAGGGGATCGGCCGAATTCGTTGCGTCGCTGCTGTCGTCTCTTCATGGCGAGAAGCATCTGATTGTCGGCAACAACGATGGCGCGGCGACCATAGAGGCTGCGGGTTGGGCCAGCACACAGCATTACAAGGAACTGACGATAGACGGCAGGTTGCTGATCCTTTGCCATTATCCTTTTCGCACCTGGAATCAGATCGGCAAGAAATCGATCAATCTGCATGGCCATTCCCACGGCAGGCTGAGCCCGGTCGCACGCCAGTACGACGCCGGCGTCGACAGCTGGGATTTCCGCCCGGTCACCCTTTCCGCCATCCTTGCAAGCCGACGGCGGCACCCCTCCACTTCGTCATCCCAGGGCGGAGCAAGGAGCGAAGCGACGCGCGCAGACCCTGGGATCCATTCCGTGACGTCAGCCGAAGAATGCAGCGGGTCAGAATAAAAGCGCTCCGTAGCGATCCTTCGCGCCCCCTCTGTCCTGCCGGACATCTCCCCCACGAGGGGGGAGATTGGCCTTCATCACTGATTTCGCCAACCACCAACCGTGCAAAAAAGGGACGCTGTCCGCGAAGCTGCCGATCTCCCCCCGTGTGGGGGAGATGTCCGGCAGGACAGAGGGGGCGCTGTCCCTCGGCGATCAAAGGTTCTGCACCGCAGCAGCGCTCCAAGGTACGGCATGGATCCCACGTTCGAAAAAGACGCAGCAGGCGGCGAGCCTGCCAAGCCGGGCTGAACGTTCTGCCATCTGCTGCGTTCTCCCGGGGCAGGGCGCGTAGCGACCGCAACATCGGCGCCCAATGGCCATAACGAGGAAGCACCGGAACGAGCGAGATGACCGAGCACAGAGGCACTCAGCCGAGCCAGCCAAAAGGCACCGTGATCGCATTCTCCGCGCCGGGCTGCGAGCCTCTCTACGCTCACGAGCGGGAAGCCATAGCTGCCGTCGCCCGCACCATTGCCACCCTCAAGGGGTTTGCCTTCCGGCAGGGTCTAGGCCACAGCAGCGGCAATGGCGGGCGCTTGTACTTCGTGCCGGACGACAGCTTGCTTGCCAGCGATGCGGCACGGCTGGGTATCAACGGGCCGCAAGACCTCTTCGGCGGCGTGGTGCCTTGGCGATTCGCGACCACCAAGGCGATAACCCACGAACTGGTCGACGACCTGGCCGAGCGACCGAAGGAATGGTCAACCGGCTTCGGCAGAACTGTCGCCGCCGCAGTATTGCCTGGCTACACCGTGTTTTCGCGGCACGATGCGCTGCGAGCAGCGCAACGCCTGCTGAGGCATGGGCTCGCCCGGCTCAAGCCACCGCTTGCCTCGCGAGGCCAGGACCAGCACATCGTTCGCACGGTCGCTGACGTCGAGAGACTGCTCGAGCGATACTGCTCCCCCGACTTGTACGAGTACGGTCTGGTGCTCGAAGCTGACCTTCGTGACGTCGTCACTTTGAGTGTTGGCAGAACCGAGATCGACGAAATCATGGTCGCCTACTACGGCACTCAAACGACGACGACCGATAACGCGGGACAATCCGTTTATGGCGGGTCGGACCTCATTGTCGTACGCGGCGGATGGGAAGCTCTCGAAGACCTAAGGCTTTCCCGCGCACTGGCTTCGGCAATTGCGCAGGCGAGGGCCTATGACGCGGCGATGGCTGAGTATCCTGGATTTTTCGCCTCGCGGCGCAACTACGATATCGGCCAGGGTGTCGATTCGTCGGGTATCTGGCGATCCGGTGTGCTCGAGGCCAGCTGGCGCATTGGCGGCAGCAGCACTGCCGAGCTTGCGGCAATAAAGATCATGAAGCAGGACCCGGACACCCAACTGGTGCGTGCGTCCGCAGTCAAGACGTTCGGCAGTGCCAGCCGGCTACCTGACAACGCCGACGTTCATTTTCAGGGAGAAGACCCCGATGAGGGTCCGATCACGCGCTATACCGTCGTCACCCATGCGACCCGGGAGCCGCCAAGGAAAGCGGCGGATCAAGACCCCAAAACGCTTAGGCCAGGGAACATCCGTGGGTAGCACGCGTTCAATAGCGGTATCTAGGGGAGCGGCCATGCCAACCATCTACAACAAACGACAGAATTCGGACGGCCTGTGGGAAGTCTATGACGACGAGAGCGAGGAAGCCGTCGTGGTTGACGGCATGCCGCTTTCCGGCCTCGATGAACTCGAAGCCAATGAGGCCATTCGAAAACTCAAGCGGGGTGAGGTGACTTCCGACAACATTCCGCCGACTGCCCAGTCTGGCTGGCCTCCGACCAAAGACGGCATATAATCAATGCAGGCGTCCTGCCCCGGCGCGAGCAGGTTGCAGGGGCGACGTTTCCAGTGCATTCTTGCTGTCGTCGATGACCACACAGTATCTTAACCACCAGTTGGAATGCCCTTATTGCTTGACGATAAGGCTGAGGATTCCGGCCGACGCCGGTCCTGACGACCGGATCTTTTGCGACGACTGTGGCGAATTCCTCGGGACCTGGGACGATCTGCTTACCGATTTTGAGAGGCAGGGCGGCCAGGATGGAGTGTTCCGTCTCGACAAGGGCCGTATCAAGCGGATCGATTGAGCCGATTGCTGGCGAAGCCATTTGCTCGCACCGCCGTCTCGCCAGCGTAAGCCTTGCAGCACCTGCGCGGCCTGAGGCGAAAAATTTCCAGCGGCTCGAATCATCAGGGAACTTGTTGCCGGCCGGCGGGGTTATCGGTCGCCTTCCCAGTTAGGGAGGCTAGCTCCAAACCTCAGCGGGAGACGACCATGGCAACTGCGAAAAAAGCTGCGAAAGCGACAACCAAGGGCCTTGAGGACCTGTTCCTCGACGGGCTGAAAGATCTTTACTACGCCGAAAAGAAAATACTGAGGGCGCTGCCGAAAATGGCCAAAAGCGCGGAGTCGGAAAAAGTGACTGCTGCCTTCGAAAAACATCGCATGGAGACGGAAGTTCACGTCGACCGGCTCGAGGAGGTGTTCGAGAAATTTGGCAAGGCGGCACGCGGCAAGACCTGCCCGGCGATCGACGGCATCATTGAAGAAGGCTCCGAGATCCTCGAAGACTATGACGGTGCTCCTGCGCTCGATGCCGGACTGGTCGCAGCGGCACAAGCCGTCGAACATTACGAGATCGCCCGGTACGGCACTCTTGTCGCCTGGGCGGAACAGATGGGAAAGGCCGATGTCGCCGCTCTTCTCAAGGCAACGCTCAAGGAAGAGGTCGCGACAGACGAAGCGCTGACCGGGTTGGGCGAGGGTGGTGTCAACCAACGTGCCCTCCAAGCCGCCGCCTGATTCCTGGTGGTGACAGGGCTTGCGGAGCCCAGGCGAAGATCGCCAGGCTCCGCTCGCAAGATGCACGTAGTGCCTTGCCGTCCGGGATTCTTGAACCGGCGTGGCCGACTGTCATTGCCAGGCTTGAATTAGCTTGAGCCGGAATCTTCAAGAAGACCAACGGGTTCAAAGACATTGCGCAGATGTCAGGTGAAAGAGCCCGTTATCGTTGGCGTTGGCGTTCGGCATGGCGTTGAGTGGCCGAGCGACCCGTTTAGCGAGCCCGGTCGCGGGTGATTGGAACATCTGCCGACCAACGCCGTTGATATGCTCGGCAGGCGAAAGGGGCTGCATATGTCAAAACTTCAGGCGGTGACTCCAGAGCATCTGCAGCGGCTCAAGCTCGAGGCGTCTGCTTATTTTGGTCCGAAAGTGCTCCACGAAGCATTGTTGCGTCTTTGCCAGGCTTGCGGACGCGATAGCCTTGACCGGTTCGAGAAGACCATGGTCGATAAGATCGAGGCAATGCGCGGTGAGAGGGCCGATTTCGAGACAATGAAGGAATTTGCCATCGAACAGCTTTACGCCTGCGTTCGCGAGGTCAGTAGTTCGCCTGACATGAAACAGCCGCTGGAGGGAGCAGAAGCCCGAAGGACGCCTGGTCGGTCGGAAGAGCCGAAGACCCTGGAAGACCAGTTGCAGGCCGGGCTTGAGGATTCTTTTCCCGCGAGCGACCCGCCGGCGGTGGTGTCAACAGCGATATCCGGCGGGGCGAAAAAGCTGGTCGGGACTGACGAAGTCCTGAAAAAGCAGCGGGAAGAGGCGGCCAAGAACAACGACCGGTCATAGACGGCCGCCCGCCCAATCCGAGATTTTCAGCACCTTATTTCGATGTCCGGAACGATCCAAACCTTCATGCATTTAGCTAGGTCTGCGTTCATCAACTCTTTCTTTGCTGGGAGCTGGACCATTGTCCTCCAGGGGCTACCCCTTGGCCAACCAGGAAACGGATGACGTTTCCATCGTTGACCTGATACCTGCCTTGCGAGCCTTCGCCCGCACCTTCTGCCGGGTTCCCGACGATGCCGACGACTTGGTCCAGGAGACATTGACCAAAGGGCTCGCCAACATCGACAAATTTGAGCCTGGAACGCGTATGAAGTCATGGCTCTTCACCATCATGCGCAATACCTATTATACGCGGATCAAGGCCGCCGACAGGGAAAAGCCGGGCCTGCTTGACTGCGCCTCCGCAATCCCGATTACGGAAGCGACGCAGGAGTGGTCCGTTCAGAGCAAGGAAGTCTCCAACGCGGTCCAGAGGTTGCCGGAGCATCAGCGCGAGGTCCTGATGCTGATCGGGGTCCTTGGCGTCAGCTATGAAGAAACTGCCGAAATATGCGGTTGCGCGGTTGGAACGGTAAAAAGCCGCCTTAACCGAGCGCGTGCCAGCGTGCTGGAATACCTCGGCGAAAGTTCCTTGCAGACATTGGTGGAACGACGCAATCACCTGTCAGCAGCACAGGGAAACTTCGCAGTCGACAGGCGCCGATAACTAGTCCTGTTTCTTTGCTTTGCATCGACGCTTCTCGACAAGCGCATTCTGCAATTGAACCGCAAGGTCGGTCAGCTGGTCGGGGACCTTTTCCTGCTCGATAGCAGTCAGCAGAGATGCAATCGTCCGGTCTATTGCCAGCCGGAGTTTCGGGCTGATGCTATCGTCGCTCGAGCGAGACATAGTGTTCTCTTAACGAATCAGTCCCTTCACCAGTGTGGTGACGGCAATCAGAGTTTGCAAGGATTCGCGCGGCCTCACAGTCAGCGCCGTCCCTTGCACAGCCCGTCCCTTGCACAGCCCGTCCCTTGCACAGCCCGTCCCTTGCACAGCATTGTATCGAAGCTGCCGGTCTCGTCGGGGAAGCCTATGCTTTCCCCTCGGGTCCTCCCGGCGCTGTTGCCGGGTGCGCTCGACATTTCGACTCTCGTGACCTCGACTGGCCACTGGTCATGATTGGCGTTTGCGGTTGCAGCAGTCAGTCTTGGGAGAGACGATCTGCGGCGTGATACTGATCGGAGTTGATCCGATTGCCATCGAGCCGGCGTTGCTCGGTGTGCTGCTTCCCAGGCTCTTCTGGACAAAGCAAAGCCGCGTTTCCTTGACCTTGTCCTTGGCCAAATCAGTCATCGCGCCGGCCGCCGGAGCCTTTATCTTGACGGCAGAGGTGATGTCTATCTTGCCGCCGGATGCCTTCTAGTCCTCCTTCGGATTGTCGGCACTCACAGGTGCCCTGTCTGTTTGGTGCGCGTGTCTCATTGACGCCCTCGTCTCTTTGACGCCCGAACAATCATTGCGCCGTAATGTTCCCTCGGATGCCACAAGAAGAAAGGCATTGCCGTCCCACAGCCGGAACGGCTTCGCGCCGTCAGCCACGACCTGCATGCCATGGGCTTCGGCGAGGCGGTGAACATCGGCACGATCCAGCGCCGTCGATCCGCGATAGGAGTAATTCAGAAGTGCTGCCACGCCTGACGGTTTCAGAACACGCGCAATTTCCTCGAAATACCGCTCCGCCAGGCCAGCCAGCACCAGGTAGGGGAAGCTGTCGACAGCCAGCACGCAATCGAAGCTTGCGGTGGTAAAATCGGCGAGATCGAGACCAAAGGTCGGCCGCAGATCCACATTGCGCAGCCCGGCACATCGCCGACGAGCGACCGAAATCATCTCCAGGGATATGTCGATGCCGACGATCCGGTGCGCGGCATCCGAGAGCGCGCTTTCGAAGCGGCCGATGCCACAACCAATGTCCAGTATGTCCTGGTCGGGGCCGGTGAAGCCTTGCCGCTGCAACCATGCGACGATCTCGTCGGTGGCGGCGGTGAGTTTCTCCTCGTCTCCCAGCGAAGACAGTTGAACGCTCGCCGCCTGGGAAATCGTCGCCGCGGCATCAAAGCCGGCGGCCAGCCGCCTGACGACCGCGGCGTCAGTTTCCCACTCATCGCGTTCGTGGCGGACGGCGGCACCTGTTTGGCGCAGCGTGGTGAAGATGTCAGGCCTGTGACGAAGCAGATCGGCGATCCGCTCCAGTCTGTCGCGTTTTCGCAGGTCGGCTGAACGCATCTCCAGCGCCACATCGGCCAATTCTGCGGCATCGACCCCGGTCTCGAAGCGCAGCGCCAGTCTGGCAATGATGGCGTCGACGCAGGCGCCGTCGGCCATGCACTCCTCGATCAGCATTTTTGCGGTCGATGCCGCCTGGGGCGATGGCTTTCGTCCGGTGGCGCTCATCGAGCCATGCTCCGCGTCCAGACCTTTCGCATTGTCCATTGGTCGACGGCCCCCCAGCCATACTTGTAGCTCTCCTGGCCGCGCAGAAAATCGAACTCCCGCGCCCCTTCACGAGCCGCTTCGGCAATCGCGTGACCGATCAGGATTGCGCCGGGACTTTCCTCGGCATAGGCCGGATCAAAACCGCCAAGGTAGGCGTAGGCGCGGTGGCGATGATGAAATCCGTAATAGGCGCCGACGACCGCATCGTCGATGGCAACAAGCCAGCATCGGAGAAGACCCTGTGCGGCAAGCATGGGAAGCGCCTGCCGATGGAATTCTTCTGCAGCCGGATCGGCCAGGACGCCGTCGCCGCGCCCGGCCCAACGCGCGCCGTGAAGGCGGATCAGGTGATCGAAAAACGCTTTGAGATCGGCCTGCGCCGGTATGATGGAGACGCAGCCGCGCCGGCGTGCGGCGTTGTGCGCGCGGCGCAACTGGCGTCTTCGCCGCGCCGGAATGCAGACCGCGAGCGCATCGTCGCCAGCGATCGGCAGCACGGGACAAGCGGCGTGGTCGACGGGTTGATCCGCCTCCAGCGCAGGGTGCGCGATAGTGAGACCGGCAGCACCGGCCGGCAGGTCCGGTAAGATCCATTGCGACCAATTGATCGCCAGAACCCGGTCGGCGATGACGGCGGCGACAGCCGCTTCGATGCCGGGGCAACACAGGACATCCAGGTAGTCGCTCAACGAAATCCCAACCGGAAGCAGTCTCGACCCGCAAGTTGCGTGTTCCAGGTAAAGCGGTGCCAATCCCACCAGATCGTCGCCTCGCCAGACGGCGATCGTCGCCAGCTCTCCGGGCGCGAATGCGCGCCACCACGGCACCAGCCAGGCGGGGCTTTGGAACGGCGTCGCTGTCCGGCTGTGCGCCCACAGCTCCCGCCAGCGCGGCGCCAGCGCCTCAAAGGCGGCCGGATCGTCGATGATCTCGGAGCGGAGCATGAAAGCCGCTCACTGCACCGCCGCCAGGCGCCTGCGGCCGGCACCAAGTCCTGCCAGCGCCTGGTAGGCGTCCATGTAAGACGAAATCATTTGGTCGAGCGAAAAGCGCCGCCGCGCCTCGGCCCGGCATGTCTCGGCATTCAGGCCGGAGGCTGCGACGATGGCCTCCGCCATCTCATGGATGTCGTTGACCAGAAAGCCCGTCTTGCCGTGTTCGACCACATCCGGCAGCGCACCGTTTGGAAAGGCGACGACCGGCGTGCCGCAGGCGAGAGCCTCCATCGCGACAAGCGAGCTGGTTTCCGCGGCAAGGCTGGGAATGACCAGGCAACGGGCGGCGTTGAGAAAGTGCCGCTTCGCGACGAAGCCGAGCGGACCAAGGAAGCGGCGGCGCTGGTCGAGGCGCGGCTGGACTTCGTCACGAAAGTACAGCGTGTGCGTTTCGTAAGGGTAGACCTTGCCGCCGATGATCAGCCGCACGCCAGCCTGTTTGGCCGCGTCCAGTGCCAGGTGGATGCCCTTTTCCGGGCAAATGCGGCTGAGCACCAGCGCGAAGTTGCGCTTGAACTGCCGACCGCTCAGGGCATCGATATCCACGCCGTTTGGAATGGGTGCCAGCAGCCTGGCACCCGGCGGCGCGGTCCTCTGTTGGGCCATTGAGACGGCGTGAAGCCATAGATCGTCGCGGACCGTGCGCAAGGCATCGGCGGGATACCAGTCGAGCGGCAGGTGCAGGCTTACCAGGGTCGGGCCATCATCAGGCAGATAGCCATCAAAATCGATGCCGTGCAGATGAACCACGTCGATCGGCCAACGGGCGCGTGCGACTTCTATCGCGGTGCGGTGAGAGCGCTGTGCCCGTTTCTTCGCCGCATCGTCGAGCACACCTGGTTCAGCAGGCGTCTCGATGAGCACGCCCGCCGCTTTCGAGCCCTGGCAACCGATCACGATGGAAGCGTGTCCCGCGCGCACGAGTGCCTGGTCGAGCATCGACAGCACCTGCTCGGCACCGCCAACCGCATCCGGGCCGACTGGCGCGAGAGGGTAGGCGACGTTCAGGACGGTGAGGGTCATGGCCGGTCGAGCCCAAGCTCCTCATGCGCAGCGGCCGCGGCGTGAAGCCAAACCGCCGGCTCGAAGCCGAGCGGCAGCGCCTCGTAATAAAGCCTGCCGCTGTTCGGCAGGGCCAGGAAATCATAGGCAGGCGCCACCCGGAAACGTTCGATGCGCGCCGTGAACGGCGCCAGCGTCCGTTGCTGTGTCCGGTGGCAGGCCAGCATGCACTGCTTCCGTTCGAAAGCCGCTTCCGTAAGGTGCAATTCGATGCGCTCGCTGCCGGAATGACTGTTGAAATCCTGAAGGACCGCACCCTCAAGCCCGGCCGAATAGAACGCCATTTCGACGATGGCCGGTGCCTGGCGTCCGTCGCGGCGCAGCAAATGGCAGGCCGCATGGACGGCAAAGGCGGTCGCGTCATGATCGGGGTGACCACCTTCATAAGGATGCGTGCAGACGAAGCTGACATCGCGCTCGGCCAAAAGGCCGGTCAGTTCCCGTGCGAGCGAGCCAAGGTTTCCGGCGGCCTGCTTGTCGGGATAACCGAGGCTGATCAGGGCCGTCGACGGCAATCCCGCTGCCGCCAGCGCCGCCTCCAACTCCCGATGGCGGGCCCCGGCATAGTCCTGCCACGTCTCGAAGCCGTATGCTCGCGCATCTTCAAGGTCTCGCGGCGCGCCATCGGTGACATGAACGATGCGAGATCCGCGCAAGCCGGCAAGATGCCCGCCGATGCCGATGGTCTCGTCGTCCGGATGCGCGACAACGATCATGATTTCAGCACCGTCAGAGCCGCGCGGAGCAGCACCTAGCAACAAGGCCGCGAATTCGGCAAGCGGTCCGGACCTGTCAGCTGCGTGTTGCATGACACACTCATGCTGCCGAAGCCCGCACCGCGCTGACCGGCGAGGCAGCCATGGCGGGAGCGTAGCGGCGGGTCATCGTCGCGCAAAACTCCGCAAATTCCTCCGGTACCAGCGGCGGACTGGTGTGATGCGGCATCACTCCGCGGTGCTCCGGCGTGAAGCAGAAGGTGATGGTCACGTCGAAATCGGCAAGTGCTTCCATCTGCCGGTCGTACCAATCCAGCGCATTCGGCCTGAAACTGTCGGCCCACGAAAGCCCGGTGCGCAGATTGGTGACGCCCAGCCGTTTCATCCAGGCGACGGCGTCGTCCAGCCGGGGATCTTCAAAGTGGAACCATTGCACCAGCCCCATCCCGGGTGCGTAACGCAGGAATTCTTCGAGCGCGGGTTTCGGCGTGCCATCTTCGCGGAGCAGGCCCATGTAGAAGTGGCGATAGTAGGAGGAGCCTTCGGCCTCGCGATGACGCGTCGTTGCCCCCCATTCGCGCGGAAGATCGTAGAGGCTGTACCATTGCACGCGCGAGGCATTGCCGAGCAGCAGTTCGGCGCTCCGACGCAAACCCCAGAGCTGCACCTCCTCCGCCCCGAAGCTCGACACGCCAACTTCGCTGACCCATACGGGAAGATCGGTAACGGTCGAAATCTCGCCGATCTTCTGCGGCCATTCCTGAATCTGCCAGAGATTCCAGTCGAGTGGGAAACCATGCACACCGACGGCATCGACATGATCGAGCACCCCGTATTGCTTCATGAGCGCCATGAAATCGGCATCGATCGGCGAAATGCCGCCCAGTATCCTGGTCACGGCCGGGTTTGCCGATGCGATCGCATCGGCGGCCAGTATTGCCATGTTGGCGAAGCGGCTCCAGTCGGGGTCGAGTTCGGGATCCCAATGGGATTTGTTGTTCGGCTCGTTCCAGATCATCGCGGCTTCAATCATGAAGTGGTCCTTTCGACGGGTAGACGGCGCCGCCGCAGGCCGGCTCACCGGCGGCGCGGCAGAAATAAACCTCTTGCTCCGGGTGCAGCACGATCTCGAAGCCGGCGCTGCGCAGCATCGCCTCTGTGCAGGCGCGATTGGGAATCCACCAGTTGGTCGGGTCGTCGGCATAGCGATGCTCGACGAAATGCAGCTTCGGAAACTCCGGCCGGTCGAACAGATCGTGGGTCCAGAAAGGATAATTCTCATCGAGTGCAGGCAGTTCGATGCTGCCGCGCTGCATGGACTGGAAGATCATCAGGTCGCCGGCAACGTGCTCCCGGATCAGATCGAGAGCGAGCAGCGGGTGGCGCAGGTGATAAAGCACGCCCATGAACAGGACGATGTCGAATTTCTCCCGCAGGGCGCCAACGTCGTAGACCGAAAGCTGCTGGAATTCGATGTCGCAGTCAGCGATTTCGGCGGCGAAGCGCGCCTGCGCCAGATAGGCTTCATCGAAGTCGATGCCGAGGACGCGGCCGGCGCCGCGTCGCTTCATTTCGATCGAGTAGAAGCCGGCGTTGCAGCCTATGTCGAGCACGGCCTTGCCGGACAGATCGGCAGGAATGGCATCGGCGAACTTGCGCCATTTGATCAGCGGATAATTGCCGAGGAAATGGTCGGGGGCGGTTTCGACGCCCGCCAGTTCCATGTTGTGGAACCACGGGCCAAGGGCATCGATGCGGCGGCGGATTTCGGCGTTCGAATGCAGCATGGCTAGCCTCCTTCGCCTGGATGGCTTGGTATCTGCGCTTGCCCCGGCAGCACGAACATGAGGTTTTTCGTGTCCTCCAACGTAGTGTCGTTGTTCTCGAGCAGCCGAAGTGCGGTGCGGTAGCCGTTGAACGTGCCGACGTCGACATAGGCGGTGCCTGCCTTGACGCCGCAAGCCTCACCGCCGGCCGCCAGATAGGCGTTGATAAGGGTGCCGACATATTCGTCGCTTTGATCCCGCTCGCGCCAAAGCGCGGCAAGCTGGTGAAATATGCGGCCCGGCATCTTGAACGCCCCCCAGATCCAGTTCGATGCAGCGCCGTGTTGCTTGACCTGGATCTCCTTCACCCGGTCATCCCCGTCGAGAACGACGGCATCGAAGAGTTCCGGGTGATCCACCGGGAAGAGCAAAAACGACAGCCGGTCGTCCGGCAGGCGGCAAAAGCCATCTTCCGGAAACCAGATCGTGTCGGGCAGGCCGACCAGAACCGTCTCGTCCGGCGCGACCAGCGGCGCGGCGCGGAAGATCGCGTCGCAAAGACCGACGGGGTTGGGCTGCACGACAAACAATGCGGCGGCGTCGCCGTAGCCGGCGGCGTAGTATTCGAGAATGTCTGATTTTCCCGATCCGATGACGAAGCAGATCTTGTCGACACCGTTGCGCACCATGCGACGCACCAGATACTCGCTCACCGCGCAAGGACGCTCGGTCTGGCCGTCGATGCGGCTGCCGACCGGCAGGAGCTCCTTTGAGAAGCCGAGCGGTTGAATGCGGCTGCCGCGGCCGGCGGCGGGCACGATGCCCAACATCAGATTGCTTCCTTCAACGGCTCGCCCGCCGCCAAGCCCTGTCCCAAGCCCGGCAATGAATCGGACAGGAGGCGGTCCAGTTCCCTGGCGCGCTGCGCAGAGGTGTGTTCGTCCAACACCCGCTCGCGCGCCCGGCGCCGGATGGCGTCGACTTCGCTGTCAGGCAAGCCGACTGCCGCGACCACGTCGTCGGTGCTGTCCGCCAGGATGATCTCGCTGCCGGGCTGGAAAAAACTGCTCAGCCCGGGCCAGGTGTCGCTCACGATCGCCGCGCCGCAGGCTGCCGCCTCGAACAGCCTGCCCGAAGGACACCAGCCCCTCTTGGCCATCGCCTCGCGCGTCACGTTCAGCGTCAGGCGCGATGAGCAGAAGAAGGCCGGATGATCCGCAGGCGGAAGGTGCCTGACAAAGAAGATGTTTTCGCCCCACGGAAATTCATGCGGATATTGGGCGCCGCCGATGACGAAACGGCGGTCCGGCAGGCGCGCTGCCGTGCGGACCAGCAGCTTTTCGACGCCGGCCTGGCGATCGGCCGCATACGTTCCGAGATAGGACAAATCCCCGGCGAATTCAGCCCGGGGCTGGGCCGGCCGGTGTCGGTCGGGATCGACATGGCCGTAGAGAGGCAAGACACGGCGGGCGCCCAGCAGCGTTTTCAGCGCATCGATTGCGGTTCCCCCCGTATAACTGAGGGCGAGGTCGAAATCGTGAAGGCCATCGGGCCCGTAATAGGCCGGTCGTAGACCTTGTTCTATCCGGGCGAGCGTGACGGGGGTGTCGAGATCGTAGAAAACCTTCAGCCCGCGACAGGCCTGCTGCGCCAGGCGCGATGCCTCCACGGCGTCGGGGCAATAGGACGTGACGATGACGACGTCGGATTCCCCGATAGCCTGTTCCGCGACATGGCGAATGTCCTCCCACTCCGGATAGAGAACGACATTGCCGCCATCGAGATGGTCAAGATCGCGTGCGCCGGCATAGTACGGGGTATTGCGTTCGAAAAAGCTGACCGACCAGCCCAGGCGACCGAGCGCACGGATCAGCCCGCGCCACAGCGTCGCGTGTCCGTTTCCCCACGAGGAGGTGACGGTGAGACCGAAAATGACCATACGCATCCGGCAGTCCTCGTCAGGCGGCTTCGTTCAGTCGGATCAGCTTGGAGCCCCAGTCACCGGACACGACCGTGGTGATCGAAGCGGGGTCGATATCGAAGCGAAAACAGTCTCCCAGCGGCAAGCCGAGCACCTTGCAGACGGCGGCTTTGATCACGTCGGCATGGCTGACCAGTGCCACGGACTGGTTCTGGTAGCGTTTGCGAAGCTGCTGCATCAGCGAGACGACACGTTGCTGGACGTCCAGCATTGTCTCGCCGCCGGGCGTCCTCGCCTGCTGGCGTTGACTGTTCCACGTCAGCCAGTCGGCGTCCTGGCTCAACTCTTCGAAGGTCTTGCCCGACCACGCGCCGAAGTCGATCTCATCGAGTTCCTGGCGGATTGTAATCTTCTCGCGATTGCAGGCGATTGCGATCGGTTTTGCGGTTTCCAGTGTTCGTTCGCGCGGACTGCAACAGATGGCCGCCAGCGGCCGCGGCGCCATGTGGCTGGCAAGGCGCGAGGCTTGTGCCCTGCCGGTTTCGCCGAGGCAAACTCCAGCCATGCGTCCGGCAAGATAGTCGCCGACATTGTCGTGCGCCGCATGGCGGATCAAGAAAAACGTCGTCGTCATTCCGCGGCATCAAGCATCGGCTCGTCCCTCCCGGCGATGAAAGACAGCGTGCGCAGGCGTGCCTCGGCATCGGTGAACTGCTCGGGCGGCGACTTCATGAAATAGCTGCAAGGGCCGGTCAGCGCCCCCGCGATGCCGCGGTCAAGCGCCAGTTTGGCGCAACGGACAGCGTCGATAACGACCCCGGCCGAGTTGGGCGAATCCCATACTTCCAGTTTGAGTTCTGCATTCAGCGGCACGCCACCGAACGTCGTGCCTTCCACGCGGATGTAGGCCCATTTTCGATCGGTAAGCCAAGGCACATGGTCGCTGGGGCCGACATGGATGTTGCCGGCCTCCAGGGGAACGTCGAACTGGCTGGCTACGGATTGCGTCTTGGAGATTTTCTTCGATTCCAGCCGCTCGCGCTCCAGCATGTTGAGGAAATCGGTGTTGCCGCCGAAATTCAGCTGATAGGTGCGGTCGATGCGGACGCCGCGCTCGCGGAACAGATTGGCGAGCAAGCGGTGGACGATCGTCGCGCCGACCTGGCTTTTGATATCGTCGCCGACCAGCGGCAGACCGCGCTGCTCAAAGCGCCGGCGCCATTCCGGCCGCGATGCGATAAAGACCGGTATGCAGTTGACGAAGGCGCAGCCGGCCTCGAGCGCGCACTCTGCATAAAAACGCGTGGCTTCTTCCGAGCCGACCGGCAGATATGAGACCAGTACGTCGGCGCCGCTTTCCCGAAGCAGCGCGCTGACATTCGCGACCGGTTCTTCTGCCTCCTCGATCTCATCGCGCAGATATTTGCCGATGCCGTCAAGTGTCGGCCCGCGCTCGACGCGAACGCCGGTTGCCGCAACATCGGCAAAGCGGAAGGTATTGTTGGGCGCATTGTAAATGGCTTCCGCCACATCGCGCCCGACTTTGCCCTTGGCGACGTCAAAAGCACAAACCACCTCGATGTCGCCGACATGATAGCCGCCGAGATCAGCATGCATCAGGCCCGGTATCGGCTCATTGCCGCTGGCGTCCCGATAGTATGAGAGGCCCTGGACAAGGGAAGACGCGCAATTGCCGACGCCGGCTATTCCAATCCGTACCTTTTTCGATCCCACGAAACCGCCGCCATCGCTGTTGAAGGTAAGTTCCTCGCGCCGAACTGTCAGCTGCCGGGAATGTTCCTTGCGACCTGGAAAAATCACGAACTTCTATTCGGATCAAAGCTGCGCGCTGGTTTGGGCTGCCTGAGCCGATCCACGCCTCAGCGCCGCAAGCCTCAGTCGAGCCTGCGCAGCATATCCGCTTCTTTTTCCAGGATGGTGGCCACTTCCTCGAGCTCGAGGTGCGTCATCATCAGGCTCACACAGCATTCGAGGTAGGTGATCGAGGCACGTTTCAGAAAGGCAGCCGTCTCCCTTTCGGCCATTTGCTCGATGTCCTTGGCGGATCGTTTTCGATGCATGGGTCCGTCCTCCACGCCGATATCTTCGCCCAACGGCGAGCTCGACCGGATGTTCCCATAATGAGAAAAAGTGAAAGCGCCTGTTGGCAGGGTCACCGTCTCACCATGATCATGCCCGCGGGCGGCAGCTCTCCCTGACCTCAGGCCGGCAGGTTTTGCAGTCGGCCTGAAGCGGACCTCACGCTTGTCGCAATTGGGGAAATTTGATCCTCGTTGCGGCTGGCTTCGAGCTGCGTAAAATAGCTGATCGTTTGCATCAGGCCTTGCTTGAGCGGCACCTTTGGCGACCAGTCTAGAAGGGCTTTTGCACGGGAAATGTCCGGTTGCCGCCGGCGAGGGTCGTCTTGCGGCAGTGGGAGGAATTTGAAGACCGAGTTGCTATGGGTCAAATCTCTCACCAATCCGGCCAGTTGGAGAACGGTGAATTCCCCAGGATTGCCCAAATTGACCGGTTGGCTCGGATTGGGATCGACATCCATGAGGCGGACCAGACCCTCGACCAGATCGGAGACGTAGCAGAACGACCTGGTCTGCAGCCCGTCGCCGAAAATCGTCAGCGGTCTCTTCTCGAGCGCCTGCATCACCAGGTTCGAGACGATCCGGCCGTCGGTAGGATCCATCCGCGGACCATAGGTGTTGAAGATGCGCGCGACCCGGATGTCGGCCGTTTCGGTTCTCAAATAGTCGAAGCACAAGGTTTCGGCGGTTCGCTTGCCCTCGTCATAGCAGGCACGAGGACCGGTGCAGTTCACGTGACCCACATAGTCTTCCGTTTGCGGGTGCTGTTCCGGGTCGCCATACACTTCGCTTGTCGATGCCTGCAGGAGGCGCGCATTGTTTCGGGCGGCAAGCTCAAGCAGATTGAGGGTTCCGATCACGCAGGTCCGCGTGGTGTGAATCGGGTCAGCCTGGTAGCGCGGCGGCGATGCGGCGCACGCCAGGTTGAAAATGCGGTCGACCGGCTCAGCAAGGTCCAATGGTCGGCAAATATCCTGCTCGATCAGCCGGAAACGAGGACTGTCCAGCATCGAGACGATGTTTTCCATCCGACCGGTAAGAAAATTGTCGACACAGATCACACGGCACCCGGCCTGAAGCAGTGTCTCGCAAAGATGCGAACCGAGGAAACCCGCGCCGCCGGCGACAAGCGCCGTTCTGGTCCGTTGTGTCCTTCTTGATTGCCGCATCTCTATTTTCTCCTGTCTGCCAGTCATGCTGCACTTTCGATGTTCAGATCGAGCGCTGGACGTGCCGATCTTGGCCGCGCCAGCAACGAAACGAATTCGCGGGCTCTCGCGGCGCTTGTATGTGCCGCCAGGATCGTTGCACGCGCTCGCTTGGCCAAAGCAAGCCTGACGCGGTCGGATTGGCTGGACAGGATATCGATCACGTCTTCGGCTTGGCCCGCCGTGTTGATCGTGGCTGTCGGAAAGAAGCTGTCCAGACCGGTCCAGCGATCGCTGATGATCGCTGTGCCACAGGCAGCCGCCTCGAAGAGGCGTACGCTGGGAGACCACCCAGCCGCTATCATGGAGCTGCGCGTGACGTTCAACGTATAGCGCTGGCGGCTGTAGAACGAGGCGTGGTCCGCCGGCGGCAGGTGCTCGATGCGATCGACGTTGCTTGGCCAGACGGTCTCGGACGGGAATTGCGAGCCGGCCACGACGAAGCGACGGTCCGGCATGCGTCTTGCCGGTTCGAGCAGGAGAGCATCCAGCGTCGCCTGCCGGTCCGAGCTGTAAGTGCCGAGATAGCCAAGGTCCCAGCAGATCGGGTCGGCCGTTCGGCGATGCCGCTCCGGGTCGACGGAGCAGTAGAGCGGCTCGGCGCACCGTGCACCGAAGTCCGCCGCCAATCGGGCGAGTGTTGGCCCGCCGGTGAACGAGAAATAGACGTCGAAATACGGGATCTGCCGCCGGCATAGGTAGTCGCAATCATCCGCGGCGAACTTGGCCAGCGTGACCGGCGTGTCGATGTCGTAGAAGCAGAACTGGCCCGTGCACAGCGACGCGACGATGTCGATGACGGCTCGCCCCTCCGGAACGAACGACCCGACCACTACGACATCGGCCTGTTGCAGACAGCCGGCATAGGTCCGACGAAGATCGTTCGTCGTTTCGTAGTAGCGCAACGTGCAGAAATCCGGGTCGCGCAGATCGCGATGGTTCGCATACCACGGCACGTCGCGCTCCAGGAAGGTGACGCGATGGCCGAGCTCGTGCAGGCCCTTCAGCAACCCCCTAAAGGTCGTGGCATGGCCGTTTCCCCATGAAGAGGACAACGACAGGCCAAGAAAGACGATGTCGAGCCGCTGGGTCATTCCGCTGCCTCCACGGTGGGGCGCTCGAAATGACGCCTGAAGACAGCGTCGGCGACAGTGGCCCTTAACGCATAGGTATGCTCGGCGAGAACACGCCGAAGCGCAGATGCGCCGATCGCCCTTGCCCGCTGGGGGGTGAGGGTGCGCAAAATCTCAGTGACATCATTACCATCGCGCGCCACCAGGATCTCTTCCCCGGGGGCCAGGAACAATTCGACGCCGAGCCAGGCATCGGTGATGAGGCATGCGCCGGCACCGGCAGCCTCGAAGACGCGCGTGGCAGGCGAAAAGCCGTTGGCGGCCATGCTGTCGCGGCTGATGTTCAGCACCGCCTTGGGGGTGACGTTGAACGCATTGTGGTCCCGCGTCCCGACGTGGCCGAGCCATGCGACATTTGCCGGCAGCTGCTTGTCACCCCAACCAGATCCGCCGAGCAGGAAACGCTGATCGCCCGAACGGTTGGCCGGATCGAGGAAGAAGGCTTCGACGCGTGCTTCACGGTCCGGCAGGCGGTTGCCGAGAAAGGCGAGGTCGCAGGCGAAACGCTTGTCCTTCGCGACCGGATGGTGCGTTTCGGGATCGAGCGCGTTGTAGATCGGCACGCATTCGGCAGCGCCCAGCGCACGATAGGCCCAGACGACCGGATCGCCACCGCCATAGGTGAGGACAAGGTCGATCTCCCGCAACGCGCGGTGCAGGGGGTGATCCGGCTCGTCGCGCAATTGGCCCAGAGTGGCCGGTGCGTCGACATCCCAGAACACTGTCAGCGCATCCGTCCGGGCGTGGTCGAGTACGGCGCGCAGCAGCGCCTCGTCTTCGAAGCCGACTCCGCTGGCCTTGACGACGATATCAGCTTCGCCTGCGCTTGCTGCCACCTGCATCAGCGCATGCGGGGTCGCCTCGTAGATGACGACGTTGCACCAGTCCGGTGCCTCGATATCGCGGTTCTTCTGCCGGTCGTAGACGTCCGGTTCATAGAAGGTGATCTCGTAGCCGAGCTGAGAAAGAGCCTTCAGCAATCCGCGGTAATAAGTCGCCGCGCCGTTCCAATAGGACGACAGCAGGCTCGATCCATAAAATGCAATCTTCATGCGACTGTCTCCTCTATGGCGATGCGATCGATGGCCTGGCGGTTGCCGCATTCGGCGAGCACGTCGAACAACTCGTCCGCCCGGTGGCGGCAAGTGTGTCGCCTCCCGATGGTTTCGAGGCCCGATTTCACCAGAGAGGCGGCCAGGTCGGCATCGTCCAGCACGTCGCGAAGATGACGGCACATCTCGGACCCGTCGCGCGCGAAAAGAAAGTCGATACCTGGCCTGAAGAGTTGTTCGACATCGGCCCAAGGCGCCGACACGAGCGGGATGCCACAGGCGAGCGCCTCGAACATGCGGATCGTCGGGATGCCGGGCAGGTTCTCCCGATACGGGCGCCGCGGGATGTGGACGGTAACGCGGTGGGCCGCGAATGCCTTGGGCACGTCGGCATTGGCAATCCAGCCTTCGTATTCCAGGCCGGCGGCGGCAAGATCGGCGAGCGCTTCGCGTGGATAGCGCACGCCATGAACAGTGCCACGCAGGCGAAGTTCTTCCACCGGATCGATCAGGAATTCCTTGATTTCGGCACTGCGCTCGTCATCGCCCCAGTTGCCGATCCAGATCAGATCGGCAGTCGGGTCGATCTCCGGGTGAGGCTTGAACAGGCGCTCATCTGCCGCCTCGTGCCAGGTGAAGGCACGTTTGCCCCAGCCGGCGCGAAGATAGCTTTCCCGCAACGCCTCGCCGAAGGCGAGCACGCCGTCATAATGCTCCAGCCGCAGAGCCGAGATCGCCTGCGTCGCCGAGACGGCGCGATGGTGGGTGTCATGGAACAGAAGCGTGAAACCGCCTCCATTCGCCCTGGCCCTGCCGATGCGCGCGACAAGGTCCGGGTCGGTCCATTCGTGGACGATCACCACATCGGCGTCGGCAATCCAGCCTTCATGGTCGAAGGACGCGTCGTAGGTCACCGACATCAGCTCCGGAAAATCTTTTCTGAAGCGCTCGACCGCGTAGGGCCCTTTCTCTGCCAGCAGGTTCGAACGGCTCCAGCCGTCTGCTGGCTCCAGCGCGATCGCCTGGTGCCCGCGTGCAACAAGCTCCCGCATGATGCCGCGCAGAAAATGTGCGTTGCCGTGGTTCCAGTCGGAAACGGCCGAATGGGTATAGAACAGGAACCGCATTGTCAGCGTTCCGCAACGGCCAGGGCGGCCCGATCGTAGATGTCGTGCATGGCCGCCGCTTGCCTTGCTGGTGAAAACCTGCGGGCTCGGCGTGCGGCGGCTTCGCCGAGCCGGTGCCTGTGTTGGGCGTCGTCAGAGAGACAATCGACACACCTGGCGAGATCGCGTGGATCACGGACGTCGTAGAACATGGCCGCGCCGTTCCACAATTCGCGATAGGTCGGGATGTCGGCAAGCACCAGGGGTGTTGCTGATGTGGCTGCCTCCAGTGCGGCAAGGCCAAAGGGTTCGTAGACGGACGGCGATACGAAGATGCCGGCCCGCGCCATCAAGCGACGCACCTCGTCGTGGCAGACCGAGCCCAGAGCAACGACATTGCTGAAATTGACACGTTGGCCATCGCCGCCCTCGAGCGGCCCGGCAGCAAAGACCGGCCATTTCGTCAGCGCTGCTGCCTGGTCCAGCGTAGCTGCGTTCTTTCCTTCGTCCCACCAGCGCGCGGCGGCGAGAACCAGTGGTTCGCGTCGCTCTGCCTTTGGACCCGGCCGTGTGCCGTTGCTGACAACGCTCAGGCGGGCGATCGGCCCGTAGCAGGCCTCGAGCATGTCGGCATGGCTGCGGCTGGGCGCGATTACCGCATTGGCCCCATCGAAACCGCGTCTGTTGCGGTCCTTCTGCCAGGCCCATTCGCCGTCCGCAGCCCGCCCCCTGACGGCGTGGAGCCAGGTCACGACGCATGAGTGCGAGACCGCCACGACCGGGCAGGGCAGATCAAGTCCCACGGCCTGCGTCGGCGCGTTGAGATGGACAAGGTCGATCGCGTAATCGCCAACGAGCGCGCGCAGTTCCTGCGGCAACAATTCCAGATCGTCCTCATTGCGGGTCATCCAGTCCGGCGGTGTCTTGAGCCACGCCAGGCCGGCGAAAGCCTGCGCCTCCTTCGCCTGCTCCTCCGACGGTTCCGGGCCCAGCCCGGCGAGCACGATGCTGTCGCCGCCATGAGCCAACTCCCGCGCCAGATCGAGCGCGTAGCGCCAGACGCCGCCGACGGCATCGACGGTCATCAGGATTCGCCGCGGGCGGCGGATCAGTGACTGCAACATGTCGCCTCCAACTCGGCCAGCGCGCGGGGGCGCTTCTCCTGGATATCGCTGAACGTCCGGAACGAGGCCAGATAATGCTCGTGGGCGCGCTCCCAGGCGAGATCGTCGGGCTCGCCCCAAAGCTCGCGATAGCTGGGCGAACTGGGGTAGGGATAGAGCGGCACCGGCTCGTTGGCCCACACGCCGCGGTCAATGAGGTGCTTGCGCCAATGATCGACCAGAGCCGGATCGTCCTCGACGACGCCGATCAGATTGGCTTGGACGAACGGGACGTGACGTCGTGCATTGACCAGCAAGGCGGCCAGTTCCTCGGTGCCCAGCCGGCAACGCTTTGCCAGCATGGCCCGGCCTTCCACCGTCAGGCTTTCGAGGCCGGCTTCGATCGAAACGCAGCCGGCGGCACCCAGCAGTTCGAGGAGCTCAGGCTTCCAAAGATCGATGCGGGTCTGCACGCCGAACTTGACGTCGCGATCGACCAGTGCCTCCAGCAGCGCCTTCTGCGGCAGGAAGATCTCGTCGATAAAATAGATGTATCCGACGCCTTGCCCGATGAGCCGATCGATTTCAGCGGTGATCGCATCGTGGTTCCTGCGGCGGTAGGCGTCGCGGAAATCGATCTTGGCGCAGAAGCTGCAATTGTAGGGGCAGCCGCGAGACGCCTCGACCTCCGCTCCGAAACCAACCTGATCGTCGTCGAACCGGTGGTGATGGTGCAAATGCGCGGCTATCCAATCGGACGGCCAGCTGAGCGGCGGATGATCGACAAACGAACTGGCGTGAACGCCGCCGCTGCCGACAAGTTTCCCCTCGTCGAGGTGGGCGGTGTGTGGCACGGCGCTCCAATCGTCACCGCGGGCGAGTTCGGCGACGACCTCTTCGCATTCGCCGCGCACGACGACATCGACGCCCAGCTTGCGCAGCGTCGGCGCCGGCGTCGCCGAGCCGTGCGGCCCGACAGCCACTGTGCGGCCGCCCCGCCGGGCGAGGCGGTTGAGGAAGTCGGCTGGTACACGCAGCTCGGGCGGCGCGCAGCGCCAAAACAAATAGGTCGGCGCCGTGCTGACGACGGTCATGGCCGGTGCGAAAGCGGCGACGCGATCGGCAAGTGTCGCGTTGTCGAGCTTCTGGATTTGCCCGTCCAGCATCAGCACCTGATGGCCGTCGGCCTCCAGCGAGGCTTTCGAGTAGCCCAGTTCCAGCGGCAGATGTGGCTGGCGGCAGCCGAAATAGATGCTGTCCTCGTAGGTCCAGAACGGATTGACCAGGGCGACTTTCATGCCACGTACCTCGCTGGTTCAGGCTCGAGGCGATGACGCCGGAGCCAGTCGGCGAGATCGCGGACGCCGTCGCGCCAGCAGACATGCGCTTTCCAGTCGAGCGTCGCTTCTAACTTGCGGGTATCGGCGACAAAGAAAGGTTGGTCGCCGGTGCGTTCCCGGTCGTAGCGGATCGCGAGGTTCCGCCCGGTCAGCTCGCCGAGCTCCTCGATCAGCATGCGCAGGCTGACGGCGTTGCCCGGTCCGCCACCGAGATTGAATGCCTGGCCCTTGATGTCGTCGATCCGGGCAAGTACCCCGCGATAGGCCGCAACGGCGTCGCTGACATGAAGGATATCGCGCACCTGCTTGCCGTTGCCGTAGATCGTGATCGGCCGGCCGGAAAGCGCGCTGAGCAGAAAATGGGCGACCCAGCCCTGGTCCTCCGTGCCGAACTGGCGCGGCCCGTAGATGCAGCTCATGCGCAGGACCGCGGTCGGCAGATTGTACGACTTGGCATAATCGAGCACATATTGGTCGGCCGCGCCTTTGGAGCAGCCATAGGGCGTGCAGAAATCCAGGCCGCAGGCCTCGTCTATGCCGTTGGCGCGGATGCCGGCATCGCAGGGCACGCACCGATCGTCCTCTTCGCGCACTGTGACGTCGGGCAGGCCGCCATAGACCTTGTTGGTGCTGGCGAAGATCACGGGAATGCGTCTGCCGCTAAGGCGAGCCGCTTCCAGGACGTTGAAGGTTCCGCGAAGATTGATGTCGAAATCTTCGCTTGGCTGGACGAGGCTCGTGGTGACGGCGGTCTGCGCGGCGAGATGAAATATCGCCCTGGCATGCGCCAAAAGCGGCGCCAGCACGTCTGCGTCCCGGACATCGGTGGTTTCCACGGCAAGTTGATTGCCGTGCTTCTGCGCCAGCCAGGCCAGGTTCTGATCGACGCCCGGGCGGCTGAGATTGTCGACGACCAGCACTGGCACCCCATCCGACAACAGACTATCGGCGAGGTTCGAGCCGATGAAGCCGCTGCCGCCGACGATTGCCACCGGCGCTTCACGAAAACCGTCCGGCCTCATGACACCAGTCCTCGCTCTTCGAGTTCCCGTTTCATGTCGGCGCCGCGGTCGATGGCGACCGTGTTGCGCACCCATGCGACGAACTCGTCGAGTGAATCCTCCAGCCGGTGCAGGGGCTCGAAACCGAGCAGTTCGCGCGCCTTCGAAATATCGGCGAAGCAATTGCGGATATCGCCGGCGCGCGCCTTGCCGAGAATTTCAGGCCGATGGTCCGGCACACCCATAGCGTCGGCGAGCAGCCGGGCGACCTCGCTGATCGCATAGGCCCGTCCGCTGCCGATGTTGATGACGTGGCCGCGCGCCTGGCGTTGTTCCAGCGCCAGGCGGAACGCGCGGGCGACGTCACGCACATGCACGAAATCGCGTTTCTGCTCGCCATCTTCGAAAATCATCGGCCGCTGGCCGTTGGCGAGGCGTGAAGCGAAATTCGCCAGAACGCCGGTGTAAGGATTTGACAGCGCCTGTCCGGCGCCGAACACGTTGAACAGGCGCAGCGCCACCGCATCGACGCCATAGGCATCGCCGAAGATCAGCACGGCGCGCTCCTGAGCATATTTCGTCAGCGCATAGATCGAGGCGAGGTCGACCGGCTTTTCCTCGTCTGTCGGCAGCGGCGACAGGCTTTCATCCGCCGCCGACAGCGGATTCCATTGGCCGCTCTTGACGTCGCTGGCCTGCCGCCGTGCATTGTCGACGCGCCGGCCGCCTGGCGTGGCATAGAGACCCTCGCCGTAGACGCTCATCGACGAAGCGACGACGATCCTCTCGACCGGATGCTTGATCAGTGCCTCGAGCAGGGTGGCGGTGCCGAGGTCGTTGGCGCCGACATAGCGGGCGATCTCGTACATGGACTGGCCGACGCCGACCTCGGCGGCGAGATGGACGGTGGCGTCGACGCCCTGCAGCGCCTCGGCGACGGCGGCGCGATCGCGAACGTCGCCTTTGATCAGTTCGGCTCCTGCCGGCAGGCTGATCGCCTCGCTGCCGTGCACCTGTTCCAGCAGCGCATCGAGAATGCAGACAGAGTAACCATGTTCAATGAGTTCCTGGACGACGTGGCGGCCGATGAAACCGCACCCTCCTGTAACCAGTATGCGTTTCACGACAACTCCTTACGCAGTTGGCCTTGGCGCCCCGAACTGTTTGGCAAAAGGTTTGTTCCCTCTGCTTCAACAAAGATGGTTTTGGCGAGGCTGCAACCTGAGGTGAACGCATGGCGAACGAGCCTTGGGCGATGCGCTGGAACATTGCAGCTTCTTTGGCGTTAGGGGCGGTCATCCGGTCCGTGGGCGGCCCGTGGGCGCAAGGAGGCCACACGCCTGCAACGTCTGGATCAAAGGAGGTTCCAATGTCTGAATCGAAGACAACCACCAATCATGACGAGATCCGCCAATGGGCCGAAGATCGTGGTGGCCGACCGGCGGTTGTACGAACCAGGGGCGAGGGCGGCATCTTGCGGATCGATTTTGGCGAGCCCGAGGAGAAGCTCGAACCCATCGAATGGGATGAGTTCTTCCGGATTTTCGACGAGAACGATCTGACTTTCCTTTACCAGGACGAAACCGGCTCCGGAAAAAACAGCCGGTTCAACAAATTCATCGACCGCAAGAACGGCTGAGGAAGCTGCTACTCAGCGCTGTCGGGTAGCTCTTAGGCGCGCCTCGCGTTCTGATAGAGGACTTAACTATAGATGACTGTTTTCGCCTACTTGTCAGACTGTTAGAAAAACCAATCTCAGTGCAGCAGGCTGGTTCCGCCCGATCCGGCAATGTTTCGCATGATGCCGTTCAGCCAGTCTTCGGTCGATACACCGGGCCGCCGCCTGTCGATCTCGCCGATGGCGCGCTCCAGTGTTCGCTCGACCAGCCGATCGGAAGCACCGACGTCGCCAAGAAGCAGCCGCGCCGCGAGCCTGAGCTTCGGCAGAAGTGAAAACACGTTGTCCGACAAGTTCACGGCAGGGCGACCCGCCAGGGCCGATCGTTCCGGAGGGAACAAGGCGTCGAAGACGGCGTAGCTGTCCGACGACTTTCGAAGATTGCTGGCGTGGCGGAGACGTTCGGGAATGACGATGTCCTCGTCACCGCTGAAAAAGACGAAGGGAACGCCGCGGCGCATCAGTTCGTCGGCGATCGGAAACACCCGCCGGCCGTTGAGATTGACGTCGAGGATCGCGGCCTCAGCCACCTCGGTATGCATGGAGGCGTGTTCGACCGTCGCCGCAGGGCCAAGGACGACCGCGCCCATATTGCCGAAATATCTTGCAAGATCGCCGGCCAATACCCAATCGTCTTCGACAATCAGGATGCGCACTCCTCGGAGATCGCGCACCTCATCGCCCTTTCTTCGAGCGGGATTTGCAAGTGTCCGCACGGGCCTGTTCGGAATGTTCCTGCAAGGCTGCCTGCAATCGCTTCGCCAAAACAAGCATGCGCGGCGGAATGGATTCGTTTCCCGGCAATCTCAGCAGATCCTCGAAGCGCAACGACGCTCGTCTTGTCAGCTTCAGCTCAGGTGTGCGCTTTGACATTGGAGTTCCACAATAATCCCGACTTTAACGCCGTCTGCACGGACTTGTTCCGGCCCTCGCGCACGTTATATGCTGGGCGTTGCGTTCAGCCCGGTCGTGGGCTTTGGGTCGATTTGGCGGCCTTGTCGTCTAGGCTGTTCAACCGAGGGCTTGCGGTGACATCTCAGGTGAAGAGATTTCCAATTGTGGGCGTCGGCGCGTCGGCCGGCGGCATTCCTGCAATGGAGGGCCTGTTCAAAGGCATCACCGGCCAGCCCGGCATGGCGTTCGTCATCGTCACCCATCTCAGCCCCGAGCGCGAAAGCCTGCTTCATGAGGTCGTCGGACGTTACACGCAACTTCCGGTTGTCGTCGTCGAGGACGGCACCACTGTCCTGTCCGACCACGTCTATGTGATGCCGCAAAACGTCGTTCTCACGATCGAGCGGGGAGTGCTGCACCTGCGGCCATCCAACGTGCTCAGCCGCGAGCGCAAGCCGATCGATATCTTTTTTAGCGCGTTGGCGGAGGATCAGGGCGAATATGCGGTTGGCGTCATTTTGTCGGGCGGCGATTCCGATGGCACGCTTGGCGCCAAGGCGATCAAGGAGCGTGGCGGACTGACGGTCGCCCAGGCTCCCGACGGCTACGGTCCGCGCAACCCGGACATGCCGAAAAGTGCGATCTCCAGCGGGCTGATCGACATTGCGGCGCCGGCGGAGGAGATCGGCGCGAAGCTCGAGGGGTTCGCCCGCAGCTTCGACATGCTGAACGGGGTTGCCGGAGGCGGCGAGCACGAGACGGCAGAACTGGGTCGGCTCCGCGACGAGATCTACGGCATTCTGCAGGGCCAATCCGGCCACGATTTCTCAGGCTACAAGACCAAGACATTCCTGCGGCGCATCAAGCGGCGCATGCAAATCGGACAGCTTGATTCCATTGAAGAGTATGTTGACTGGCTGAAGAAGGACCCTCGCGAGGTGGCGAACCTTTTTCGTGACCTTTTGATCAACGTCACCGATTTTTTCCGTGATCCCGACGCGTTCAAGCTGCTCGAGGAGAAGGTCGTACCGCAGCTGTTCGAGGGCAAGACCGCCAGCGACGCCGTCAGGATCTGGGTACCTGGCTGCGCCACCGGCGAGGAGGTGTTCTCGATCGGCATGCTGTTGCGCGAACACATGGAGACGCTTTCGGTTGTGCCACGCGTCCAGATATTTGCGACCGACATCGATGAGCCCGCGCTTGCGGTGGCGCGCGCGGCGCGTTACCCGGCGGCATTGCTGCAGGGCGTCTCGCCCGAGCGCAGGCAGCGTTTTTTCAGCAGCGACGGCGAGAGCTACGTGCTTGCCAACGAGGTCCGGGAGCTGTGCGTCTTTTCCCCTCACAGCATCGTCCGCGACCCGCCTTTTTCACGCATGGACATGGTTTCATGCCGCAACCTGCTGATCTATTTCGGCTCGGACATCCAGAGCCGGGTCATCCCGATCTTCCACTACGCGTTGAAGCCGGGCGGTTATCTTTTCCTCGGCACGTCCGAAAGCGTCGGCCAGCACGACGACCTCTTCGCCACCGTCGACAAGAAGCAGCGCATTTTTCAGGCGCGCGAGCATGCCTCGCCACACATTAGGCTGCCGATGCTGATCGGCGATGGCCGTTCAGGCGCCTTCCTGCCTGAAGGAACGGGGCCGAACAAGCGAACCGCCAGCTATCCGCTTCGACAGGCGGTCGAGGCACAAGTGCTGGAGCGTTTCGCGCCGCCGCATGTCGTGGTGAATGGCGACGGTGACGTCGTCTACTATTCGGCGCGGACCGGCCGATATCTCGAAGCGCCGCAAGGCATTCCGAGCCGGCAGGTGCTGACTTTGGCCCGCTCCGGGCTAAGGCTCGACCTGCGCGCGGCATTGCGGGAAGCCGCCACGACGCGCCGCACCGTCGTGCGGGAAAATGTCGTCGTCGACGAGGACGACGAACAGGCCCTGTCGATCAAACTCACTGTCGAGCCCCTGGCGGAACGCGGCAAGGGCGAACGGCTTTATCTCGTCCTGTTCGAACCGACGGGGCCGGTGCAGGCGCGGTCCGATGTTGGGCCCGAAAACCGTAGCAGCGAAGGCGCTGCTGATCTCGAGCGGGAGCTGCGCGAAACCCGCGAGCGACTGCAGTCGACGATCGAGGAGTACGAAACGGCGCTGGAAGAGCTGAAATCGTCGAACGAGGAACTCGTCTCCGTTAACGAGGAGGCGCAGTCGACCAATGAGGAGCTTGAGGCCTCGAAGGAGGAGATGCAGTCGCTCAACGAGGAGCTCAACACGATAAATTCGGAGCTGACCAGCAAGATAGAAGAGCTCGACCGCGCCAACAGCGATTTGCGCAATCTGTTCGAGAGCACGCAGATCGCAACCATCTTCCTCGACCGCAGTCTGGTGGTGCGGACCTTTACGCCGGCGGCCTCGTCTTTCTTCAGCCTGCGCCCCTCCGACGTCGGCCGGCCGCTGACAGAGCTTTCGAGCCAGCTCGACTATCCCGAGCTGAAACAGCACATCGATGCTGTCTTCGAAACCGGGGAGACCCTGAACCATCATCTGGCGCGCGACAATCGGGGCCGGTTTTACATGGTTCGCATCAATCCCTATCGCGACAAGGACAACCGGATCCAGGGCGTCGTGGTCACGCTGGTCGATGTCACCACATTGGCCGAGACGGAAGAGCAAAACCGGGTGCTCATTTCGGAGCTGAACCACCGCGTCAAGAATATGCTGGCGGTGGTCGCCAGCATCGCCAACCGCACCCGTGAAAGTTCGGAATCGAAGGAAGAATTCGCCGAAGCGCTGATCGGTCGCCTGCACGCCATGTCGCGGGCTTACGGTCTGCTGTCGAAGGAGCGCTGGAAAGAAGCTTCGATCAACGAACTGCTGCATCAGGAACTCGAAGCTTTCAGCATTGACCGGTTCGAACTTGACGGCGCTGAAGTGAAGCTTAGCCCGCAACAGAGCCTTTCCCTTAGCATGGTCATTCATGAACTGGCGACCAACGCCGCCAAATATGGCGCGCTGTCGACGCCCGAGGGCAGGGTCGTGCTGAAATGGTCTGGCGACGGCGATGTTTTCACGCTCACCTGGTGCGAGCTACACGGGCCGCCGGTCAGAAAACCTGAAGTCAGCGGCTTCGGACTTTCCCTGCTGCAGGGTGAGATCGGCTACCGGCTTGGCGGAAACGTCGAGACCACCTTCAACCGTGACGGTCTTGAGGTCCAGATCACATTCCCGATGCTGCGCAAGGAGACGCCGTGACCGACCCGCTGCGCGTTCTGGTGGTCGAGGATGAATGGCTCATCGCCGAGGACATCGCTGCTTGTCTGCGCGATTCGGGACATCAGGTGATCGGCCCGGCCCCTTCGGTGGCGGCGGCCCTTCGTCTTATCGGCGAAAATCCTGTCGACGTGGCGCTGCTGGATGTTCAACTGCACGGCGAAACGAGCCTGGCGATCGCAGAAGAACTAAAAATCCGCCATATTCCGTTCGCGTGCCTGACCGGCTTTGGGCCGCGCGATGTTCCATCCGCGTTCGCCAACGCTAGATTTGTTCGCAAGCCGGCAGATCAGGCGGCCATTCTCACAGCCTTGGCGGAATTGGTCCCGACGTCCTAGCTCGTTTGCCCTTCAGTCCAGCGGCTTTTCGGTCGGTCGCGGCGTGGCGCCTTGCTGGCGCGGCCGGCCGGCATTGCGGTTGGCCACCGGATTGTCCAGCGGAGCGGTCGAGGGGTTCGATGTTCCCGCGCTTTTCGGCGTTGGTGGCTTCGCTCCCGCATCCGTATCGTCAGCGTCCCGGCTTGGACGTCGCAAGCCGGCGGCATCTGCCTGCCGGATGGCCGGCTTCGATGTGGTATTCTTGTTGGTCATGGTGTCTCCTTCCTGCTGCGACGGAAACAACGGAGGCTTCGTTCACCGCTCGCAGCCCTGCGTGTCAACCGCCGGCACGGTGCGAAGTTCCACGACCTGCCGCTGGATGGGAACCATTTTCGATACTGGCTGTTCGGCTCGCAGGAAGGAGCCGGACATGGAGCGACGTAACGCCATACTTTCGCTGGTGATAGCAGCGATCATCATCGTCGGCTTTCTAATCGGCTTTTTGTATGCCGATATGGGCTGGCGCACCTCGCCACTCGAAAGAGCCCAGGAGCAAAACCAGGGTGGGAACGCCCCGGCCGACACCTCGCCTGCCGCGGGCATCGAAAAGAACCCCCAAGAGAATACCGAGATGCCGGATCAGCAATAACCGCGATCTTTCCGGCAGGAACCGGGCAAGCTGGATGGTCTTGCCAGAACCAATGGCTGTATCGCTGGTGATATCGGACTTACGGTGGCTGCTGGTACCCGGCTGCCAACGCAGCGGCCTCTTCGTCCGTCGTTGAAATCTCTCCTGCTGACGTAAGCGATTTCTGGCATTTGCGTATGGGAAGCACGGCGTGCTCAGTCTCCGGAGACGAGAGCCGGCCGATACTGCTGCTTGTTGCCAACGCATCTTGATTGGCCCTTGCTGCGAGCCACTCCGCCCGCTCCCGCGGCAAGCCGATAAGGCAAATACCAGCGAAGTACGCCGGCACATCCACGGTCGTATCGAACACGGCCCATGTGTTGGTCGGTTCCTGAACGGGCAAAAACCTCATAACAGCTCCTGCTAATATATAGCACGAACTTACGGACGGAGCACTGTTTCGGCATCAACCAAACGAAGGAGAATTTTTCGTTTTGCCACGCTGCGGCGCGCTGAGCCTCGCGACTTGATCCACAGCTTCTGCATCGCGGCTGCGAGTGCCCGAAATAGGTGGCAGATCTCGATGAGCGAACGCATCCAGGAGCCCGCCAAGCGGCGGCGCTTTTGCGTGCCGGCTACCCGCCTTCAGTGCCCCATCTCGCGGGAGCGCTGCTCGGAACCAGGAATCCACTTTTTAGCAACTCCAGGGCGTCGAGTGCCTCCTCATCCTGCAAATTTGTCAGAGCCACCCCGTCTGCGAAGACAACCCTATTGTCGTCTATGTCATAGACCTCCCAAAGCCCTTCCTTGATCCGTCGAATGGCGTGCCGATGCTCCATAAGCAGACGCTAATTGAGTCGCGGAAATGGTGGCTAGTAAAAATCAGGGGCAGGCCGACATTAGCAGTGGAAAACCTCAGGCGCCCTGACGCGTGATGCGTGTGCGAAGCCAAGGATATGCCAGCCGCGTGGCCCGAGGGGACCGTATCGACCACGAGCAAATAGCCAGGTTGAGAATCCGTTTGACGATCATTGCGGACACTCGGGCTCTGATGTAATTTAGGGACCGATCAAGTGAGGAATATACCGCTGTCGCGACGGCTTTTCTCTCTTTTCTGTCTCGGCAGATAGCATGCTCTCTAACGGACCTTGGCACTGCAAGCTGTGTTCTTGTGGTCGCCAGGTAACGACGGTTAAGGGATTTGCCATGCTCCGACGTTGCGCATTCGTTGCGGCCTTGATGCTCGCAAGCGTCGCGACCTTCGACGCTTCTGCAGTCGAACGAAGGGTCGCCTTTGTAATCGGCAACTCCGATTACCAGGAAATCTCGGCCCTCAAGAACCCGGCCAAGGATGTGGTGGACGTATCCAACACGTTTCGAGCGGCTGGTTTTGATGTTTTCGTCGCGAGCAATCTTACAAAGCTGCAATTTGAAGATCAGTTCCGCAACTATCTTGCCGCCGTGGACGGCGCGGATGTGGCTGTCGTCTACTATTCCGGCCACGGCTTTCAGATCGGCGGCGAAAATTTCCTGATTCCTGTCGATGCCTCGTTGAAAGATGCGGCGGACGTCGAGGTCCAGGCAATCAAGCTGAACGATGTGCTGCAGCAGATGCGTTCGAAATCGAAGATCCAGGTGATCATCCTCGATGCCTGCCGCAACAATCCATTCCCTCGCAAGGACTACTGGCTCAGGGACCAGCTTCTTACTGCCAGCGGCACCGGCCTTGCGCAAGTAAGAAGCTCACTGAACACACTGATTGCTTTCGCCACCGAACCCGGCGCGGTCGCCTACGACGGCGCCGGCGACCTCAGTCCTTTCTCATCGGCGTTTTCTCGTCGCGCGCTCGCCCCGAACCAGGAGATCCGCACGGTCATGTCGGCCGTCCGCCGGGATGTGGTTGAGGCTACCAAGGGCCTGCAGGTTCCCTGGGAGAACTCTTCGCTGATCGACGAAGTCGTTCTGATGCGTCGCATCAGCCGCCCATCGCTGCCGCCGGTATTGGAGAAAGTCGTGCTGTCCGGGGCAGGCCCCAACGATCTGGACCTCCCGGAACCGGTCCAGGTCGATGGCGGGACAATAACCGTCAGCATCGAAAGACCACCCGCCTTGGGACGCCTGATGCTGGACGGCAAGGTCATCGAGGCGGGAGACCTGATCCAGGGCAAGGATCTGCCGCGTTTGCAGTTGGATGTCCCCAAGGGAACTGGCGAGCCGGAAGAGATGGATATGCTGGCCTATGCCGCACGCGACAGTTGGGGCGGCGAAGCCAAGGGCATGCTGGTGTTCCGGGTCAAGAGCGGCGAAGGAGCCGAGGGCGAACAGGTACTGGCCTCGCTCGAAGCCGAGCAGAAGCAGCAGGTGCTGCAGCGCGGCATTCATGTCACCGGTGCGGCCGAGGCGATCGAGAACCGGGACGTCGACGTTCCGGTCGGCGTCGGCGCCGTTGCCCTGAACCTCGACGTCCCGACAGACGATGCGGCGGTCAGCCTGAAAGTCACAAACTATCCGGCAACGGGGACGCTTTCGCTGCCGGATCGGACCCTGTCGCCCGAATCGAGCTTGACGGTCGGCGAAGTCGAGGGGCTGCGCTATGAACCCCAGATCGGAGCCAGCGCACCGGTCGAGATCGCCTTCGAAATTCGGGCGGACAGCGGAGCAGCCAAACCCGCCAGTATGAAACTGTCGCCAAGCGTCGATCCGTGCGACCTGGCTGCCGGCGAACCTCTCGACCTTCAGGGCGTCGTCCCCGGCCTGCTGCCAAATGAAATCGGCGCCGATGCGGTGAAGCTGTGCGAGGCTGCGGTGAAGGCGTATCCCGATGTCGCCCGCTTCCGTTATGAACTGGGACGCGCGCTGCTTGCAGCCGGCAAGGTCGACCAAGCCAGGAAAGCCATCCAGCAGGCCGCCGACAGGGGGCATGTGCGCGCGGTGTTCGAGCTCGGCTACCTCCATGCTACGGGAACGGGCCAGGCTGTCGACCGCAAGCAGGCCAACACCTTCTACGCCGCTGCGGCCGACAAGGGCGATCCCTACGGGATGACGTCGTGGGGCCGTGCCCTGTTCCATGGCTACGGCGTCGAGAGCGACACCGGCAAGGGGCTGGACCTGCTGCTCAAGGCGGCATCGATGGGGCACACCTATGCCATGAACGATCTCGCGGCGATCTTCACCGAAGGCCGCAACGGCGTGCCCGCCGATCAGGCCCGCGCGGTTGCCTTCCTGGAGGCCGGCGTCCAGCGCCAGGACATGTATTCGATGAACTTGCTCGGTCGCAATTACCTCAGCGGCAGGGGCGTCGAGAAGGATCCGAAGGCTGCGCTGGCGCTTTTTCAGAAAGCCATCGACCTCGGCCAGCCCTATGCGCCGGGCAGTCTTGCGCGCATGTACCGTGATGGCGTTGGCGTCGAGCAGAACCTTGATGAAGCCCAACGCCTGTTTGAACTGGCAACCTCGCGCGGTGATCAGTCCGGCGCCTATGATCGCGCGGCCCTCGAGATGCAGAAGGGCGACAACGCCGACCAGGCCGTCGCCGTGCGTTTCCTGGCATTCACGGTTGCGCTCGATCTTCGCAATGAGTTGCCTGACGCCCGGGCGACGTTGGCGCAATTCGGGGCCAAGCCGAAAGCGGCGGCGTTGAAGCAGCTGCGTGGGGAACTCAAGTCGAAGATTCCGTTGAGCGGTTCTGTCGACAAGCAACTCGTCAAGGTGGCCAGGGCGGTCTGGGAACAAGCCAATCCGCGTCGGGATTTGTTCTGATCAACAAGGAGGCAATGGTGGGCAGAAATCGGAAGCAGGCAACAATCGGGATAACTCTGTCCATCGCCTTGGCGGGGGTCACGGGCTGCACATCCTGGCCACCCCTTCAACCGACGCCGCTGGTGGCGACGCCGGCACCGGCGCCGAAGGTCGTTCGCAGAGCCGTGGCGCCGCGGAAGGTCGTCAACCCGGCTCCCAAACAGGTGGCCGCCAGGAAAGTGGTTAGTCCGGCCGCGGACGAGCCTGCTGCCGCACGTCCCGTAATCATTCCTTCTTCGGGAGGAGGCGGGGGTGCCGGAAGTGGCGGGAGTGGCGGGAGCAGCGGAGGCGGCGGCGGCGGCTGGGGAGGATAGCGTTGAATGGCTGCTGCGCTGCAAGTAAGCCAAACAACTAGAGCATTCTGCAGCCACGTGGGGTCACTTGGCGTCGCACAATGCAGCTAAATCAGATAGCTAGAGCCTGATTCTCGTTCAATTTGGACGTATCCCGTTCGCTGACACGGCTACGGTCTAACTCGCATCCGCTGACTGGCGCAGCGCCTCGATCTCTGCCATCTGGATGCCCATTTCGACAAACGCGGAAAGAACTGAAAAGCGGTCTTCCAACGCAACGCGTGCCAGTCCGGCCAGTACGCCCGCACTCACAGCGCGGGCGGCTGGCGGCAAGGCCGATAGCGCTGGCGCCTCCATGGCTGAACCGTTGCCATGCCGTCCTGCAGCCAGGGCAATCCAGGCGGCCGGCGTTGTTGGCGGCATTGCCGCAGCCTTGTCCACTTCCGGGCGATGGTGAGGGCTCTCCGGTTCGCTGACCCAGTCACGAACAACCGCGAGCAACTCCTGATCCGTGCTGTCGAGCAGAACGGTAAGGTGGCTCAGGCATTCATGTGCCCACCACACCGCAGCCCGTTCGGGAAGCAGATAGGCACAGAACGTGATCGCCTCCTCGGGCACCCGCCCGGCCAGCAGGGCGCGGCAAAACTCGATTGAAGGCTGTTCGGTCGGAAGTGCCACCATGTCCCTGGAAACAGCGGGGCAGGCCATGAAAAGGTCCCGTGCCGTTTTGAATCGAAGCTCATTGGCCATGGCGCCACGCTTTCCCCAGGGAACACCAGACACTGAAGCCCTGGGCGGGGCGGGTCAAGTCTCCAGTCCCTGGCAAGATGCAACTGCCCTCCACCACTCGTATGCTTGACGTTTATTGACAGACAACCGCTTCGCAATTTGGTATTGTCCGCAGTCGATGAAATCGATGCTCAAGACAGGAGTAACCGTTATGCGGTTGGGCAGTTTAGCCTTCGTGTTTACGGTCGCGTTTTATTCGACCCACGCTTTTGCCGATCCACTTCAGAAATCAGAAGACATCGTGAAGTTTTTTGACGCGGCGAGCGAGCTCGGCCCGCCGCGTGGAATTTGCGTCGGCACCGAAGAAGAGTGCAACAGCAAGAACAAGGCAGCGCCTGCGGAAAAAACCAGCCTCGACATGCTGATCAATTTCGGCCTTGATTCTGCGGAACTCGATGCGACTGCGCGTGCTGAACTGGACGAGTTCGCCAAGGCACTGAAGGACAGCCGACTGAGCACTTTGAACTTCGTTGTCGAGGGTCACACAGATGCAACCGGCTCGGAGCGCTACAACGAGGGGCTGTCGGAACGCAGAGCCAGATCGGTAACAACCTTCCTCACCTCCAACGGCATCGATCCTGCCCGCATCAAAGCGACAGGCCTGGGCGAAGCCAACCCGCGCAACCCCAATCCATTCGATCCGGTAAACCGCCGGGTGGAAATGCGGATAAGGACCGAGTAGGGCCGCTCCGACCACCGAGGCACGGCCCGCGTCGACACGCCTGAAACTGGCTCGTCAGTTGTTGTTGAGCACGCCACCCACGGCCACACCGGTGCCGAAAATCAGCGCCTTGGTCAGGAAGTCGTTGTTGTCCGGCGGCGGAACATCCCGTCGAACCACGACCTGCTGCCTGCGGGGCTTCTGTGCCAACCACCGGCTTTTGTGTGCGGGCCTTCTGTGCCACCGGCTTCTTTGTGCGGGCCTGCTGCACCTGTTTCTTCGGCTGTGCTCGAGCCAGATCGGCAGCGTAGCTGGCGCGCACCGATTCCATCATTGGATCCGTCTGGATCACCAGGAACGTCAGTTGCTCGCGTGTCAAAAAGGTCGTCTGCGGCAGGCCGTTTTTCGCTTGCCAGATGCCGATCGCCTGGCGGGTTTTTGGGCCTATGTTTCCGTCGATACGGCCAAGCTCGTTGCCCAAGGCTTCGATGCGCAACTGCAGATCGATACGGCCCTGGCGATCGAGACCGATCGCGCTTTCCGTCAACTCGGTGCCCGGGGTCTGCTTCACCTCGTCCGAAACTCCAACCGAGGTGCGAACGGCTGAGCCGGAAATTGCGTTGGCCTCGTCCTCATCGACTGCCGCGACCTGCCGATTTTCGGCCTTCGGTTCGTTCAACTGGTCGATGTTCAGCCGTGCGACCGTGGCGAAGCGGCCGCTCGGAAACTGTTCAAGATAGGCTTCGTAGAACGGAATGGAATTGCGCTTGGAAGCTTCGTCCCACAGACGCTGCTCAACCTCCCAGGAAGGAGGCTCGTTGGTCACCGGGGCAGGCGCCGGTGTCATCGCGCCGGACGCACCAGCGATCGGTTTTGTGGCAGGCGCCGCTTCCGCTTTGGACTGTCCCAGGAAGACCTCGCGTCCCAGTGATGCGTTGTGCCAAGGTCTTTGGCGACCTTGTGTCGTTTCGGTCACCTGGCCGCGCACACGCGTCAGCGCGCTCTGGATTTCAACGCCAGGTTCAGTCAGGTGTCTGGCGAGCGCTGCGGAGTAGGGACTGTTTACGCCGTTGCCGTCGAAAGCGATGGCCCCGGGGTCGGTTGCATACGCAATCAAGACTCCGCCGGTTCCAACGCCGTCCGATCTTGCTTCAATCGGCGCCAGTCCGGAGCCAAACGAGGCGGAACGGCTCCTCGGCATCGAGGCGGCCAGCGTCCTGGCCAATGGATTGTCGCGGCAGGCATCGAGGATGATGACGCCGATCGCCGGCTCGGCTGGTAACGCCGCCATGAAGTCGTCGATCTGAACGGTGCGGGTCTTGAGATGAGCGGGCGATGTCAGTTCGGCGTCTATCGGAATCAAGAAATTCTTGCCGTCGACCTGCATGCCGTGGCCGGCATAGAAAATGACGGCGAGCTCGGCATCGTAGGATTGCTCGGTAAACCGACTGATGAGGCTATGCATGCCTGCATTGTCTTGATCGAGCCCCTCGATCACCTGGAAGCCGGCATTGCGTAGCGTGGATGCGATGAGGTGCGCATCGTTGGCGGGATTGGGCAAGGCAACGGCATGGACATATTTACTGTTGCCGATGACCAGTGCCACGCGTTTGGCATCAGGCGCGGCAGCCTCGGCTCCAAGCGACGTGATGACAAACAGGACAAACCCGCTCAGAAAGACGGCAAATGCTTTCATGGTCCAGCCCTCCGCCCCGCCGGGGCGCACTATCGATGTCTGCGCATGCCAAAATGGCTCCTGGGCGTATGTGATCTCGACCACAGTTTTGGTTCACAAAGGCCCAAAAAAGTTGGCTATAGTAGCACTTGGCAGCAGGAACACCAATGGACTAACGGCAAACTCGCACGCCTCGAGAAGCAGGTTCAAAGGGTATTCTGCATCGAGCCTATGAGAGCCGTGATCGCCTGCTTGTATTTTTCGAACTCGGGCGATGTCTGCCGGACTTCCGTCGTTGTCGTTGTCTGTTGGCTCACTTCAACCATCGCCGGGCTCAGCTTCCGCCCCATTTTCCTTTCGGCCCAGCTCACGACATAGCTGGCGGACTTGCCGGTGAGAAACGGGTTGGCCTGAATGACGGCCGATCCGAGCACGGCGCTCAATTGCGCCGAACCCGGCGACGACAACACTTGATGGGCGCCTTCCATTCCCAGGAAATGACAGAGATAAAGCCGGCCGGCTGTGATCTGGTGGCCGCGTGCCCGAAGATAGGCTTCGCCTTCGCGCGCCAGATTGCTGACCATCTCGCGCGAGATGGTGGCGTCAAAACGCAGAGCGAGCAGGTCGGCGGTTGACAGTGTCCGCGCCAGCTCGGGGCGGTAGGTGTTCATCATCCGGATCCACGTCTTGGTTATGAACTGACCGGCGCCGGTTGCCGAAGAAAGTGGGTTCTTGGCGCGGGCCTTGCCGCCACTTTCGACTTGAACGATACGCTCGGTCAGCGTTTCGACAGCGGAAGCGTCCGTCGCGATTGCCGTGACCGTGCCCAGCGGATCGATCGCCTGGCCATTGCGATAGAGTTCGAAATGCAGGTGCGGCCCGGTCGAGAGACCGGTGGTGCCGATGTAGCCAATGATATCGCCTGCCTTCACCTTCGCGCCGACACCGGCCTTATCAGCGAATTTCTGCATATGCGCATAGCGCGTCTCGCTGCCGTCTCCGTGCGAAATCTTGACCAGATTGCCGTAGCCGCTTCCATCGCCCTGAAAGACGATTTCGCCGTCGAAGGCGGCGGCTATCGGCGTGCCCAGGGGCGCCGCCCAATCGACGCCCTTGTGGATGCGAACGGTTCCGAGGATTGGGTGCTTGCGTGGGCCGAAAGTCGAGGTCATGACCCCGTTGACCGGTGTGACCATGCCGTTGGCCACTGTCAGCGAGCGAACCTGATCGTCGCCGCTGACGCATGCAAACTGGCCGTCGGTCTGCTGGAACACGAAACAGTCGAGGCTTTTTTCGCTACCCCGGACGCCGACATACAGCACCCGTCCGGCCGTCTCTTCCTTGCCACGCGGTTTTTGCGAATAGATCAGGACCAGACGCTGGTCTTCGCTGGCGAAGGCATCCAGATCCTGTCCTCGCGACAGATACATGATCGCTTCTCCGATCACGCCGGTTGGAACCTTGTTGCGCGCTGCTGTCGAGTAGATCGCGTCGAGCAGCCGGTATTGCCTTTTGTGCGTGCCTTGCGCCTGTGCGCCCGAGTAGTTGAACAAATCTTCGCGGACCCAGGGGTCGACACCAGACACAAACACACCGGCGGCATTGCGCGTCAGCGTGCCGACAAATACGTTCTTGGCGTAGATCGAAACCTGCATGAGGGACATGGTTGTCGTCTCGCGCGTCGGCCTGAAACCGCGCATGGCGACGACATGACCTGGCTCAAGGCTCTCCCGATTGAAAAGCGCCTTCAGCGCCTCGCCTGCCAGCCTGGCATCCTCGGCGGAGAAATGCGCATCGAGCGCAACGCTGTCCAGGCTGCGGTCGTTGAGGATCTTTACGAAAATGTCCTCGGTAGCCTCGTAGCGTTGATGTTCACTGATGACATTTGCAACGCTTGTGTTGTTTTCGATCTGGGTTTTCTGGAACGCGGGAAGGGCTGCCTCGCCTGAATCGATTGTTTCGCCCCACCCTGCTTCGGCATCATCGACATGCGGGTCCGAAGCAACCGGAGCGTCGTTTGGTACGGGCGGTGGCTGAACATCGTTTTGCAGCTCGTTGGATGGCGCCGGCGCGGTCTGTCGCTGCGCCTGGAAGAAGGCGAAATCTTCTTGCGTCGACGGTATCGTCGTCATGAACTTTTCGCTGGCGCTAAGCATCACGTCGGACAGAATTTCGATCTGCGGAGAAACGCCGGCCTGATCGAGTTCTGCCGGCCGCGGGATCACTTGGCTTTTTGTTGCGCCGCCGGTGTCGGGCGCAAGGGTGATCCACATCGGGTCGCCTGCGAGATCGATGATGGCAGGCACATAGACAGATGCATCGGCTGGCACATCGTCGGTTCCCTCGACGGCGTGCAACTCCTCGTCTTCGTCGCCAAACGACCAATAATCCGCGGTGAGATAGAAGCCGGCAGCGATCGACAACAGGACAGCCACAGCAAGACCGGCAAGAAGCCTGCGCCACAGCCTGCGTCTGCGCAGGGCGGCGCGCGCCTGCTTTTTCAGCCTGAAGCTTGTGTCGATACTGTGCGTCACGGATTGCTTCCGGTCAGAAAAAAGGTCCACCGCACCTGTTCAAGCGTATCGACTTCGAGAAATCGTGCGGCGATATGGCCGCGCTGCCAGCATTCATCGATGCCGCGTATCGAGAAACGCCGCCGGTCGATGCACATTTCGGTCGACCCGGTCAGGGTCGCATGGCCAAAAACGTCCGTCGCATAGATGTAGATGTAGCGGTTGGTGAGTTCCTCGCGGATGACGTTCACGCACTGATTTGCGCCGATGGTCCACCAGCCATCGGTCTGGTCCGCATTGTCGACCTTTTGGCCGACAGCGAGATTGACGACGTCGAGCGTCTGATTGCAGACGGTGAATTCGGCGCGCGCTTCGTGGGACGACAGGAGAGCCAGCAATGTCGCGCCCAATATCACCGTAAGTCTGATACGGCCTGTCAGGGCAAGCAGGCCGCGAAGCCGGTCACGCTGATTGTTGGGCGGGACAGCGGTCAGGAAGGGAAAACGCGAGCTGCGGAGGTCCATCGGCGTCCATGCTATCCGCCGAGCCGGAAGTACTTTGCCGTTGCGGAGAACTCAGCTCGGTCGGCGTCGATCTCGTCGAGAATTTTGGGCAGCAGCAGCGCGGCTGGTGTCGGCGCGGAGAACGCCGCAGCCTGAATATCCTGTGGACCCGTGATCACCATTATGATCTGCGGCACGACCTTGCCGGCCGCCTTGTCAGCTGCGCCGAGATCGATCGGAATGTTGAAGGTGGCCTTGTCGGCTTGCGCCAGCATAAGATCGTCGAGGCTGAATGCCATGCCCCTGTGGTCGATCAGCAGCACGCTGGAAATGAGACCGCCATGCGTCACCAGCGTGCCGCCGATCGGCGAGCCGCTCGGCACCGTCGTTCGATCGAGAACAAGCTGCGGCTTGTCAGCCGGCATCTGGTCCAGAAAGCGCAGAAAGTTGGTGACTTCGCATTGAGCCGGCTCAATGAGGCGGACGCTGATGTCCGGTTCGACACGGAATTTTGCCTGGAAATCGGACAGCATTCGTTCGAACGGCTGGACCTCCGTGCCCAGTCCTTCGATCGCGACGGCGGCGCCGGTTGCCGACGTCAACGTCGCATAGAAACAGTCGCCGCCGTTGAAGTCCCGCACCCAGGAGACCCGTTGCGCAGCGTGGTCGAGGGCATTTTTCGGCGGCAGTGCCAGTTCCGGTTTCGGCACGTTCAAGGCAACAGTGGCTTCGCCCGGCTGTTTGCCTGGCGCCGGCTCGTACCGCTGCCGTTTTGCATTCGCATCATCCGTCTGGTTTTCGGCCCGCGCGTGCTGGCTGGCCGGCTGATCGGGCTTCCGGCTCTCCATCATTTCGGGCTGGAGCGCCGGGGGCGAAGCCTTGTCGGCCGGCGGCATTGGCGCGACCTGGATGCGCGGCGGAATCGGCTCCGGGGTTTCCTCGGTTGGCGAAAGGACTTCGGCGGGCCGTGTCGGCTCCAACTTTTGATCCGCCGCGGCGTCTGCCCGATTTTCAGCTGGCGATGGCGCCTCGGCTGCAGCCGGCTCCGAGGTGTCCTCGGATGCCGCCGGCTCCGGGGTTTCCTCGGATGGCGAGAGGACTTCGGCGGGCCGTGTCGGCTCCAGCCTTTGATCCGCCGCGGCATCTGCCCGATTTTCAGCTGGCAACTGCGCTTCTTCTGCTGCCGGCTCCGAGATTTCCGCGGATGCCGCCGGCTCCGAGCTTTCTTCCGATGCCAACCGCTCCGGGGCTTCCTCGGATGGTGAGAGGACTTCGGCGGGCCGTGCCGGCTCCAACTTTTGATCCGCGCCTGCCTGACTTTCGGTTGGCGGCGCAGTGGCTTCTGTTCGTGACTGCTCAGGTGCAACTGCTTTTGCCGGCTCATCGCCCGGCGAATTTGCAGCGCTGTCCGTCGGGGCAGGTTTGGATGCTTTTGGCGACAAAGACGATGTATCGCCGGCGCTCGGCGTGGAAGGCGTCATCACGCCGCTGAGATAAACGCCTGCACCCGACGCGACAGCCAATGTCGCCAGGGCAGCGATCGCGATCGATCGGGTCCTGGCGGACTTTGCCGGGACCTTTGGCAAGACCGCCCGAGCAGGACCGGCAACTGGCGAAGGCCTTGGCTCGGACAGAAGTGCGGGCCGGACATGCGGAACGAAGCGCTGCTCACCGGCAGCCGCCGGAGGCTGACTTGCCAGCTTGGGACCGGCAAGCTTGGGGCCAGGCGCGGCGGTTCCCCCGGTTCGCGGCGTCCGGTCGCGCGGCGTGATCGACGTTGGCGGCCTTGTCTCCTCGTCCGTGTCGTCGCGTGTCGCCCTGGCGATATCGGCCATGCTGATCGGCCGGTCCTGTGGATCCGGCTGCAGCATGGCCTCGACAATTCCACGAAAATCGGCGTCGATGTCGGACAGGTCCGGAACGGTTCGGCGTTTTTCGATGATCTCGTACTGGGAGCCGCTCATGTCGATCGGTTTCCCGCGCAGGGCAGCGGCCAGCACCAGGCCCAGGCTGTAGATGTCGGATTGCTCGCTGACATCGCCGCTGTACAGCCCGAGCTGCTCTGGGGAAACGTAGTTGTACTTTCCCGCGAACTTTCCGCCGATCAGCGTCTCGCCGCCGACGGTCGCCGACCGCGCGATGCCGAAATCGATGATCTTTGCGCGATCGACCCGGCCTCCCGGCAGGATGATGTTGTCCGGGGAGAGGTCGCGGTGTATCGCTCCCGCCTGGTGCACGGCACTCAAGCCGGAAGCCAGACGATGGCAGAGCTTGCGCACGTCTTCCGTCGGCATCGGGCCATTTCGCATGATATCGAACAGCGACTGGCCGTCGACGAATTCCATGGCGAGGTAGGGGCGACCGATACCGGGGTCGATCGTGAAGACGTGATAGCGCACGACCGCATCGTGCGACAAATGATTGAGGATCGACGCTTCCTTGCGGAACAGCGACAGGATCGTCTGGTCACGGGCGAACTCGGGCAATACGATCTTGATGGCGACATGGTCGCCGGTCTGGATGTTGTGGCCACGGTAGACTTCGCCCATGCCACCGAATGCGATCCGCTCGTCCAGTTCATAGATGCCGCTGAGTTGCGTGCCGACGGCTGTGGTGGCCACGTCAGGCGATATCCGCGTCTTGTCGTCGGCGCTCATCAGCCTCAGCCTTCCGCTCTGGAAGGACCGGGATAGGCCCCATTGCGCCCGTCTCCGATCTTCACGAGCACGATCGTGACATTGTCCGTTCCCCCGCGCGCCAGCACCATTTGCAGCAGGTTTTCGCATGCCGCCTGAGGCGTCGCCGACACCGCCGCCGCCTCGATCTCGGCGTCTGTGACATGCGCTGTCAGCCCGTCGGTGCTCAACACGAATATGTCGCCCGGCATGATTTCGCCTTGCTGGAAATCGATCACGATCTCGTCGCTGACACCGACCGCATGCGTGATGACGTTGCGGCGCGGCCAGGCGAGCGCTTCTGCTGCGCTGATCATGCCCTTGTCGAGAAGTTCCTGGACTTCGGTATGGTCCTTCGAAATCTGCGAGATCGAGCCGTTGCGGATCAGGTAGACGCGACTGTCGCCTGCCCACAGGCAGGCAAACCGCCCATCCATCGCCAGCAGGGCGGCGACAGTGGAGCCAATGGTTACCCCGCGGGATTGCGATATCCTGCGGATTTCGGCGTTGGCCCGGCTCAGCCGGTCCTCGAAGCGCGCGCGCAGATCCGGTGCAGAGCTTGCAATGCCGATCGTTGCCAGATGATCGACGATGCTGGCCGAAGCGACTTCCCCGGCATCATGTCCACCCATTCCATCGGCCACCACCCACAGGCCGGTGTCCGGCTCGACCAGATAGCTGTCTTCGTTGAGCTCACGGACACAGCCTTTGTGGCTAACGCCGAAGCTTTCAAAGGGAAGGGCGACATTGTTCACTTTGCCACCAAGCGCTTCTCAAGCGTCCTCTGCAGCGCACCGTCAGGCGCTCGCTCGCGCCAGTTTGCCACAGGCTCGAACGTTAGAGTATCGAAATAAACGTCCGCCCATCTGTTGCCGATGGGCCGCCGCACCGTATTGGAAAATCTAGAGCTCATCTCAAAACGCCTTTGGACAGCTGAACCCGGAAAGCGCAGGTAGGAAGAGAGGGATTTGGTCCGAGCTGGCCTGGACCGTATAGGCGACATCACGTCCGCCAATCACGAAGCGGGCTTGCGTGTTGCCGCCGGTGCCGGTGATATCGGCCTTGTCCAGCAGGCGCTTCAGTGCCCACGGACCGTCGAACTTGATCGCGGACTCACGGCCCGGCATCTCCGGCATAAGGCTCAGGCTCGCCGACGCGGAAGCCATGCCGCTCGGCCAGGTCACCGTGCTTGGCGCGTTGCCGGCCTGGTTGCTTTGGACGATCTGGCCATCGACGTCGAGTACCGCCGTATCGGCATCGCCATGCAGTGAAAACGGTGTAAAGGTGACACTGACCGACGGCAGCGAACCACCTGAAGGAAAGAAGGCGTTGCGGATTTCCGCCGCCAGCTGGAAGTTTTTCAAGGTCGACTTCGACAGGTCGCGCCCGAAACGCGCATCCTGCTTCCAGTTCCAGTCCTGGCCGGTCATGTCGATCAGCGATGCGAGATTCTGTGCGAAGAACCGGTCCATCAGGCCGCCTGGAGCGAACAGTTTCGCGAAATCCGCCATCGCAATATCCTCCGGACCATCGCTGGCGAAAGGATAACGGCCCTCAACCATCTCCTCGCAGACGCGCGTGACCGTCTGGTCGAGCAGCTGGTTCAAATTCGTCTGCGAGGTTTCTGCGACGTTGCCGTCAAGCTCGTCGGCGGTCGCAGTGACCATTCGGGCGAGTTGCTTGGGCAGCCGCGAGACATTGGCGCGAAGCGTGGATATCTGCAGCTGCAGATTCATGTTGGCGCGTTCCGTCTGCGAAGGGACATCGGCCGCCAATTGCAGGCTTTGATGGATGTCGCGGAAATTCTGGGTCAGCGCATCGATGGGGCGGCGTCCGGTGGGACCGTTCACCAAAGCCTGGAATGATCTGAATTGCGCTTCGATGTTCGCCCCGGGGTACTGGTTTTGCGCGCGAGCGGACCCCGTGCCGGCCCGGCTTTGCGATTTGCCGCCGGCGATTTGAATGCCGATGCGGGCCAATCCGCTGGCGATATCGGCAGCGTTTTGCGGCTGGTTTTGAAGCATGCCGGCTTCGGCCCCGGAGCCTGACTCTTCACTGGAACCAGCTTCTCGCGTCAGCGCTGTTTCGTCGGCTATCGCGGTAAAAAGCTGGTCGATTGGCGAGCTTGGTGACGCGGCGGCGGAGAGCACGATATAGTCCGGCTTGTCCTCCAGCATTGGCTTGAACTTCAGCTTTTCGAGAACGCCGTTCCACGCAGCGGCGAACTCCCTGCCATAGCGCTCGACAAGTTCGGGACCGAGTTTTGGCAATTCCTGGTCGATGCCGCCTTGCTCGGCGCCGCCGCCGAGAACCCACTGGTCGTCGACAAGCATCTGCGCAATGCGCGAGAGTTGTCCGAGATAGAAGTTGTTGAAGCCGCCATAGGTGTAGATACCGGGAACGCGCAGGCCCGACAGATCGCCACCATTGACACGCTCGAACAACAGCTGCGCTTCCGGGCCGCCTTTGACGGAGACCGAAAAATCGTCCAGCGCTGCGGCGTATACCGCCGACTTCACCAGGGCAGAGGCACGATCGGCAAGGCTCATGCGTCCGAGCGAGCGTTGAGCGGCTTCGACAAGTGGCTGGTTGAGTTCGAAAACCGGATCATAGGCGTCGTCCAGCGCAAGCATGGCCCGCAGATGCTTTTCGAGTTGCGCCCGTCCCTCGCGGTTGTTTTCACCCGGATACCGGTTCTGCTCCCAGTCCTGCTTCATCCAGGACACGATCAGCTCGTCGTCGACCTTGGGCGCCTTGCCGCCAAGCATCATGTAGATCTTCAGCGGTTGGTAGAGCGCGGTGGGATCAGCCATCCTGGCCTGGATCGTCCGTTCGGCCTGAAGCAGCAGGCGCGAGCGGAACATGCGCTCCAGCGCCTGCCGGTAAGCTGTCTTCGATGCCGAAAGAAGTCTTTCCCGCTGACTGAGGCCGAACGTCTCCTGGATCGGGGTCGGCAAGTCACCGGTGTCGAAGCCGGCCGGCAGCTCACGCAACTGGTCGAGCGGGCCGATGACGTTTTCAAGGTCGACATCGGCGACTTCAGTGCTTTTGAGGAGCGGGTCCGCCGTCTCGCGATACTGGCCTGCAGCTTGCGTGGTGGAAGCGATCAGCGACCTGTTGGCTGAAAAGCTCAGGGCCAGGGTGCCCAGAGCCGCGGCAGCCATCAATGCTATTGCGCCAAGGCCGCCATACCTGGCGATCGCTGCACGCCTTTCAGCCGATTTGTCGTATGAAACCCAGCCGGATTCCGCGAAAATGACGCCGGTCAGAAGATCATGCAAGAAGAAGCTTTTGCCGGTGCCGGAAAGATGGGCGCGAGAAGCGCTGCCGAAACTGCGACCGATTTCGCCCAGCACCTGGTCGATCGGCGTGCCTTCCTGCGTGCCTGACGAAAAATAGAATCCACGCAGGCTGACGTTCACCTGGCTGCGGGCCGGATCGAATATGCTGGCGACGAAACCGGCGATACGGGCTTTCAGTGCGTCAAATTGAGCTGGAAAGCCAAAGATGGCTATGCGCGCGACCGGATCGGCCTCTTCCTGCAGGCGGTCGGCCATCTCCTCTGCCAGGCGCCTTGCCAATGCGTCGAATTCGGCCGGTGCTTCACCGGCCATGTTCTTGCTGCGGTCGGCGGTCTGGAATGTCACGCCCCACACTTTGCGGCGGCGCTGCTCGTCGAAGCCGCCAAAATAATCCATGAAACCCGAGACAAGGTCGGCCTTGGTGAAGAGCAGGTACACCGGGAACTGGATTTTCAGTGTTTCGTGGATTTCGCGCAGACGGCTGCGTATTTCAACGACATGGACGTCAAGCTGCCGATCATCGAGGCTGATGAGATCGGCAAGGCTGATGGCCAGGATAACCCCGTTTATCGGTTGCCGGGTGCGGTATCCCTTCAGCAGCGACAAGAAGGCGAGCCAGCTCTTCTTGTCGCTCTGCGCATTGGAATCCTGCGTGGTGTAGCGTCCGGCGGTGTCGATCAGCACCGCCTGGTCGGTGAACCACCAGTCGCAGGATCGTGTGCCGCCAACGCCGGCCACCGGCTGGGCATCCCCCGAACCGGCAAGCGGAAAATTCAGGCCTGAATTGACCAATGCCGTTGTCTTGCCGGCACCGGGCGGGCCGATGACGACGTACCAGGGAACTTCGTAGAGGAAATTGCGCTTGCCGCTCGACCGCTTGAGCGCAGCGATGGCTTCATTCATCCGAGCCTCGAGCACCTGCGAGTCGTCATCCCTGTCGTCATTGCGGGCGACTATCGTCTCGAGCGCCTTTTGCGCCTTTCGCTTTTGCCAGAAACGCACTCCATAAAACAGCGTCGCGATCGCAACGATCACGCCGATGACCGTCACGCGCAGCCAGACGGGTGCCAGTGGACGCGTGTCGGCAAAGCGGATCAATGGTCCGGCAAACCAGACGGCTGCCGCGAAACCGGCCAACGCGATCGCGCTGAATATCCGCAGCAGCCAGCGCGTCATGGGCGCTTCCAAATGGCCGTGCTCACAGCGTTTCCTCCTTGGGGATCATCAAGTCGACACGGCGATTCTGGGCGCGGCCTTCCGGCGTCGCATTGTCGGCGATCGGTTCGTCTTCACCCTTGCCGTCGACGGTGATCCGCGAAGGCTTGCTGAACCGTGGCGCCATGACAGCTGCGACGGCCTTCGCCCGGGCGATGGAAAGGTCGAAGTTGGATTTGAACTCGCTCGATTTCCGCGGCTTCACATTGTCTGTGTGGCCGACGATCATGATCGGTCCAGGCTCCGGTTCCAGCGCGGCGGCGATGTCCGCGGCGATTGGTCCAAACTCCGGTTTTATCTCGGCCCTGCCGGACGGGAACAGCAGGACATTGTTGATCTCCACGATGATGAACCTGCCCTGCGTGCCGACGCTCAGCCCGCCGCGCGCGATAGCCTTGGCCAGTGCCGCATGGATGCGATCGATCTGGGAACGGGTAGGGGCGACAGGCGGAGCGACTTTCACCGGCGCAGCCGACGGCACCACGCTGGCGCGTTCGATGGCGATCGGCGTCGATGGATCGAGCGCAAGCAGCCTGCCGGCGAGGGCATCGCCCTCGTTGGTAATGAAGACCCGCAATGCGAAGAACGCCGCCGTCAGCAGCGCCGAGGCAGCCGCCGCAATCACCCAGAGCGGCAACCGGGCCGACGACTGTGGGTTGGAAACCGCCAGGCTTTGCCAGTGGGGCGAGATGTCGTCGTCGGCGCGCGCCCTGAAGTAACGAAGCGTCTCGTAGACGTCGCGGCGAACGCGTTCGAGATTGTTGTCCTCGCCCGCAAGGCCTCGATACTGGCCTTCGAACCCCAGCGACAGGCAGGCATGCATCAGTTCAAGCAAATCGCAGTGTGCCTCCGGCGCCGCCAGTATCTTGTTCAGCGCTTGGTAGAAGCCCGAGCCGGTGGGCACGACGTGAAAGAACTGTGACAGCATGCTGTGCTGCGCCCAGGCGTCTGTCCTGGGCCAAGGCAGGTTGCCGATGAGGTCGTCAGCGGTTTCGCAGAGAGCAAATTTTGCGATCCGTGCATCTTCTTCGGGAACGCCGGCTTTCTCCATTGTCCGGTCGAATTTTTCGATCGCCTCGGCGACATGTCCCGCCAGTTGCTCCGCCTGTCTTTCGACAGCCATAAGCCTGAGCTGGCCCAACAGCATCAGCAAAGGCGCGGCCGCGGCGAGGATCTGATTTGCTGCGGAATATCTGACGTTGTCCGTGGCATGCAGGAGGATGTCCTGCTGAATGCCCGGCGCCGCCGCAACGGAGCCGGTTGCCGCCGCTGCGCCGGGGTCTGCCCCCTGATAAATCACGGTTCCGGATGTCCACCCCGGCGGTGCATGCCGAGCGACACTCGGATCGAATACCGTTGAATCTTTGACCCGCGAGGAACCGGGCTGCTCGTCGTCGGGAACAGGTCTGTGAGGAGCCGGCGCTGATTTCTCAGCGCGGCGCGGTGCGCGAAAAACGGTCTTGCCCGCTGGGCCGAAAGGATCGTCCTTCGAGCTCATCGCCATACGTCCGTCCACGCGTCAGTGCGGCGTGTGCGCCACATCAGGGCAAGACGGTCCCTGGCCGGGCGCAGGGACTGCAGGCGCAGGAACTGCAGGCGCTGCTGACGAGGGCAGTGCCTGGAGGAAGGTCGGCTATATCTTTCTAACCCGCAGTAACATGACATGTGCCGCAGACCCCCAGGTCAATCAGCCTTACCCGCTGGCGAACTGTCGAAAATGATCGTAAGCTTAGAAACGGTCGATTGGAACCAGATGCAGCGCTGCCAAAGAATTTTTCTTCGCCAACGACAGCGCCGTATCTTTGGGCTCGCCAAGGATACCCCTAGTTCCTTTGCACAGAGGACTTGGTTGAGAGCGAGCCTGAAAGGGATTGTCGACGGTCCAGCTGCACAATCTCCAACGTCTGCGATTAGCCGCAGGCCACCACTCCTTCGTCATCCCAGGGCGGAGCAGGAGCGAAGCGACGTCGCGGAGACCCTGGGATCCATGCCGTTACAACAGAGCGTCACGACGGTGCAGAACCTTTGATGGCGGCGGGACAGCGCCCCCCTCTGTCCTGCCGGACATCTCCTCCACTTGGGGGGAGATCGGCCGTGATCCTGGCTTTCGCCAATCACCACCGCCGCAAAAGAGTTGTGTGCGTCAAGTTCTGCAAAAATGGCGTGGCATTCAGCGGTGACGTTGGCGTGTCCGCCGCGCAGCCCCGT
>NZ_JBVVQJ010000018.1:44743-128503 GCF_055811475.1 Mesorhizobium sp. WSM4829 | reverse complement strand
CCCCCCCCCACCCCCCCCCCCCCCCCCCCCCCGGGGGGTGTTTTTTTTCTGGGCCCCCCCCCCGCCCCCCTCTCCCCCCCCCGGGGGGCGCGCGGGGGCCCCCCCCCCCCCCGACGCCGGCGGCGGTGATCGTCGCCGCGACGACGCCGCAGGAGCGCATCGTCGTCGCCACGCTTGCCACCATCGCCGAGGAGGCGGCCGCCGCCGGGTTGACCGCGCCGGCGCTGATCGTCGTCGGCGGCATCGTCGCGATGCGCGCGGCATTGGCGGGCGAGCCATGACCCGCGCGATCATCATCGGCGCGCCGCGCTCGGGCTCGGGCAAGACCAGCGTCACCATCGGTATCTTGCGCGCGCTCGCGCGGCGCGGCCTCAAGGTGCGCGGCGCCAAGTCCGGCCCCGACTATATCGACCCCGGCTTCCACACCGCTGCGACAGGCCTTTCCGGCGTCAATCTCGACAGCTGGGCGATGCCGCCTGATTTGCTCAACGCGCTGGCAGGCGACGCAACTGAAGATGCCGATTTCATCTTCCTCGAAAGCGCCATGGGCCTGTTCGACGGGATTCCCGCTGCTCCGGGCCACACCGGCTCGGCGGCAGATCTTGCCCGGCTGTACGGCCTGCCGGTGCTGCTGGTGCTCGACGTTTCCGGACAGTCGACCACGGCGGCAGCCGTCGCCAAGGGGTTTGCCAGCTATGACCCTGATGTGCGCATGGCCGGCGTCGTGCTCAACCGGCTGGGCAGCGAGCGCCACCGCCGTCTCTGCAGCGACGCGATCGAGGCGATCGGCCTGCCGGTGGTCGGCGCGATCCTGCGCGATCCCTCGCTCAACCTGCCGGAGCGGCATCTCGGCCTCGTCCAGGCCGGCGAATACGAGAATCTGATGGCGCATCTCGACCGGCTGGCCGACATGGTCGAACGCTCGCTCGATCTCGACGCCATCATGGCGCTGGCGGCGCCATTCGCGCCTGCTCCCGGCAGTTTCGACGACGCGCTGCCACCGCCCGGACAACGCATCGCACTGGCAGAGGATGCCGCCTTCACCTTCCTCTATCCGCATGTCGCCGCGCATTGGCGCAAGGCAGGGGCTGAAATCATCCGCTTCTCGCCGCTTGCCGACGAAGCGCCCGGCGAAAATTGCGATGTCTGCTGGCTGCCTGGCGGCTATCCCGAGCTTCACGCCGGCCGCCTCGCGGCGGCTGCGAATTTCAGGGCCGGCATCGAGGCGTTTGCGGCAACACGGCCGGTGCATGGCGAGTGCGGCGGCTTCATGGTGCTCGGCGAAGCGCTGGAGGACGCATCGGGCGAGACGCACGCGATGCTCGGCCTGCTCGGTCACTCGACCAGCTTTGCCAAGCGAAAGATGAACCTCGGCTACCGCGAGGCGCGGCTGCGCGCCGATTGTCCGCTGGGAGACCGAGGCGCGCTGATCCGCGGCCACGAATTCCACTATGCGCAGATGATTGCCACCGGCAGTGACGAACCCTTGGCCGACCTCGCTGATGGCCAAGGCAATCCGCTCGGCGCCTCCGGCTACCGCCGCGGCCATGTCAGCGGCACATTCTTCCATGCCATTGCGAGAGGCTAGAGCATGATCCCGAAAAGTGGGACCGGTTTTTGGAATAGATCATGCTCAAAGTGCAGAACATGACACTCTCCACTCGGCAAATCCTCGATGACATCGCGCTCTGCGTCGTCTTCTTCACCCGGCTGCCGCTGCCGGTCGTCGATTTTCGGGACCGCAGCCTTGCTGCCGCGATCTGGGCGGCGCCGGTCGCTGGCCTTGCCGTCGCTCTGATCGGCGGCTTGGTTTACGCGGTCGGGACCTGGCTCGGCCTTGCCGCCGGCCCGGCAGCAGCACTGACCTTGGCCGCGACCTTGCTCGCCACCGGCTGCATGCATGAAGACGGGCTTTCGGATGTCGCCGACGGCTTTGGCGGCGGCAAAACGCGCGAGAAAAAACTGGAGATCATGCGCGACAGCCGCATCGGCGCCTATGGCGCCTGCGCGCTCGCCCTGTCGCTGCTGATCCGCTGGAGTGTGCTTTCGGAATTCGCCGGCCCGGCCCAGATGTTCTGGGCTCTGATTGCCGCGCATGCCGCCTCGCGCGGCTTGTTCGGCGCTTTCATGCATCTTTTGCCGGCGGCGCGCAGCGACGGCCTCTCGGTCGATGCAGGCACCGTGTCGGCCGAAGCCGCCATTGCCGGCGCCGCGCTCGGCACCGTCGCGCTGCTGACGCTAGGGTTCGGTGGCGCAGTCGCCGCGCTTATCCTGCTCGGCCTGTTGTTTGCCGCCTTCCGCGAGCTGTGCCGCAGCCAGATCGGCGGCCAGACCGGCGATACGGTCGGCGCGCTGCAGCAGTCTGGCGAGATCGCAATCCTGCTCGTCGCTTCAGTTTTCCTTTCCTGACTCTGTTTCGGAGATTTTTCCCCCATGCCTTTCAAATCGCTTGATGAATTGCGCGCGGCCTGCCTCGATCTGCCTGCCGGCAGCGAGGCCGCGGCAAATGCTGTCGCCCGCCGCCAGGACACGCTGACCAAGCCGCAAGGCAGCCTTGGCCGGCTGGAAGCAATAGCCGCATGGCTGGCCCGCTGGCAGGGCCGCGACATACCGCAGCTCGATCGCGTAAAAGTCCTGGTTTTTGCCGGCAACCACGGTGTCACCGCACAGGGGGTGTCTGCCTTCCCGTCGGAAGTCACCGTGCAGATGGTGGCGAATTTCGCCGGCGGCGGCGCCGCCATCAACCAGCTTGCCCGCATCGCCGGTGCGGAGCTCGACGTCATTCCGCTCGACCTCGATTATCCGACCGGCGATTTCACGCAAGTGCCGGCAATGGACGGCGAAGCCTTCCTCGCCGCCATCTCGGCCGGCTACGGCGCGGTGACCAGAGATCTCGACCTCGTCTGTTTCGGCGAAATGGGTATCGGCAACACCACGCCGGCGGCAGCCATCTCGGCCGCCCTTTTTGGCGGCGGCGCGGAAAAATGGACCGGGCGCGGCACCGGCGTCGACGATGCCGGCCTGGTGCGCAAGATCACCGCCATCGAGGCCGGCCTCAAGCGCCACGCCGAAGCCCTTGCCGACCCGCTGGGGATCGCGGCAGCCCTCGGCGGGCGCGAACTCGCCGCCATTTTCGGTGCGACGCTGGCCGCGCGCCATTCAGGCGTGCCGGTGCTGCTCGACGGCTTCGTCTGCACCGCCGCCGCCGCGCCCTTGGCAAGGTTGCACCCCGCCGGCCTCGCCCACACGCTTGCCGCCCATGTCTCGGCCGAATCCGGCCATCGCCGGCTGCTCGAGGCGCTCGGCCTGCCGCCGCTGCTCGACCTCGGCATGCGGCTCGGCGAAGGCTCCGGCGCCTGCCTCGCCGTCAACATCGTCCGCTCGGCGCTCGAATGCCATGCCCGCATGGCAAGCTTTGCCGAGGCCGGTGTTTCAGAGAGGTAATCTCGTCAACCTGGAATCAAGTCTTGCCCTGGGGAACCTGGTCGGCCCGAGCACGTTGTGGCCGGTCAGCCCGGGTTACGCATGCAACAGCTTCTCCAGGAATTCGGCCATCCGACATACGTCCCGTTTCCCGTTATTGCGGCGAGGCTTCTACTGGCGTCGATCTTCGGTGCGGCGATCGGGTTCGAACGCGAATGGCGAAATCGGCCTGCCGGGCTTCGCACCCATATACTGGTCTGCGTGGCAGCGGCTACCTTCGGTATTCTGACGATTGAAATCATTCACGCGCCGATGTTTCAGCAGGATTCCGTGAGGGTCGATCCGATTCGTGTTGTCGAAGCGGTTACCGCTGGCGTCGCGTTCCTTGCTGCCGGAACGATTTTGTTTTCGAAAGGCGAGGTTCACGGGCTGACGACCGGTGCAGGCATGTGGCTGTCCGGGGCAATTGGCGTGGCCTGCGGGCTAGGCCTGTGGCAAGTGGCGGCGCTCGGCACGCTTTTGGTCCTGGTCGCGGCAGGCCTTCTCTACAGTTTTGCCCACAAGTCCGGTATTGGCGAGAAAGCCGGACCAGAAAAGCCCATGTCGGAAGAAGACGTGTCCAAGCCGCCCAAAGGCTGAGGCTGCGACTGGGGCTGGGGCTGAGGCTGCAACTGGAACCGAACGAACTTGCCCTGTCTGGCCAGAAGCCGTTGAGCTACCGGCATCACTCGATCGGGATCCGTCTCAACAAATTCCGGGAATCGATCATGCCTTCACATACCACGAGATGGCTGATCAAATCCGGGTCAACCGACTCACGGTGCGGAAGATGGAGCTCGGGCTCCACGACTTCACCGTACGGGAGCTGCAGAGCCTCGCTTCCGTAATGAGCACCAGCATAGAGGAGTTGATGAGACCATTCGCATCATGATCGACGAACGACTGAAAAGTTATTGGGGCGCCGTCCGCGGACTGCGACAGACCCCCATCCAAGACGACGCGCAACGGGCTGCTGCCTGTCAGTAAAACAGCCCGATCACCTCGGCGACCCCAGGGGAGACCGGTATGTACCTATTTATTCTGTCGGCCCTTGCGGGAGTTATCTTCAGCTCGGTCGGAATGGTCATGCTCGTAAGAGGCCATGAAAAGAAAACAGACCGCAGTATTCTACGCTCGTTTTATTGGTTTTCTGCGGCAGCGGCCATCGTATTAATGGGTGCGGTTTCTTTAATTGTGCTGGCTGCAGCGCTGTTCCTCTACTTCGTGCCGCCTCAAACCTGCACCATAGGAGTAAAACTAAGCCCTGAAGACTCTAAGTCGGCCGCGTTTATACTCTGATTTCGAACTAGACCTAGTGGTGAAAGTCTGACACTTGGTACTGGTGGACGGCAAGAAATCTACCCGACATTGGCAAATGCGAAAGATCCGTCTTCCGGCGAACATTGCGGTCAAGCCGAAGATAAGTTCTCGCGGCTGGGCAGGCCGCTAATTGGATACCAAAACAGTGACGTTCCCGTAGGCGTAACCGCCTTCCGTCAACTTGCTCCGTATCCTAACTTTGTCGGTACCTACAAAGCCGGCGTTGGGTGTGTAAATTCCCTTTATGCCAGGAACCTCAACCCAGTGGCACTTATGCTTCTTCGTGACGTTAGGAAGAATGGGCATTCTTCGAAATTTGATTTTTCCATGCTCTGGCCCAGAGACAACCATCACCTCAGGTATTCCGACTGGCGCGCAATCAGGACTGATCGAGGTGGTCTGGTAGACTATCACCGGTGTCGATGGCGCTGTCTTTTCTGTCCAAGACAAAGAATACCCGCCGGGCCGAGGCCCATCGATGCCAGGGGTATTCTGGCCAGGCGGAGTGTTTACACATGCAGAAACACTCAAGCAGGCTAACACACCAGCCGACAGTCTAACCCTTGATTTCATGTCAGTCCCCCAATCCCTGCTGCAACGGTAGGGCCAACTCTTGATTCCAGCAAGAGTGGCATGCCACTGAAGATCGTCTACGCTATAGGGCGGGCTAGCCCCGTTCGACGCCGGCTGCTTGCCAACCTTGCCGTTCCGAGGGGGTGCCAAGCGTCAGGCTTTCACCACTAGCGTCAAGAGTCCGTGAAGATTGCCCAGGCTTTGGATGTTCTCTTAACTGCCCGGGACTCACAAGCAATCTTCCCGAGAAACGAAGAAAGACATAGTGGCATCATTGATTAGGTAGCGATACTCAACGTCTACCAGCTCTCCGCCCTCGAAAGAACTTCTCCAGATGTCGCAGATGGGATTGAGCCCAAGTCTTTTGATCTTTTGAATATCTATTACGGGCGCGTTTGCGTCTATCGAATAGTGATAGGTCACACGCTTTCTCGCATAAGAGACGCGGTTCAAAACCGTTAATTCGTCAACCCTCTTCGGCAGGCCAGCATTGATCAAGTCGAATTGTACCGTCACTTCGCGTTCGCGCTCCTGCCCGGAAGTTGGCCAGACGTATTCCACCGGAACCCTGAACATCGCTAGAACTACAACAGCGATTGCAATCCATGTCCAAGCATCTCGCGGCTGCCTGTTCAAGGCGCTTCGCGCCACGCCCGCTCCGACAATGTAGGTGACGAAGAATAAACCGGCGAAGAGCAGATAGAGGCCGATTTGATGGACAGAAGGATAATGAATAAACGACGCGGTAGATACTACCCACCCGTAAAACGCAGCAAGAATTGCCAGGGAGCCCCCGACGTAACAAACCCAGTAGGTGAACGGCAATGACCGCTCACCCCGAAGCACCGAAAGAAGGCTTCTCATGTCGCACCCACCCATGTCTATTCCGGTTGTAATACCGCCGGAAACGAAAGAAACTGCTAAGCGGCTGCTCAACTAGCCATCACCACCTACCAATCAAGCCGATCAAAGGGCGCTCTCCGGAGCGCCCTTTTTCTTTTGCGAGGAAGAGATGCGATTTCATACAACGACCGTGTCGCGAAACGTCAAGACCGGTCCAATGCCTGTGATGACCAGCTCGCGAGAGACGTGTCCTGATAGCTGCCCGCTGAAGACCGGCGGCTGGGCATCCGCAAGCGGGCGGGGATGCCAAAGCTTCATATTCACGATCTGCGCCATACGTTTGCCAGCTGGCTGCTACAGTCCGGCGTGGCAGACAAAACGACCCAGGATCTGATGGGCACAAGACGGACTCGATGACCCGTCGCTATTCCCACAACAGCCTTAAGTCGCTCAAGAAGGCGATCGATCAAATGGAAGCCGACACACTTTGAAACACAGTGCCTGCTGATTTTATTTTGGTGATTTCGAAATATGACGCTTTTTCAAGAACTTAAGTGGTGGGTGCGACAGGGATCGAACCTGTGACCCGCTGATTAAGAGTCAGCTGCTCTACCAACTGAGCTACGCACCCACTCGCCGGTAAAACCAGCGTCGGCGGGCATATAGCCGCCGCCATCCGCCATGTCCAGCCCTGCCGGATTCATTTCCCGACAAATCGGCTCGAGCCGATCGCGATCAGACGAACATCCGGCCTTCCGCCACCTTGACGGCATGGCCGCCGATGCGGGCGGCGGCGAGTTTGCCGCCTTCGACATTCAGTTCGAGGCGGATGCGCGAAGGCCGCCCCATCTCCAGCCCTTGTTCGATCCAACGCTGGGAAACACCCTCTCTCGGACCGTCGAAATGCATGATCGCGCCGGCGAAGGCGGCCGCCGCCGAACCGGTCGCCGGATCTTCATAGGATGGACTCCCCGGCACGATCATGCGGACATGAAAGGCGCTGTCGTGGTTCACCGTCTCGCGGCAATAGACATACGGGCTGGCGAGGGCCCAATCGCTCTTGCGGGGCGCCAGTTCCGACCACGCCTGGTTGTCCAGCCTTATCCGGGCCGCCGCCTCCAGATCGGCGACCGGAATGGTCACGTAGGGCACGCCGGCCGACCAGAACGAGACGCGGTGGTTTTCGAAGCCGACTTCGTGCGGCCCCAGGCCAAGTGCCGCCCCGATCGCTTCCGGGTCGGCGGACAATTCCAGCCGCTCCGGCAGCTTGGCCAGGTCGAACTCGGCAAAGATGGCGCCATCGTGCTTGCTGACGGCGCAGCGCACGGGGCCGATGTTTTCCTCCAGCACGAAGATGCCGGCAGTGTCGCCATCGCCAGCCATTTCGGCAAGCGCAATCGCAGCGCCCACCGTCGGATGGCCGGCGAACGGCATCTCACGGTCGGGCGTGAAGATGCGGATGCGGGCGCGGTGCTTGGGATTGTCGGGCGGCAGCACGAAAACGGTTTCCGACAGGTTGAACTCGCCCGCGATAGCCTGCATCGCGGCAGTGTCCAGTCCCTTGCTGTCAAGCACGACGGCCAGCGGATTGCCGCCCAGCCGCTCGGTGGTGAACACGTCGTAAAGTAAGTAATTCCGGGTCAGCATTGTAGAAAGCCTTCTGCCTCAATCCCAACAGGGGCCCAAACATGGGCGAAATTTAATTTGATATTTGAACCATTCGGCCTGATCAGTGCACCGGTTGGGACATCACTGGTATTATAGGGGTCCGGCGTGGACCAGATTGTCAATCTGCCAAAGACGGAATCCACTTCCGACATAAAGACGGCACTCGGGCTCGACCGCCTGGGTCTGAAGAAGAAACGGCGTCGCGGCTGGCTTTATGGCCTGCTTGTGCTGGTCGTCGTCGCCGCAAGCCTGGCCGGGTACCAATGGTATGCCGCGTCTCCCGCCAAGATCGACTATACCACTGTGCCGGCCGCTGTCGCCGACCTCACGGTCGAAGTATCGGCGACCGGCACGCTGCAGCCCCTCACCCAGGTCGACATTTCGAGCGAACTGTCCGGCGTCGTCCGCTCGGTCGCGGTCAACGAGAACCAGCAGGTGAAGAAGGGCGATGTGCTGGCGGCGCTCGACACCGCCAAGCTGGAGGTGCAGATCGAGCGCGCCGAGGCTTCCGCCACGGCGGCGGCCGCCAATGTCGAGACCGCCATCGTAACCCTCACCGAAAACGAAAGGGCGGTTGCGCGCGCGGCGGCGCTCACCAAGCGCGGCATGGCGACTGACCAGTCGCTTGAAGCGGCGACAGCGACGCGCGACCGCTCAAAGGCAGCGCTCGACAGCGCCAAAGCCAATCTGGCCATCGCCAATGCCGATCTCAAGGCGCAGCAGACGGACTTCGCCAAAAGCACCATCTATGCGCCCATCGACGGCATCGTCCTGACGCGCTCGGTCGATCCCGGCCAGACGGTTGCCTCCTCGCTGCAAGCGCCGGTGCTGTTCGTCATCGCCGCCGACCTCAGGAACATGGAGTTGAAGGCAGCGGTCGACGAGGCCGACATCGGCGCGGTCAAACCCGGCCAGCATGCCCGCTTCACCGTCGACGCCTTTCCCGAGCGGCCGTTCGATGCCGAGATCCGCGACATCTCCTATGCTTCGGTCACCACCGACGGCGTCGTCACCTACGACGCGCGGTTCGAGGTCGACAACAACGAGCTTCTGTTGCGGCCTGGCATGACTGCCACCGTTTCGGTCGTCACCAGAGAGGCAAAAGGCGTGCTCACCGTACCGTCGACGGCTTTCCGCTACCGGCCGGCGGCATCTGCTGCCCGAGCGTGGAGCCTGAGCGACCTGTTCACGGGCCGTATGGGCCGTCCACGCGGCAACCGCCAGCGCCAGGCGACGGCGCAGCCCACCGACGGCTCGCGCACGCTCTACGTGCTGGAGAATGGCCGGCCCCGGCCGGTCAACGTCAAAGTCGGCTCCACCGATGGCGAGCTGACCGAGATCACCTCCGGTCTCGCAGAAGGTGCGCAAGTCATCACCGCAGCGCAGCAGCGGAGCTGAAATCATGTCAGGCTCGCTGCTCATCACCTTCGACAAGGTCTGGAAGAGCTATGGTCAGGGCGAGGCCACGGTGCATGCGCTGGCTGGCGTCGATCTTGCCATCCGCAGCGGTGAATTCGTCGCCATCATGGGTCCGTCCGGCTCGGGCAAGTCGACGGCGATGAACATCATCGGCTGCCTCGACACACCGACGGCCGGAACCTACAGCTTCATGGGCATCGATGCCGGCCGCCTCGACCGCAACCGCCGCGCCATGCTGCGCAATCTCTATGTCGGCTTCGTCTTCCAGGGCTACAATCTCCTGCCGCGCACCACCGCGGTGGAGAATGTCGAACTGCCGCTGATCTATCGCGGCGTCGCCGCCCGCGAGCGTCATGACCTCGCGATGAAGGCGCTGGCCGAGGTCGGCCTTGTCGGCCGCGAGCACCACACGCCGGCCGAGCTCTCCGGCGGCCAGCAGCAGCGCGTGGCGATCGCGCGCGCCATCGTCACCAGGCCGACCCTGCTCGTCGCCGACGAACCGACCGGCAATCTCGACACCGCACGCACGCACGAGATCATGGAGCTGCTGACGCGGCTGAACACCGAGCTTGGCCTGACCATCGCCATGGTCACCCACGAGGCCGATGTCGCTGCTTATGCCGAGCGCACAATTCGCTTCCTCGACGGCCACGTCGCCTCCGATGCCATGAACCTCGAGGTGGTGTAACCATGATCTGGGAAACCGTCCGCCTCTCGCTGCTTTCGGTGCGCCGCAATGTGCTGCGCTCGTTTCTGACGCTGCTCGGCATCGTCATCGGCGTTGCCGCCGTCATCGCCATGCTCACCATCGGCTCGGGCACCACCGAAAAGGTAAAGGCCGACATTTCCAAGCTCGGCAGCAATTTGCTGGTTGTCCGCCCCGGCCGCCCGGCCGGGCCCGGCGGACCGGGAGGGCTCGACCAGGCCACACGTCCGCTCGGCAGCAAGGAGCTTGCCGCGCTTGTCGCACATTTGAGCGGCGCCCGCGCCATCTCGCCCGCCTCGCAAAAGCAGGTCCGCGTCATCTTCGGCACCGAAAGCCTGACGTCGGGTGTCACCGGCACCGATAGCGCCTATCTCGATGCGCGCGACTGGAAGCTGGTCTCGGGCCGCCCGTTCAGCGATTCGGAAATCCGCTCGGGCACCGGCGTCTGCCTGATCGGCGAAACCGTGCGCCAGCAGTTCTTCGGCGCCGGCGACCCCGAAGGCGAGATCATTCGCGTCAACCGCACCTCGTGCAAGATCATCGGCCTGCTCGAGCCGAAGGGCTATACCGGCTTCGGCCAGGACCAGGACAATGTCGTGCTGATGCCGCTCGCCGCCTACCAGCGCCGCATCGCCGGCAACCGCGACATCGACTCGATCTACGTCGCCGCCGACGACGGGACGGCGACCACCGAGCTGCTGCCGCGCGTCGAGGACATCTTGCGCGATGCACGCCGCATCCCACCGGACCGCGAAGACGACTTCTCGATACGCGACATGACCCAGATCGCCGACGCCATGGCGAGCGCCACCACGACGATGACCGGCATGCTGGGCGCGGTCGCCGGCGTCAGCCTGTTGGTCGGCGGCATCGGCATCATGAACATCATGCTGGTGTCGGTCACCGAGCGCACCCGCGAGATCGGCATAAGGCTGGCCATCGGCGCGCATGAAAAGCACATCCTCATCCAGTTCCTGGTCGAGGCCACCGTGCTGTCGCTGCTCGGCGGCATCATCGGCATCCTGATCGGCCTGGCGCTGGCCGGCCTCGCCTCGCTGACGCTGGCGATCCCGTTTGCGCCAAGCCCGGCGGTGATCCTGCTCGCCGTCGGCTTCTCGGCGCTGATCGGCATGGTGTTCGGCTTCTTCCCGGCGCTGCGCGGCGCGCGGCTCGATCCGATCGACGCGCTGAGGCATGAATAGCGCGGCGCAGCGTGCGTCGCCTTCAGATGTCCCCAAAATTTTGGCGCGGCCGTCGCCCTGCCCCTGTCGCGGAACAGCCCGCGGTGCTAGCAATCGCGTTGGGGATATGGGGGGAATAGTGGGATGAGCAAGAAAGAGCGAGTGGCTTTGGTGACGGTGATCATCGAGGCCGCATTGGCGGGCTTTTGGTGGTATTTGGCCAGCTACGGCATGGCCAACCCCGATCATGTCACCGCCGATTTCCAGCAGGTTGTCGGTCAGACGATGGGAACGACGATGGGTGCGCTGCTGGGTATCGGCGTCATGCTGTTTTTCGTCGCCGCCCGCAACGATCGCAAAACCATCGAGAACAAGATGCGTCATTAACCCCTGTCGGCAAACTCCTGTCGACAAACTATCCCTTGTCGGCAAAATGCCACTCGATCAGTGGCTTCATGTGCGGCATCAGCCCGTCCGGCAGGTCATCGGCCCTGCGGATGATGACCGGCCCGTCGATCTCCGGCTCTGCCTCGGTGGCGACAAAGGCGCTGATGCGCTGCGCGACCTCGTCGGCGGATGCAGTCTCGCGATAGCGGCGAAAGATCACCGTGCCGGTTGCCGTCGACAGGGCATAGTAGCGCCTGCCGCGCGCCGCGCCGGCAAGGTCGAGGCCGGTTTCTTCCCGCACCTCGCGGATCATGTTGAAGTCGACATCGACAAGGCCGTCGCGGAAATCGGTTGGCTCGAACGAGCCGGCGGCGAAGTAGACGCGACCGGCATTGACGGTGTGCGACGCCATGCGGATCGCCACCAGCGCATTGTCGCCGGCGACCAGCATGGCGTGGGCATAGGCGTGCTCGGCCCCCGCCACCTGGCGATTGCCGCGCCAAAGCATGAAGGTCGAGTAGCGCACCGCATGGCAGCGGCCGACGAGGCTGCTGTCGCGATAGCGGAGCGCCGAAAGCAGCACCACGGTGCCGTCGAACAGCGCCGGGTTGGCTGCGGTCTCGCGCCGCCAATTCTCGGCGATCGCTTGCGCATTGTCGCGTTCGAACGGATGCGGGCCGGGGTCGAGCCTGACGTCGACGGCGTCGACCGGAAGGATGATGTTGCGCGGCAGGTCGAAGCTCAACGAAAACGATCCTCAGGTCATTTCAAGGGTCATCGCCACAGGACAGTGGTCCGACGCCTTCGGCCGGTCCCAGCCGCAACGCGGAAACCGGTCCACCTCCTGGCCTGCCGGAAAGATCGTGCGCCAGGGCTGGCCGTTGCGGATGATGTCGGGAACGGCGGTCGCGTTCCTGGCTGCCAGTGCCTTCGACAACAGGATGTAGTCGAGCTGGCACAGATGCCGCTCCTGCGGCCCGCGCGTATGGTACAAGGTCCAACGGTCCATTTCCGGGCGCCGCTCGACCGCATTCTCGCAAAAGCCGCCGGCGGTGAGCACGTTGAGGCAGGACTGGCTCTCATCGATCACCTCGAAGCGGTAGCCGTCAAAGGCGTCGCCGGAGATCTTCACGCGCTGCCGATAGTCGTTCATGTCGCCGCAGATCGCCCAATATTTGTCGGCGGCGTGATCCCCACCGAAACGCTCCTCGATGATCCGGCGCACCGCTTGCGCCTCGGCGATGCGCAGCGGCATCGTCGCCTGGCGCCCGTCGAGACCGTTGCGGGGCGCGCCCATCGACTTGAAATGCACCAGATAGAGCGTCAGCGGCACGCCACCGACGGTCAGGTCGATTTCCAGGCAGTCGCGCCGGAAGATGCGCTGGTTGGCCTGATGCCCGAACGCTGCCAGTTCCGGCGTGTGCAGGCCGAACTGCTCGAACGTGACATAGGCGTGGCTTGTCATGCGCACGAATTCGATCGGCTGGCCCTGCGCGGTCTCGTTGCGCATCATCACGGCGACGTCGATGCCGCGCGAATCATTGCCGGCGGTGGTGTATTTCTGGCGGTAACCATGCCCGACCATCCTGAACAGATAGCCGTGTTCGAAAGCCTTCAGCGCCTCGATATTGTCGACCTCCTGCATGCAGATGATGTCGGCGCGGGTGGCCGCGATGGCCAATGCCGTCAGCTGCCGCGTATCGTCGGATTGCGCGATCGCCCGCGCCTGCTCCAGCATCTTGTATTCGGCCTCGCTCTGGATGTCGAAGAGCGCCAGCGTGCGATCCTCGTTGAGCTGGTTGCGGTATCCGGAAAAATCGAACCTGTTCATCAGGTTTTCGACATTGAAGGTGGCGAGGCGCAGCGACATGGCGGTGACCTTTGCCCACAAGCGCGGCCGAAAACAAGGGGGCTGGGCGATGCCCATTCATGGTTGATGGAACGTTTCCGTTCATCTTCCGTTCAGACGCAAAGGTCCATGATTAAGGATTAGTCTGAGTGGGGCCTGAATCTTCGGAGAGTGAAATGAAACCGCTCTTTTTGACTACCATTCGATCGGGCATGTTGACCTTGGGTCTTTTTTCCGGCCTCTCGGCGCCTTCCATGGCCGGGCCCATTCAGCCTGACGTCCCGCTCCCAACTGCTGCCGCGGCACGCGAAATCGTGCCGGTGCGCGAGAGCTGGGCTGGCGGCAATAATAACGTCTGGATGCGTGGCCGTAATTTCTCCCGGAACTGGAACCGTGGCAATTGGAACCGTGGCAACTGGAACGGTGGGCGGCACTGGCGCCGCAACTGGAACGGTGGGCGGCACTGGCGCCATAATCGTGGCCGGTACTACGGTGGCGGCTATTACGGCCGTTACTACGACGACGACGACAACGGCGCCGCCGCGCTTCTCGGTTTGGGCCTTGGGTTCGGCCTTGGCAGCCTGTACCAGGGCTACTACAACCAAGGCTACTACAACCGGGGCTACTACAACAACGGTTACTATGCGCCGCGCCGCTATTATCGTGCCGGGCGGCTTTCCAGCGCTCACGTCCGGTGGTGCTACAATCGTTACCGGTCGTATCGCACCTGGGACAACACGTTCCAACCCTATAACGGCCCGCGCCAGCAATGCTGGTCGCCCTATAGCTGATCGACTGATGCATTCCAGGCGGCGCCGCCCCTCGCGGCGCCGTTTCCGTCTGGCTCAGCCTTCTTCTGAACTGTTCTTTGTCCGGCCAGGGCACCGCGAAATCGTTTCGCCATCGACGATAACGCTATATTTATCAGGCAGGCCTAGTTATCTTGCCGATCGCACCACATCAAATGCGACGATCGCCGGGGATTGGCGCGCGATGGCTGAAGACGAAAACAGGGACAAACACAGGCAGCGCGTCTTCAAGGGCGCGACGATCCTGACCGGCATGACCAATTCCGAGGTCACGTGCACGGTCCGCAACATGCATGACGGCGGCGCCGAACTGAAGGTCTCGATCGACGCTCGCGTGCCCGACGAGTTCCTGCTCTATGTGCCGACCGACGGCATCGCCTACAAGGCAGTGGTCCGCTGGCGCCGCGAGGACCGCATCGGCGTGATGTTCACCGGCACCGAGCCAAAGCCCCACTGGCACTACGGCTAGATCCCCTGAACGGCATTCTCCACACGGCCTTTGTGTAAAAAAAGCCGGCGGAGCGCTCCGCCGGCTTTTTTGTGCAATGATAAAGTGCGGATTTCGGTCAGTTCTTGGCCTTATCGACCAATTTGTTCTTCGAAATCCACGGCATCATCGCGCGCAGCTTGGCGCCGACTTCCTCGATCTGATGGCTGTCGTTGTTGCGGCGGATGCCCTTGAAGCGCGACATGCCGGCGCGATACTCCTGCATCCATTCCGAGGTGAACTTGCCGGTCTGGATATCCTTCAGCACGCGCTTCATCTCGGCCTTGGTCTCGGCGGTGATGATGCGCGGGCCCGAAACATATTCGCCCCATTCGGCGGTGTTCGAGATCGAGTAGTTCATGTTGGCGATGCCGCCTTCATAGATCAGGTCGACGATCAGCTTGACCTCGTGCAGGCACTCGAAATAGGCCATTTCCGGCGCGTAGCCGGCTTCCACCAGCGTCTCGAAACCGGCGCGGATCAGCTCGACCAGGCCGCCGCACAGCACAACCTGCTCGCCGAACAGATCGGTTTCGCATTCCTCGCGGAAATTGGTCTCGATGATGCCCGAACGGCCGCCGCCGACGCCGCAGGCATAGGACAGAGCGAGATCAAGTGCATTGCCCGAAGCATCCTGGTTGACCGCGACCAGGCACGGCACGCCGCCGCCCTTCTGGTATTCGCCGCGCACCGTGTGGCCAGGCCCCTTCGGCGCGATCATGACGACGTCGACCGAGGCCTTTGGCTCGATCAGGCCAAAGTGCACGTTGAGGCCGTGGGCGAAGGCGATCGCCGCGCCATCGCGAATGTTCGGCGCGATCTCGGATTTATAGATGTCGGCCTGCAGCTCGTCCGGCGTCGCCATCATCATCAGGTCGGCCCATTTGGCGGCGTCCGCCACGCTCATCACCTTGAGCCCGTCGGCCTCGACTTTTTGGGCGGTCGCCGAGCCGGCCTTGAGGCCGATGGCGATTTCCCCAACGCCAGAATCCTTGAGATTGAGCGCATGCGCCCGGCCCTGGCTGCCATAGCCGATGATGGCGACCTTCTTGCCCTTGATCAGGTTGAGATCGGCGTCGCGATCGTAGTAGACACGCATTTTTTCTTCCTTCCCGTTTTTGAATTCAGAGCATGATGCCGAAAAGTGTGAAGCGGGTTTCGGACGACATCATGGTCTATCTCTTTGATTTAGATCCGGATTCAGATTTCAGGTCGACTTGACCTGAAATCATCCGGCTCTAGGGGCCTTGCGGCCCGGTTTTTGCTCCGTGAAGAGCGAGAAACTGCTGCGTCGCCCGGACGGCATCGCCGCCAATCGCCGCATCAGTCAATTTTAGCCGGTCGCCGAGCAGCAGGCGGATCTGCACGTCGCGGGCGACCAGCCCGAAAAAGGTTCGGAATGCCTCTTCGGCGTCCGAGAACTCGAGAAGCCCGGCCTGCCGACCGGCCTCCAGCACCGGCTTCAGGCGCCGGGCCAGCGCGAAACGCCCGTTCTCCAGCACGATGGCGCCGAGATCATCATTGCCCGAGCCAGCACGGCCAATGGCGACGCGGTTGAGCGCGATCGATGTGTCGCTCGAAATCACCTTGAGCCAGTCCGAAGCGAAACGTGCGAGGCTCACCGTCAGCGAAGCAAGGGTAAGCCCCTTGCCGTCGACCGGCACCACCCGCACCTTGGAGGCCTGCCATTGAACAATTGCCGTCAACAGCCCGTCGCGATCGCCGAACCATTTGTAGAGCGTTTCCTTGGAACAACTTGCCCGCCGCGCCACCGCGGTCATGGTCAACTGATCGCCCTCCTCGACCAGCAGGCGAAGTGCGGCGTCGAGCACGGCTTTCTGCCGCTCGGTCAGCGCTTCGCTGGTGTCGATGTCGACGCTTGCCTGAAACAAACTCTTTTCCTGCTCGATGACGGCGGCGGCCGGTGCCGTACCGTACGTTACGGTTCGGCACCTCTATGACGTATTGTCGGACCCGGGGCAAGCCCTATCTCCGCTTTTTGACCGCCTTATCGCGGAGAGAAAAATGCTCGTCGGCCTGCTTGCATTGACTATTGCCGCCGCTTTCGCGGGCGCCGCCATCTATATCAGCGTTGCCGAGCAGCCGGCGCGGCTTCGCCTCGACGACCGTGCACTGCTGCAGGAATGGCAGCCTTCCTACAAGCGCGGCGCCGCCATGCAGGCGTCAATTGCCGTCGTCGCCTGTGTTCTTGGTGTCGTTGCCTAGTGGCAGACCGGCAGTCTTGGCTATCTCATCGGGGCGGTGCTGATCATCCTGCCATGGCCATGGACGCTGATCGCAATGCTGCCGACAAACCGGTTGCTGGCGGCGATGGACGCAGCCGCCACCAATCCGCAGGCGCGGGCGTTGATTCTCAAATGGGGCAATCTGCATCTGGTTCGCGTCATGTTTGGCGTGCTGGCGGCACTGGCATTCCTCCGGGGAAGTGTCTGACGTCGCTGCAACGATCTTCGGCGCCAGCCGGACCACATCACTCCGGCATCGCCGGATGACGCAGCCGCCCGAGCAGAGCCGACAAGGTTTCCAGATCATTATTGGAGAGCCTGGCGCCGACCAGCTCGGCGATCGATCGCCCGTAGACGGCCCACATCCGGCGGCGCATCTCGCGCCCCTTGCCGGTGATGCGGACCGTCTGTCCGCGACCGTCATCGGCAACCCTGAGCTTCTCGACCAGCCCGTCCGCTTCGAGCCGCGCCAGCAGCCGCGAGACGTTGTACTGCGCAAACAGGGTGCGCTCGATCAGCTGGAACGGCCGCAAGCCGCCCTCGCCGGCTTCGGCAAGCTCATGCAGCACGTCGTACCAGGCAAGCGGCGGCAAGCCGGCGTCCTTCAGCGCGTCTTCGGCTCTTTCCAGCAGCTGGCGCGAAACGCGCATCAGGCGCGCCCAGGCTTTGATGGCCGCCGGCGAGGGATTCTCCGTCATGATGCAGCATAGGCGATAGATGCAATTGCATCAAGCTTGCCAATGGATGCAAATGCATCTATATAGATGCAACTGCATTTATATCGGAAGGCACTGCCATGAAACATGAAACCTGCGAGATCGCCGACATCCTGGAGACGGGCGGCCTGGTGACCGACAAGCTCGTTCTCGTCAGCCACCACCTTTGCCCCTATGTGCAGCGCGCGGCGATCTCGCTCTGCGAAAAGGACGTGCCGTTCGAACGCCTCACCATCGATCTCGCCAAAAAACCGGCCTGGTTCAAGGCGATATCGCCGCTCGGCAAGGTACCGCTGCTGCGCGTGCAGCAGGACGGCGAGGAAACCGTGATCTTCGAATCGGCGGTCATCCTCGAATTTCTCGAGGAAACGCTGGCCAACCCACTCCACCCTGCCGACCCGCTGGCCCGCGCCCGGCATCGCGCCTGGATCGAGTTCGGCTCGGCCATCCTCAACGCCATTGGTCGGTTCTATTCCGCTCCGACCGAGGCCGCCTTCCTTGCCGAAAGCGAAACTCTGTCGGCAATGTTCGATCGTCTCGAAGCGGAACTGGCGGCTGGCCGGACTGGGCCATGGTTTGCCGGCGAGCGCTTTTCACTGGTCGATGCAGTCTATGGGCCAGTCTTCCGCTATTTCGACGCCTTCGATCGGATCGGCGCGTTCGGCATCCTGAGCGGAAAGCCGCGTGTCGAGGCCTGGCGAAAGCGATTGAACGAACGCAAGTCGGTGAAGGACGCCGTCACCCCGGATTATCCACAGCGCCTTCATGCATTCCTGCAAGCGAAGGGTTCGCACCTTTCGAAACTCATCCGCCGCAGCGAGGCGGCCACTGCGCTTCCTTGATACCGATCCGCCTGAACGGATCGACTACGGTTCCAGCCACCATCGAGGCAAGGATGTTTGGCGCCGGCGGGATTTTTGCCACCGACGCCACCAGCCTGTCGCGGACGAACGGCATCACGGTCGAATCCGACTGGTAGAACGGCGTCAGCATCAGCGACAGCGCCTGAAACACCCGGACATGCCATCGCCGCGCCCGGACATAGACCTCCAGCGCAGTATCGACACGATCCGTTCCTATGAGCGCATAGTTGAGCGCCGCCGCGTCGAGCAGCGCCATGTTCGCCCCTTGCCCGAGCTGCGGGCTGGTCGAATGCGCCGCGTCGCCGATGACCGCCCATCGCCGTCCGGCCGGCACCTTGAGCGTGTGATGGCCGTAACGCGCCAGCGAAAGCTGATCGAAACTGTCGATCTGGCGCGTGAACGCCTCGCATTCGGGCCAAAGCCGAACCAGCCCCGCCTTCCAGGCGTCGAGGCCTGTCGCCCTGACCTGCTCTGCGTCCGCCGGCTTCAGGCTCCAGAAGAATGCCGCCATCTTCTCGGCATCCGGTTCCGGCCTGCCGATCGGCAGCACGCCGATCATCACGCTCGCCCTGTCGTAGCGCTGCAGCAGCGCGTGCTCGTCGAAACCGTCGCTGCGCCAGCCGAGCGACGCCCAGAACGCGCCATAGGCGAGCGGCCGCGGCTCCCCCGAATTCCCTACGCGCTGCCGCAATCTGGAGCGCGAACCGCTGGCATCGACGACCAGATCGAACGGCCCTATCCTTCGCCCGTTGCCGCAGATCAGCGTTGCCCGTTCCCCGGTTTCCAGCGTCTCGAGTTCGACGCCGGTTTCGATGGCGATCGCCTCGCGCCGGACGGCGCGGAAAAGCACGCCGAACACGGCCGCCCGGTGCACCGCCAGCCCGAAACGACTGCGGCGCTGCGCATCATAGCGGACGTCGAGCACGGTGCGGCCGGATTTCGCATCGGCGCCATGCAGGCGGTCGATGCGGCTGCCCAGCGCCAGGATGTCGTCGAGCAAGCCGAGATCGGCAAGCACCGTCAGCCCGGTCGGCTGCAGGATCAGCCCGGACCCGACCGGCTTTGGCTCGTCGAAGCGCTCGAAGATGGTGACCCGATGCCCGGCACGCTTCAGATAGAGCGCCGCGGCCAGCCCGGCCGGGCCGGCGCCGGCAATCGCGATGTCCAGAGAATTGCCCATTGCCGCCGAATCGTCTCGCCCAGGCCGGACAATCCTTCAGCGCTATCGGCAAATCAAGCCATCGCTCCTGGTATCGGTGAGTCAGGTCTCGGCGGCGTCGAAAGCGTTCCGCGCAGCGCGCACCGCGCCATGATTGAGCTCGGCCCATTGGAGCAGCTGATGCAGGGGCCCGAACATCGAGCGTCCGAGATCGGTCAGACTGTATTCGACGCTCGGCGGCTTGGTCGGGAAGACCTCGCGATGGACATAACCATCGCGCTGCAGATCGTGCAGCGTCTGGGTGAGCATGCGCTGTGAAATGTCGGGCACCAGCCGCCGCAATTCGCCGAACCGGTACGGCTTTTCGGCCAGCGCCATCATCAGCAGCGAACTCCATTTGTTGCTGATGCCCTGGATCACGTCGCGCACCGGACAGTCGGCAATGTTGCCGCCGCCGCTGCACGCTTTGTAAATCTCGAGCTTCGACTTCAGACTGACGACCTTGCTGTCCATCGCTGGTTCCCTGCGCCTGCCTACCTCCCGCAAAACTGCCTTCTTTACGAGGGTCGGTCAATTCCTATTTTAGTGCTGGTCTCTTTTTGAGACTTATATAAGCACCCGCCGCTCCGGCGCAACGACAGGACTGCCCATGACCGATACCCTTCTCGTCACCGGCGCCTCCGGCCAGCTTGGCCGCGGCGTCGTCGATCATCTGCTGGACACACTCAAGGTTCCGCCCGCACGCATCATCGCCGCCACCCGCAATCCGGAAAACCTCGCCGAGCTGGCAGCGCGCGGCGTCATCATCAGGCAAGCCGATTTCGATGACACCGCGTCGCTTGTCGAAGCATTCAAGGACGCCGGCCGGGTCCTGATCATCTCGACCGGCGAGCTCGATCTTCGGGGCAAGCGGCTCAAGCAGCATGAGAATGCCGTCGCAGCCGCGCGGCAGGCCGGCGTTTCGCATCTGCTCTACACCTCGATGCCCAATCCTGAGCCGGGATCGCCGGTGCTGTTTGCGGGCGATCATTACGGGACCGAGCAGGCGATCAAGGCGAGCGGCATCCCTTACACGATTTTCCGCAACGGCTGGTATCAGGAGAACCTGTTCATGTCGCTGCCGCACGCCATTGCCTCGGGACACTGGTATACATCCGCGGCCGACGGCCGCATCGCCCATGGCGCCCGCGACGACATGGCCGCGGCGATCGCTGCCGGCCTTGCCTCGGGCGCCAGCGAAAGCACGACATACACGCTGACCGGTCCGCAGGCCCATACCGTCGCCGAGATCGCGGCCCTGGTGACCGACGTCACCGGCAAGCCGATCGAGGTCGTCCAGCTTTCGGACGAGGCGTTGACCGAGGGCCTGAAGGCTGCCGGCGTTCCCGAGGGCTTTGCCCCAATCGTCACGTCCTTCGACACCAACACGCGCTCCGGCCGCATCAGCATGGTGACCGACGCGATCGAGACACTGTCGGGCAGGAAGCCGCAATCGCTGAAGCAGTTTCTTGAAGCGAACAAGGCAGCGCTGGCCAGCTGAGCCAGAATAGAGTGCCGGACTTCCGAAGCCGGCGGGACAGCACCCCCTCTGTCCGGCAGGACAGAGGGGGGCGCGAAGGATCGCAACGGCTCAGTATTCGCGCCGCCCCTAAATCGCCACCTGCGTTCCGATCTCGACCACACGTCCGGTCGGGATCTGGAAATATTCCGTCGCATCGGCTGCCGTGCGCGCCAAGCCGATGAACAGCTTGTCCTGCCACACCGGCATGCCGGAATTGGGTGACGCCTTGAGCGAGCGCCGCGACAGGAAGAAGGAGGTCGTCATGATGTCGAACTTCCAGCCCTGCTTGCGGCAGATCGCCAGCGCACGCGGAATGTTGGGCTGTTCCATGTAGCCGAAGGTCAGCGTCACCCGCATGAACAGATCGTTGATGGTTTCCATCTTGACCCGGTCGCTGTCGGGCACGACAGGCTGCTGCGCCGTCACCACCGAGAGGATGACGTTCTGTTCGTGCAGCACCTTGTAGTGCTTCAGGCTGTGCATCAGCGCGGTCGGCGCGCTGACCGGATCGCTGGTCAGGAACACCGCCGTGCCGGACACCAGCTGCGGTTTCTTCTTCAACAAATTGGCGGCAAGGAAATCGAGCGGAATCTCGTTCCTGCGCGTCTTGTCGAACAGATAGCGGCTGCCGCGTATCCAAGTCCCCATGATCAGCCCCATGATGCAGGCCACGGCGATTGAAACCCATCCGCCTTCAACGAATTTCACGATGTTCGCCAGGAAGAAGCCGGTGTCTATCGTGCCAAACAGCAGCGCCAGCGCCGCAGCCAGCGCGGTCTGCCATTTCCATTGCCACCGCATCACCACGAACAGCAAGATCGTGGTCATCAGCATCTCGCCTGTCACCGAAATTCCATAGGCGGAAGCCAGCGAACTCGAACTGCCAAAGCCGACGACCAGCAGCATGACGCCGAGCGCGAGAATGAGGTTCACGCGTGGCATGTAAATCTGGCCAAGCTGCATCTCGGAAGTATGCTGAACTTCGATTCTGGGCAGAAGATTGAGCTGCACCGCTTGCCGGGTCAGCGAAAACGCCCCGGAGATAACGGCTTGACTGGCGATGACAGTCGCTGCTGTTGCGAGCCCGACCATCGGTATCAGTGCCCACTCCGGCAGCATCTGGAAGAACGGATTGTCGGGCACACCCCCATGAGCAAGAACGAATGCGCCTTGCCCAAAATAGCTGAGCAGCAGGCAGGGAAAGACGATCCAGAACCAGGCCAGCACGATTGGGCGGCGACCAAAGTGGCCGAGATCGACGTAAAGCGCTTCGGCACCGGTAACCGCCAGAAAAACCGCACCGACGGTGAGAAACGCACCCGCTTTGGCCTCGGCAAGGTAGGCGACTGCATAGTAGGGGTTGATTGCCAAAAGCACCGATGGATCATCGCTAATGTGCACCAATCCGGCAATGCCGATCGCCAGGAACCAAAGCGCCGTCACCGGCCCGAAAACCGAGGCCACTCTGCCGGTCCCGAAGCGCTGCACGGCGAACAAGACGGCAAGAATCACCAATGTAATGGGAACCACATATGGGTCGAACGCCGGGGTCACGACGCTCAGCCCTTCCACCGCTGAAAGCACCGAAATGGCCGGCGTTATGATCGCGTCGCCGAAAAACAGTGCGGCTCCGCACAGACCGATGACAAGAATGATGCCGGAACCAGCCGGATAGGCTTTCCGGGCCAGCGCCATGAGTGACAGGGTACCGCCTTCACCCTTGTTGTCCGCGCGAAGCACGAAGGCGACATACTTTATGGTCACGATAATCGTCAGTGCCCAGACGATCAGCGACAGAATGCCCAGAACGGCACTGCGCGGATCGGTGCCGGACGAAGCATGCAGTGCTTCGCGAAGCGCATAGATAGGGCTGGTGCCGATATCGCCATAGACCACGCCGAGAGCGCCCAGCATCAAGACCTTGGTGCTGTGTTTTTCGACCTCAGGATGGCTGGATTGTTCGACTGGTTCTGCCTCACTACCACTGTTGGTAAGGGCCATGGACGACACTCCGATAAGCGCGCGGTGCTCTACGCTTGCTGCGATGCAATATCAAGTGCCCCAACGTGATGGCTGCCATGTCCGCAAAGCGAGGCTTCCATCTCTACCACCCACAGGCCTTCAGAAATCTTTTGACCGTATTGGCCATGCCATACTCCAACGCATCGGCTGTCAACCCATGTCCGATCGACACTTCAGCCAATGCCGGGATGCGCTTTGCCAATGCCGGCAGGTTGTTCACCACCAGATCGTGGCCGGCATTGACCTGAAGCCCGGCGGCAAGCGCGGCATCCGCGGTTTTTCCCAATCTTTCCAGCTCATTCGCCGCTTTTGCCGAATCGGAATGAAAGCTGCCATACGGCCCCGTGTAGAGCTCGATCCGGTCGGCGCCGGTGTCGCGCGCGGCATTCATGCCCGACGGATCCGGGTCGGAAAACAACGACACGCGAAAGCCCCCCTTTTTCAGCCGTTTGACGATCGGTGTCAGGAACGCCGCCTCGGCGGCAAAGTTCCAGCCATGGTCGGAGGTGGCCTGGGCAGGGTCGTCGGGCACCAGCGTCACCTGCTCCGGCTGGTGCTTTTCCACGAGCGCCAGGAAATCCTCGCTCGGATAGCCCTCGATGTTGAACTCCGCCTTGGGGAATTCGTCGTCGATCAGCGCCCTGATCTCCGGCAGGTCGGAATGCCTGGTGTGCCGCTCGTCGGGCCGCGGATGCACGGTCAGGCCATGCGCGCCCGCGGCCAGCGCCAGACGCCCGAGCCCGATGACGCTTGGCCACGGCAGGTCGCGCCGGTTGCGCAGCATCGCGATGGCATTGAGATTGACGGAGAGTTTTGCAGGCATGGCTTCTCGGGTCCGGACATAATCGCGGCCATCTATACCGCCTTTGGCGGGAACAGACAGGGGGTTTTCGGTGTTCCAGAGGGACGTGTAATATCCAGCAAGAGGAAGACCCGTGAATTATCTTGAAGACGTGCCGGCGGTTCGCCGCATCGACACCGACCGCGACGACCTGTTCGCCATCGACGTCGTCGGCCATGTCACGGCTGCCGACGCCGAAAACCTGTTTGGATTGCTGGAGGCGGCCTACGCGCTGCACCCGAAAATCGATGTGCTGGTGCGCCTGATCGATCACGAAGGCGTCGATTGGGCCGATGTGTCGGACGAAACGCTTGAACAGGGCACGGCCCATGCCGTGGAGCATGTCGGCCGCTGCGCTGCGGTCGGCGAGCCGAACTGGGTACCCAGCGCGCAGAGCTTGCTGCCTGCTTCCTCATCCGTCGAGCTCAGGCATTTCGAGGCAGAGGACGAAGCATCCGCCTGGGAATGGCTCGGCGCCACACCGCTGGCCCCACGCTGACGCCGCACAAGTCCCGAGTCCCAAGGCTGCTGGCTCGACCGGCCTATCTGACGATCGTCAGCCGTTGCGCCGCGCGCGTGATTGCCGTGTAGAGCCAGCGCTGGCGGGTTTCCTTAAACGCCCAGCTTTCGTCGAACAGCACGATCTCGTTCCACTGCGAGCCTTGCGCCTTGTGCACGGTCAGCGCGTAGCCATAGTCGAAATCGTCGAAGCGTTTTTTCTGCTGCCAGGGAATGTCGGCGTCCGGGTCCTCGAATGCCGCCTTGAGCAGCTTGATCTTGGCGACGCCGCGGTCCGGATCGTCCTCCTCCGGGGAGACCAGCAGATTGATGCCGGGTTTCACCGTCTCGCGCGACGAGGTCATCACCTTCCACAGCGAGCCGTTGAGCAGTCCCTTGGCCGGGTCGTTGCGCAGGCAGACGAGCTTGTCGCCGGCCTGTGGATAGTCGGCATTGAACCCCTTCAGCTCGCGCAACCGCTGATTGTAGCGGCGCCGCGTCCTGTTGGTGCCGACCAGCACCTGGTCCGCCTTCAGCACCAGCTCCTGGGTGACGTCTTCCTTGCCGATCACCTGCGCCGCGCCATAGTCGCCGCGCATGAATTCGCGACCCTCGCGCACGTCGAGCGCCAGCCGGATGATCGGGTTGTCGCGCGCCTGCCGGTGGATCTCGGTGAGCAGAATATCCGGTTCATGCTCGGTGAAGAAGCCGCCGCCCGAGATCGGCGGCAACTGGCCGGGATCGCCAAGAACCAGGATTGGCGTGCCGAAACTCAACAGGTCGCGGCCAAGCTGCTCGTCGACCATCGAGCATTCGTCGATGACAACGAGCTTGGCCCGCGAGATCGGGCTTTGCCGGTTGAGCGAAAAGGTCGGCGACATCGACGTCTTGCCGGTCACCTCGTCCGAAACCGTCTCCTCGCCCTTCGGCCGGTAGATCAGCGAATGGATGGTGCGGGCATTGACCGCGCCCTTGGAACGCAGCACCTGCGCCGCCTTGCCGGTGAAGGCAGCGAACTGCACCTGGCCGTCGACATGCTCGGCGAAATAGCGCGCCAGCGTCGTCTTGCCGGTGCCGGCATAGCCGAACAGCCGGAACAGCTGCGGCTTTCCGGTCTTGAGCCAGGTGGCGACCGCTTTTAGCGCATCGTCCTGTTGAGGAGAGAATTCCATCAGCGCGAGAGACCGGATTCGCGAGGGAAAGACAAGGCCGCCAACGATCATCGGCGGCCGGCCGCACCGCGCAATTTAACAGGCAAGGATCAGAACGTAAAGAGAACAAGCATGATTCGAGACGGTCTAGCCGGCCGTTCCGCCACGACCTTCGGCCGGTCCGGGATCGTTCTCGAGCAGGATCGGCTTGCCGTGCGGCGTTGCATGCGCGGCGCGTTCCCAGGCGGCAGCGAGCGCATCGATGTCGCGCTTGCCGGCAACTCCTTTGGCGGACAGCAAATTTTCCAGCGCCGCCAGCCAGTGCTCGTAATAATCGTGGCCATCGCTGGCGGCACCAGGCTGCTTGACCTCGGCGGACAGGGCGTCCGCCCATTCGCTCCAGGAAAACAGGCCCTTGTCGTGCAGCGCAACTGTCATGGCGAAGGCTTCCGCCTGCCACGGTTCGGCGAATACCGGCGCCTCAACTCCGGCAGGCAGCGTGGCGGGGGCTGACTTCGCCTCACGCCGGCTCAAGATAGCTCTCCCAGGCATCGATCGACACGGTCAGCGTCGGGTCGGCGCCCTCGCCCCAGATCTCGGCGCCGTCAAAAACCACCGTATAGACCCATTGCGGGTTTTCGCCTTGGCCATGTGCATTGGTGTCAGGGAAGACAAAACCAGCGCGCACCGCCTCGACGGCGCCTTGCTTGCCGCGTGCGTAGCGTGGCAACCTTGTGTGGCCGGTCGGATGGAAATTCTTCGTGCGCACCATATCGCCTGCCTTGAACCGGGCCGGCGCGGCGATCGGCCGGTCGCACGGGCCGCCCTTGGCCAACACATCAGGCACGTTTTCGGCCTTCAGCACCCGCTTTGGCGTCGCGGCAGGGTCGACCGCCTTGCCCGCGGCCAGATCGCGGTCGCTGACAAAACCATGTCGCTTCAGCAAGGTTTCGAGCGCCTTGATCCAGATCTCGTAGTAGCTGGAGCCATAATAGTCGGCGGGATGCAGCAATTCCCGCGCATGCCGGCTCTCGTCGATGGTCCAGGCGCCCATGGCGCCCGCGCACAAGGTCACCCCAAGCGCCCGCCTTTCCCAGGCGGCATGGAAACAGGGCTCGTCCTTTTCGGGTGCGACCGGCCCGAACCCCATCTGCCCGCCGAGATCCTGCGGCCCGTTCATGCCGGCTCCCGCGCCAGTCCGGTGCCGATCATCGCGTCGCGCGTCACCAAATCCGCCAGCCGCTCCTCGCTCCAGCCGTCGGTGCTCTTCGGCCGCATCGGCACGACCAGATAACGCAGCTCGGCGGTAGAATCCCACACCCGGATCTTTGTCGTTGCCGGCAAGGTCAGCCCGAATTCCTCGAGCACGCCGCGCGGATCGATGACCGCGCGCGAACGATAGGGCGGCGCCTTGTACCAGACCGGCGGCAGGCCGAGCACCGACCATGGGTAGCAGGAGCACAGCGTGCAGACGACGAGGTTGTGCGTGTCCGGCGTGTTGAACACGGCCTGCATATGCTCGCCCTGCCGGCCGGTATAGCCGAGCGAGCCGATCGCCGCCGTCGCGTCGCGTTTCAGCCAGACAGCGAAGTCCGGCTCGACCCACGCCTTCGCCACCACCTTGGCGCCGTTGCGCGGACCGATCTTTGTCTCATAGGTGTCGACGATCACGTCGATCGCGGCCGGATCGATCAGCCCCTTCTGGGTGAGGATCGTCTCCAGTGCGCGCACCCGGGCGGCAAAAGGATCAAGCTCGTTGTCGTGATTATGATCGTGGGACATGGCCGTAAATTACGGCTGCAAGCGTTCCACCGCAAGCGCCACGGCTTGGGCCAGCCCGTCGGCTCTATTCGGCTGCCGCCTTGTGCGGCTCGCCCTGCAACGCTTCTCCGTTCTCGAACAGCGACGGCTGGTCGACGGCCTCGACAGGTGGCTGCTCGTGCCGGCGCTTCGGCCACAGCCCGACAAGCCAGCCCGAAAAATGCTCCATGTAGACATAGATGACCGGCGTGACGAACAGCGTCAGCGCTTGCGAAGCGACGAGGCCGCCGACCACCGCCACGCCGAGCGGCTGGCGCAGTTCGGCGCTGGCGCCGGTGCCGAGCGCGATCGGGATCGTGCCCATCAGTGCCGCCAGCGTCGTCATCATGATCGGCCGAAAGCGCATCAGGCAGGCCTTGTGAATGGACTCGAGCGGCGACATCCCCTCGCGCCTGAGTTCGAGCGCGACGTCGATCATCATGATGCCGTTCTTCTTGACGATGCCGATCAGCATCAGGATACCGATGACCGCGATCACCGACAGATCCATCCCCGCAAGCCGCAGTGCAACAAGCGCGCCGAGCACCGCCGACGGCAGTCCGGTCAGGATGGTGAGCGGATGGATAAAACTCTCGTAGAGGATGCCGAGGACGATATAGATGGTCAGGATCGCGCCGGCGATCAGCAGGCCCTGGTTGGCAAGCGAATCCTGAAAAGTTTTCGCCGTGCCCGAAAAGGTGGTCGAGATCGTCGCCGGCATGCCGATCTTCTCCTTCAGCGCATCGATGCGGCTCACGCTGTCGCCGAGCGCGACGCCCTGCGGCAGGTTGTAGGAAATGGTCACCGCCGGAAGCTGGCCGAGCTGATTGACGGTCAAGGCGCCGGCGGTCCGATCGACGCGGGCAAAGGCGCCGAGCGGCACAAGGCTGCCGCTGGCCGTCCTTACCTTGATCGCCAGCATCCTTTCTGGCGACCACTCGATCCTCGGGTCGAGCTCCATGATCACCTCGTAGCTGTCGGCCGAACCGAAGATGGTCGAGACCTGCTCGGTGCCGAAACCGCCATAGAGGCTGGAGCGCAACGTATCGGTGTCGACGCCGAGCGTCGCCGCCTTGTCGCGGTCGACCACCAGCGACGCCTGCAGGGCGTTGTTCTGCAAGTCATTGGTGACGTCGGTGAAGGCGCTACGGTCGGCGGCCATCGCGTCGGTGAGCTTCTGCGCCCAGTTGTCCGCCGCACCGATGTCGAGGCCCTGCACGACGAGTTGATAGGCGCTGGCCGAAGCGCGCGCGCCGAGCCGCAGGTTCTGCACCGGCTGCATGAAGGTCTCGATGCCGGGGACATTGGCCAGCTGCCGCCGCAGATCCGAGAGCACCTTGTCGATATCGGGGCGCTGGTCCTTGTCCTTCAACTGCACATAGAGCCGGCCCTGGTTGAGTGCGTTGTCGCCGCTGCCCACCGACCACCCGACATGCGAGACATAGGGTGAATGGGTAAAGACATCAGCCACTTGCCCCTGCAGCTTCACCATGGCGTCGAACGAGATGTCCTGGCGCGCGGTGGTCGTCACCGAAATCTGGCCGATATCCTCCTGCGGAAAGAAGCCCTTCGGCGAGGTCTGGATCAGCCAGGCCGACAGTGCGGCCGTGCCAATGAAAACGAGAAGAACCAGGAACCTGTGCCGCAGGCAAACTGTCAGCAGCCAGTCATAACCCCGCATGAAGAAATTGTGCCTGTGACCTTCGCCCTGCGCTGCTTCGCGCTCAGCCTTCGACACCGACAGAAGCCGCGAGCACAGCATCGGCGTCAGCGTCAGCGACACGAACATTGAGGCCAGGATGGCGACCGTCACCACCACCGCGAATTCGTTGAAGATGCGGCCGATCACGCCGCCCATCAAAAGCACGGGGATGAACACAGCGACCAGCGAGATCGAGATCGAGATGATGGTGAAGCCGATTTCACGTGCGCCCTTGAGGGCAGCGTCGAAGGCCGAGAGCCCCTCCTCCTCCATGTGGCGAAAAATGTTCTCCAGCATGACGATCGCGTCGTCGACGACAAGGCCGACCGCCAGCGTCAGCCCCATCAGCGAGATGTTGTCGATGGAAAAGCCGAACAGGAACATGGCGCCGAGCGTGGCGATCAGCGAGATCGGCACCGCCACCGCCGGGATGATCGTCGCCGTTACCCGGCGCAGGAACAGGAAGATCACCATCACCACCAGCGCGATGGTGAGCAGCAGCGTGAACTGCACGTCGTCGACCGCCTCGCGGATCGACGTCGAGCGGTCGTTGAGCAACCGGATGCTGGCCGCCGCCGGCATCTGATCCTGGAAGGACGGCAGCATCGCCTTGACCCGGTCGACAACGTCGACGGTGTTGGCATCGGGCTGACGCTGCACCGCCATGATGATCGCGCGGGTACCGTCGTACCAGCTTGCCGTCGTCGTGGTCTCGACCGAATCGATGACGCGGGTGACCTCGCCGAGCCGCACCGGACGGCCGTTCCTGGTGGCTATGATGATGTTGGAAAATCCCGCCGCGTTGTTCAGTTGGGTATTGGCGGTGATCGTCAGCTGCTGCTTGTCGTTCTGCAGCACGCCGAGCGGCGTGTTGCTGTTGGCCGAGGCGATCGCCGTCTGCAACTGGTCGATCGAGATACCGCGTGCAGCGAGCGCCGTCGGATCGATCTGGACGCGCACCGCGTATTTCTGCTGGCCGAAGATCGAGACCTGCGCCACGCCTTCGATCGTCGACAGCGACGGCGAGATCACATTCTCGGCAAATGCATCGAGATCGGTCAGCGGAACCGTGTCGCTGACCAGCGACATCAGCAGGATCGGCGCATCGGCCGGATTGACCTTGCGGTAGCTCGGCGGGCTGGTCATCTCGGGCGGCAATTGCCGCTGCGTTCGCGCGATCGCCGCCTGCACGTCGGCGGCGGCCGCATCGATATCGCGGTTAAGCACGAACTGGATGGCAATCGAGGTCGAGCCGAGCGCGTTGGTGGTCGAGATCGAATCGATGCCGGCGATGGTGGTGAACTGCTTGATCAGCGGCGTTGCCACCGAGGTCGCCATGGTTTCCGGCGAGGCGCCGGGCAGCGAGGCCGAGACATTGACCACCGGAAACTCGGCGCTCGGCAGAGCGGCCACCGGCAGGAACCTGTAAGCGAACAGCCCGCCCAGCACGAGCGCAAAAGACATGAGCAGGGTGGCGACAGGCCTGCGGATGCAGAATTCGGAGATCATGGCCGCGTCCCGCCCGCCCTGCCAGCCTCGGCAACCCTGGGAGGCGCCCGATCAACGGCATCGCCTTCGCGGACCGGCGCGCCGTCCTTCAGCTTTGCCTGGCCCTCGACGACGACATTTTCGCCGCTTTTCAGCCCCTCACCGATAGCGCTGTTGTCGCCTTCGGTCAGTGCGACCTGCACGGGCCGCACCTCCACCGTGTTGTCGGGCTTGATCACATAGACGAACGGCCCCTTCTGGCTTGGCTGGACCGCAACTGTGGGAACCGAGGTCATTTGCGGCATGATGCCGGCATCGAGCACGACATTGACATATTGGCCCGGCCACAGCGAAAGATCGGGGTTGGGCACGCTGGCCCGCGTTGCGATCGTGCCGGAGGCGGTGTCGACGCTGGAATCGACGAAATCGAGGGTCCCCTTGCCGATCGGGGTCGGGTCACCGTCCCTGGTCAGCGTGACTGCGGCTTGCCTTGGCGCCGCCAGCGCTTTGTGCAAAAGGGCAAGATCGCTTTCCGGAAGATTGAAGTCCACCCGCAACGGGTCCATCTGGGTGATGGTCACCAGCGGGGCCGACGTGCTGCTGCCGCTGTTGGTGGTGACGAGATCGCCGATCGCGACGCTGATCGCACCCAGCCTGCCGGAAATCGGCGCCGTGATCGTGGCAAAGCTGAGTTGGACCTCGTCCGCATCGATCGTTGCTCTGTCGGCATCGACCGTGGCCGCGGCGGACTTCTGCGCGGCGATCGCCTGGTCATAGGTCTGCTGCGTGCCGGCCTGCCTGGCGACAAGAGCCTTGGCCCGCTCAAGATCGGCCGTCGTACTGGCAAGCAGCGCCTGGTCCTTGGCGAGCGTCGCCTGGTCACGGGCCAGTTGCGCCTTCAGCGCGCGGTCGTCCAGCGAGAACAGAAGGTCGCCGGCCTTCACCATCTGCCCGTCCTTGACGGCGATCGATGTGATCTGGCTCGAGATCCGTGCATTCACGCTGACCACGGCAGGGGAGGATACAAAGCCGATGGCGTAGCGCCGGATCGGGAAGTCGGCCGTCGAAGCGGTGGCGGCAACAACGGCGGTAGCACGTGCGGCATTTGCGGCGGCCGCCGGTTTGTCAGGCGCCGCCTGACCCGCTGACAGCATCTGCCGGACCTTGTCCGTTGCCGCGGGCGAAAGATAGAGTCCGGCCGCGACAAGGCAGGCGACCGCCAGCATCGCCAGCACGATCTTTCCACGCATCGTCAAAGACCTTCCATCCGACACGCCGTGGTTCGGTGGTCATGTCTGGGTATAACTCGCAGCCTCGTGCCGCGGTTTCACCAATAGATAGAGGGCGCCGAGGGCAAAAAAGGGCCAAAACCCGGGATTACGAAGATTTAATGTGCAGTGCACAATAAAACGGCAGCTACCGCAGCATCGGCCACAGTGTCGCTGCCAGCAGCACGCCCATGGCGATGTTGAACCATTTCAGCCGCACCGGGTCCGACAGAAAACCGCGCAGCGCCGTGCCGAAACCTGCCCACACCGAAACGCTCGGCAGGTTGACGACGGTGAAGGCTATCGAAACCAGCGCCACCGACAGAAACGGATGCTCCGGAACGGCATAGACGGCCATGGCGGTGATCGCCATCACCCACGCCTTGGGATTGACCCACTGGAACGCTGCCGCATCGATGAAGCGCATCGGTCGCGCCTTGGCCTCGCCCTTGCTGCTGAGCGAACGCGACACGGCGATCTTCCAGGCGAGATAGAGCAGATAGACGCCGCCAGCGATCTTCAATGCAGTGTCGAGAACCGGAAACGCAATCAGCACCGCGCCAAGACCGAAGCCGACGGCAAGCAACAGCACGAGGAAGCCGATGCTGATGCCCAGCATGTGCGGAATGGTTTTGGCAAAACCGAAATTCACGCCGGAAGCCAGAAGCATGAAGTTGTTCGGACCTGGTGTGATCGAAGTCACGAAGGCATAGACCAGCAGGGCAAGGAACGCATCGAGGGTCATTGGCTTCTCCCAAGCAGGTCAGCAATATTGTCCTTTTACCTCAGACGCACAAAGGCCAGTTCACGGCGGCAGCCGGGCCAGAAGGTCAGGATCAAGCCGACAGAATAAATACAGGCGGTGCCAGAGCACTGGACCCAAAGCGCCGGATGATCACATCCCTTGCGGGCCGCGATTCATCGCCGCCACGCCGGTGCGGCAGATCTCGACCAGGCCGAGCGGCTTCATGATGGCGATGAACTGGTCGATCTTGGAGCCCTTGCCGGTGATCTCGAAAATGAAATGCTCGGTGTTGGCGTCGATGACGCTGGCGCGGAAGGCATCGGCCAGCCTCAGCGCCTCGACGCGGCCCTCGCCGGTGCCGGCCACTTTCACCAGCGCGAGTTCCCGCTCCAGCGGCCGTTCCTGGCCGAGCTCGTGCGAGCGCACGGTGAGGTCGACGACACGGTGCACCGGCACGATGCGCTCGAGTTGGTGCTTGATCTGCTCCAGCACATGCGGCGTGCCGCGCGTCACGATGGTGATGCGTGACAGATGCTTCTCGTGCTCGGTTTCGGAAACGGTCAGGCTCTCGATATTGTAGCCGCGTCCGGAAAACAGGCCGATGACCCGGGCAAGCACGCCCGGCTCATTGTCGACCAGCACGGAAAGCGTGTGGATTTCCGGTCTTTCCGTCTCCTTGGCGATGAAGTAGGCGGAACCGGTGGGTTGAAGGTGCTGTGCGTTCATGACATGAATCTCGTTTTCAAACTTTGAGCTGTTTTTCTGTTTCCGCACGGCTTCTTCCGACAGCCCTGCCTCGGCTCGGGCGTTAGGGGTTACACCAGTTCCCTGCCCTTGGCGTCGATGGCGTTGGCCACCGCCTCGTCGGTTGCATCGTCCGGCAGCAGCATCTCGTTATGCGCCTTGCCCGACGGGATCATCGGGAAGCAGTTGGCAAGCGTGGCGACCCGGCAGTCGAAGATCACCGGCTTCTTTACCGAGATCATCTCCTTGATGGCGTCGTCCAGTTCGTCCGGCTTCTCGCAGCGGATGCCATGGCCGCCATAGGCTTCGGCGAGCTTGACGAAATCCGGCATCGCTTCGGTGTAGGAATGCGACAGCCGGTTGCCGTGCAGAAGCTGCTGCCACTGCCGCACCATGCCCATATACTGATTGTTGAGGATGAAGATCTTGATCGGCGCCTCGTGCTGCACCGCGGCACTCATCTCCTGCATCGTCATCTGCACCGAGGCGTCGCCGGCAATGTCGACGACCAGCGCATCCGGGTGCGCAATCTGCACGCCGAGCGCCGCCGGCAGGCCGTAGCCCATCGTGCCGAGCCCGCCGGACGTCATCCAACGGTTCGGCTTCTCGAAATGATAGTGCTGCGCCGCCCACATCTGGTGCTGGCCGACCTCGGTGGTGATGTAGGTGTCCATGTCCTTGGTCAGCGCGTAGAGCCGCTGGACGGCGTATTGCGGCATGATCACGTCGTGGTTCATCTTGTAGGCGAGAGAATCCCGCGCGCGCCATTTCGCGATCTGCTCCCACCACGGGTGGAGCGCCTTCTTGTCGGCTTTGGCGGTCGCCCGCCACAGCCGCACCAGATCCTCCAGCACCCGGCCGACATCGCCGATGATGGGCACATCGGTGTGGACGTTCTTGTTGATCGACGACGGATCGATGTCGATGTGGATCTTCTTCGAGTTCGGCGAGAACGCGTTGAGCCGGCCGGTGATACGGTCGTCGAAGCGCGCGCCGATGCAGACCATGACGTCGCAATCATGCATCGCCATGTTGGCTTCGTAAGTGCCGTGCATGCCGAGCATGCCCATCCAGTTCTTGCCCGATGCCGGATAGGCGCCAAGCCCCATCAGCGTCGAGGTGATCGGGAACCCGGTCAGGTCGACCAGTTCGCGCAGCAAATGGCTGGCTTCCGGGCCGGAATTGATGACACCGCCGCCGGTATAGAGGATCGGCCTTTTCGCGTTGGCCATCAGCTCGACCGCCGCCTTGATCTTGTCCAGGTCGCCCTGGACCTTGGGCTGATAGCTGGTGCGCGGCGCCGTCTGCGGCGGCACATAGATGCCCTTGGCGAACTGCACGTCCTTCGGGATGTCGACGACGACGGGACCGGGACGTCCTGTCGTTGCGACATGGAAGGCCTCGTGGATGATTGCCGCGAGCTCGTTGACGTCCTTCACCAGCCAATTGTGCTTGGTGCAAGGTCGCGTGATGCCGATCGTGTCGCACTCCTGGAAGGCATCCGAGCCAATCAGCGAGGTCGGCACTTGGCCGGTCAGGCAGACCACCGGGATCGAATCCATCAGCGCATCCTGCAGCGGCGTCACGGCGTTGGTGGCGCCCGGGCCGGAGGTCACCAGCATGACGCCGGCCTTGCCGGTCGAGCGCGCATAGCCCTCCGCCGCATGACCCGCTCCCTGCTCGTGACGGACGAGGATGTGCTCAACATCGTCTTGTTGAAAGATTTCGTCATAGATCGGGAGAACCGCGCCGCCCGGATAGCCGAAAACATGCTTGACGCCATTGTCCTTCAGCGCCTGCACCACCATTTCGGCGCCGGTCATTTCGCGCCGCTCGTTCTGTCCACTGCTCATCGGTCTGGTCCCGTATTGTCCGCCATCGGGCGATTGCTGGTCGTTTAGTCGTCTTTCGGGCAATAAAAAAGGCCCCCGAGGGAGCCTGTGTCTGCGCATGGGAGGTTTTCGCCCGGCGGTTACACCGCCTTGCCCACGCGCTTTCCTACTACGAGAATGAGTGCCGTTTTCATGGTGGCGGACAATAGAATTGGTTTTGCGCCGCTGTCAACGGCGAATATGAAAGACGCCGGACGGCTTCGAACCCGGCCATATCAGACGCGCCGGTTGTCCATCATCGCATCGAGCCAGCTATGTTCGCACTGGACACCTGCTCCGGTAAGTTCGCCGGCAGTAGAAAGGTCCGCGATCATCCCGATAAGTCATTGAAACCACGCCAAACTATTTGATGACGTGACGCGGCGCACAGTTTGCCGCGATACTCCGGTCGACCGGCCTGGGAGGGTCCGGCACGCCGCGATGACGACCAGCACTTCACGGGAGGAATTTGATGCTCGACAAGGCCCCAGCCAAGAAACTATCCGACGTGCTCGACCAATTCAGCGCAGCGCTCGCCGCCGGCGACATCGACGGAGCGGTCGGGTGCTTTCAGGAAGACTGCTACTGGCGCGACCTGGTGACCTTCACCTGGAACATCAAGACCATGGAAGGTCGCGACCAGGTCCGCGATATGCTGATGAGCCAGTTGGCGACGATAAAGCCATCGAACTGGGCGCTTGCGAAAGGCGAAGACGCCACGGAGAGCGATGGGCTGCTCGAAGGCTGGATCAGTTTCGAAACGGAGGTTGCGCGCGGCTTCGGCCATATCAGGCTGAGGAACGGCAAGATCTGGACGCTGCTCACCACCATGGTCGAGCTGAAGGACCATGAGGAACCCGCCGGCTTCGCCCGGCCGATGGGTGCCAAGCACGGTCACGGCAAAAACCGGCCAACCTGGAAGGAGGAGCGCGAGAAGGAAGCCGCCGAACTCGGCTTTGTCAATCAGCCCAACACGCTGATCATCGGCGGCGGCCAGGGCGGCATCGCGCTCGGTGCCCGGTTGAGGCAGCTCGGCGTACCGACCATCATCGTCGAGAAGAACGAGCGTGCCGGCGATTCATGGCGCAAGCGTTACAAGTCGCTCTGCCTGCACGATCCGGTCTGGTACGACCATCTGCCCTATATCGACTTTCCTCGGAACTGGCCGGTCTTCTCGCCCAAGGACAAGATCGGCGACTGGCTGGAAATGTACACCAACGTCATGGAGCTGAACTATTGGTCCTCCACGCCGGCCAAGAGCGCCACCTATGACGATCAGAAGAAGGAATGGACGGTCGTCGTCCATCGCGACGGCAAGGACATCACGCTGAAGCCGAAGCAGTTGGTGCTGGCCACCGGCATGTCGGGCCGACCCAACATCCCGCAGTTCAAAGGCATGGAGAAATTCAAGGGCGATCAGCACCATTCCTCGAAACATCCCGGTCCAGACAGCTACGCTGGCAAGAAAGTCGTCGTCATCGGGTCGAACAATTCCGCGCATGATATCTGCGCCGCACTTTGGGAAGCCGGCGTCGACGTCACCATGGTGCAGCGATCGACCACGCACATCGTCAGATCCGACACGCTGATGGATATCGGGCTCGGAGCCCTCTATTCGGAGCAGGCCGTGCAAAACGGCATGACCACGGCCAAGGCCGATCTCATCTTTGCCTCGCTGCCCTACAAGATCCTGCACGAATTCCAGATCCCGCTCTACGAGAAGATGAAGGAGCGTGATGCCGCCTTCTACGAGGGCCTGGAAAGAGCTGGCTTCATGCTCGACTGGGGCGACGACGGTTCGGGCCTGTTCATGAAATATCTCAGGCGCGGTTCCGGCTACTATATCGATATCGGCGCCTCCCAGCTGATCATCGACGGCGCCATCAAGCTGAAGAGCGGCGTCGACGTGACCGAGATCAAGCAACATTCGGTCCTGCTCAGCGACGGCACCGAGCTGCCGGCCGATGTCGTCGTCTATGCCACCGGCTACGGTTCGATGAACGGCTGGGCGGCGGAGCTGATCTCGAAAGAGGTCGCCGACAAAGTCGGGAAATGCTGGGGGCTCGGCTCGAACACCACCAAGGATCCCGGTCCCTGGGAGGGCGAGCAGCGCAACATGTGGAAGCCGACGCAACAGGAAGCGCTCTGGTTCCACGGCGGCAATCTGCACCAGTCACGCCACTATTCGCAGTTCCTGTCGCTGCAGTTGAAAGCGCGGCACGAGGGCATCGCGACGCCGGTCTACGGGCTGCAGCAGGTCCATCACACAGGATAGACGATCGAGGCTGTCGCCGGGACTCGCCGCCGGTCGGTTCAATTTTCGCGACCGGCTTAATCGTCCCTACACCATCCGACCTCACCGCCCCTTAACCGCGTCGGCGTAAGGTCGATCGCCTTGGGGAAGATGGAAAAGGGAAATGGGGAACAGCCTGTCCATGTTCGTCGACCGCGACGCCTCCGTTGGAGAGCCGGCATTGCAGGAGCGCCGCAAGGCGGAGCAGAGCGACAAGCGCGTTCTGGGCAATGTCGTCCAGTGCGACGGCGCGCGCGCCACCATCAGCGCCCATGCCGCCGATATCCTAGGCACGGTCACCGGCCATTGGAGCGTCGGCAAGATGATCTCCATCAACCTTGGCAACACGCGAACCGTCGGGCTGGTCTACGCGGTCGGCAAGTCGGATCGCGCCTGGCACGATGAGGGCCAGAACCCGATCGAGGTCAGTATCGAGCTCATCGGCGAGGTGCGCGACGGCGCCGAGCCCGGCGCCAAACCGGTTTTCGACCGCGGTATCACCACCTATCCGCATATCGGCGCCATTGCCCACCGCATCCGCAGCCGCGACCTGCAGGCGGTCTATGACCTGGCCGGCCGTCACTCGATCACCATCGGCACGCTGTCACAGGATGAGGAGATCGACGCCAACATCGCTATCGACGACACGCTGGCGCGCCATTTCGCCATTGTCGGCACCACCGGCGTCGGCAAATCCACCGCCGTCTCGCTGCTCTTGCGCAAGTCGATCGCCGCTCGACCCGACCTGCGCGTTCTCATCCTCGATCCGCACAACGAATTCGCCGCGTCTTTGCCAGAGCACTGCGTCAGGGTCGATTCGGCGACGCTGGACCTGCCCTTCTGGATGTTCAAGCTCGAGGAGTTTGCCGAAGTGCTGTTCCGCGGTCGAGAGATCGTGCCGGAAGAGGTGGACGCCTTGCGCGATCTTATTCCCGCGGCCAAAAACCTTTATCGCAACCCGAATTCGGGCACGTATCTCAGGCGCGGCAGCGATGCGCTGACCGCGGACACGCCGGTGCCCTATCGCATTGTCGATCTCATCAAGCAGATCGACGAGCGCATGGGACTGCTGGAAAGCAAGAACGACCGCCCCACCCTCAAATCGCTGAAGACGCGCATCGAATCGGCAGCCTCCGATCCGCGCTACCGCTTCATGTTCAACTCGCGGCTGATCGAGGACACCATCCACGAGACGATCGGCAACATCTTCCGCGTGCCGCATCACGGCCGCCCGGTGACCTGCTTCGAGATGGCAGGCATGCCTTCGGAAGTGGTCAATTCCGTCTGCTCGGTGCTGGCGCGTCTGGCCTTCGACCTGGCGCTGTGGAGCGAAGGCCGGCTGCGGCTGCTCTTGCTGTGCGAGGAAGCGCACCGCTACATGCCGGCCGATCCGCGCCTTGGTTTCGCGCCGACCCGGCACGCGCTGTCGCGCATCGCCAAGGAAGGCCGCAAATATGGTTGCTATCTCGGCATCGTCACCCAGCGCCCGGGCGAACTCGACCCCACCATCCTGTCGCAGTGCTCGACCTTTTTTGCGATGCGGCTCGCCAACGAGCAGGACCAGGCGATCATCCGCTCGGCGATCGCCGATTCCTCGGCCTCGACATTGGCATTCCTGTCTTCGATGGGCCAGCGCGAAGCCATCGCCTTTGGCGAAGGCGTGGCAACGACCATGCGAATGAAATTCGAAAAACTGTCCGATGGCCTGATCCCGGGCACAGCCAAGCGCGAGGAAGCCTTGCCGTCCGAGCTTGGCCATGATGTCGATCTGGTGGCGATCGTCGAAAGGCTTCGCAACGTTCCAAAACCGCAGCAGGCGATGGCCTTCGCCGAAGTCGTCGATTCGAGCCGGCAGGCCGGCGATCCCGACTACCGCAAGCCGCCCGCCCCGACGGTCGCACGCGCCCAGCCGGACGACGATTTCGACATGCGTTATGGCCTGAAACCCGCAACCTTCGGCCTGCGCTCGCAGAACGATTGAGCCGGGCGGCTTTAGCCTGTGAGGCTAAGGCGCTTCCAAAGTTAAAACTATGTCACCCTAGGAAACCAGCGCAAATCCCGGAAGGGAATTCATCAGGCCGGATCGAATGACGTGGCTTTCGAGAACCCGGCGCGGAGTGGACATTTGAGTCCATGAGCACCGAAAGTCGAGAAAGCTGCGTCAGTCGGCCGGCCTCATGAATTCTTCTCCGGGATTTCAGGCGCAGACGCGGTTGCGGCCTTGCCTCTTGGCCTCGTAGAGCTGGCGGTCGGCGCGGCGATAGAACTCTTCGGCGGTTTCCTTGCGATCCCAGATCGCAAGGCCGACGCTGGTGGTGATCTTCAGCCGGACATTGCCCGACAGTATCGACATGTTGGCGATCGCCTTGCGGATGCGCTCGGCGAACCTGGACAGAAGTTCGGCGTCCATGTTGGGCGTGACCACCGCGAACTCCTCGCCACCCAGGCGCGCTGCCACGTCGTGATAACGCGTCATGTCCTTGAGACAACTGGCGACCGCCCGCAACACCTGGTCACCGACATCATGGCCGTGGGTGTCGTTGACCTGCTTGAAATGGTCGAGATCAAGGATCATCAGCCCGACCGGCTTGTCGATGCGACGGAATTCCTCGAGATATTCCTTCAGTGCATCGTCGAAATAACGCCGGTTCTGCATGCCGGTCAGGCCGTCGGTCAGCGCCGCATGCTCCAGCGTTTCCGAACGGGCGCTGAGCGAAACCGTCATGGCGCGCAGCTTGCCTTCTTCCGTCGCCTGCTTGCGGATCAGCGGGTAGATGAAGAAAATTCCGAAGAACAGGGCAGTCGCCAAAAGGACGCCGGTCCCAAACAACAGCTTGTTGAGATAAGTGGTCTTCTCAATCCCGGCAGGGGTAGTGATCTCCGCCGCGAGCGCCTGCAGAAGCCCATAGGCGTGAAGCGTCACCAGGCCGGCGGCCAGGATCACGAAGATGAAGACGAAAAAGGCTGATTCCGCCTTGTGAAAACGCATCTGCTCCCCGTTGCAAAACCCCAAAGACGTTATGGCATCGACGGCCTTACGGAGGGTTAACTAGGACAACTTCAACGGGAGGTCTTCCCCTAAAGTCAACTTTTCAGGTTGCACTCGAAAAGGCGTCCAAGATCGTGGATACCACACGATCACCAAGGCGCAATCTCAGCCATTCCGGACCCAACTGATGCCTGAACCAGGTCGTCTGGCGCTTGGCATACTGTCGCGTCGCGATCTTCGCGCGCTCGATCGCTTCGGGAAAACTCAGCTCGCCGGCCATTGCGACCTGGAGTTCGCGAACGCCGATGGCTTTCATCGCCGGCAAGTCGGGATCGAGGCCAAGGTCGGTGATCTGCCTGACCTCGTCGAGGGCGCCCTTCTCCAGCATGCGATCGAACCGCGCCTCGATCCGCTCCACCAGCTCCGCTCGGTCCGGCTCGATCACAAAGAAGCGCGTGCTGGCTCTGTCGATCAGTGGACGGCCGCGCGCCGCCTGCCATTCCAGGATGGAACGGCCCGATGCATCGAGCACCTCCAGCGCCCGCACGATGCGCTGGCCGTCGGTCGGCTTCAGCATCATGCCGGCCGCGGAATCCTCGCGCAGCAGGATGCGGTGCAGCTTGGCTGCGCCCTGCTCCTGGAGCTCGTAGCGCCAGCGATCACGGATCGGCTGCGGAATGTCAGGCATTTCCGAAATGCCTTCCGCAAGCGCGCGGAAGTAGAGCCCGGTACCGCCGACGAAAATCACCGGCCGTTCGAAGAACGTGCCGACCGGCCGTTCGAAGAGCGTACCGTCGTCGATGAGCTTCATCACGTCGCGCAGCCAGGCGCCGGTGGAATAGGCGGTGGAGGGATGGACATGCCCGTAAAGGAAATGCGGGACGCGAGCGAGTTCGGCAGCAGTCGGCCGCGCCGTCAGCACGTCGAGCACCGAATAGACCTGCATCGAATCGGTGTTGACGATGACGCCGCCGTTGCGCCCGGCGAGGGCGAGCGCAAGGGCGGACTTGCCGCTGGCGGTCGGCCCGGCTATCAGGATCGCGTTCTTAACGCGGCCCTCGCCCGCCTGCCCGTCGGAATTTTCGATGCCGCTGATCGCCACGCTTGTATCCCATCCCGCCGGTCGCGCATTGTCGCCGGCGCTTGCGAATATGGCGTCGCGGTCGGTCGGCGCAAGCACTGTTCGCTGGCTGGCCGAAGGCATCGCCTGTGAATTCGCCCTGCCCGAGACGGCCGAAGCCGCTGAAACGACCGCCAGCCTGCGCGCCGTGCTTGCATCCGAACCGGTTGACGTGATCGTTCAGCGGCCCGAGGCAAGGCGGAAGAAAATCCTTATCGCCGATATGGATTCGACCGTTATCGACCAGGAGTGCATCGACGAACTCGCCGACGAGATCGGCGTCAAGGATTACGTCGCCGCCATCACGGCGCGATCGATGAATGGCGAGATCGCTTTCGAGCCGGCCTTGCGCGAGCGGGTGGCGCTGCTGAAAGGCCTCGACACTGCCGTGGTCGACCGCATCATCGCCAATCGCCTGACGCTGGCTTCCGGTGGCCGCGCGCTTGTCCAGACCATGCGGGCCAACGGCGCTTGGACTGCACTCGTGTCGGGTGGCTTCAACGTCTTCACCGCACGCATCGGCGCCATGCTCGGCTTTCAGGAGAATCGCGCCAACCGCCTGATCGAGCAGGATGGCCGCTTCACCGGGCTGGTCGCCGAGCCGATCCTGGGGCGCGCCGCCAAAGCCGATGCGCTGCTCGAGATTTCGGCGCGCCTCGGGCTGACGACCGCCGACGCCATTGCTGTCGGCGATGGCGCCAACGACCTCGACATGATCCGCCTTGCCGGCACCGGTGTGGCGCTTCATGCCAAGCAGGTCGTGGCGGCGGAGGCAAAATTCCGCGTCGACCATGGCGACCTGACGGCGCTTCTCTATCTGCAGGGCTACCGGCGGGAGGAGTTTGTGGAGTGACGCCAATCCGCACCGAGCACCTGATCCTGCGCAACTGGGAGGATCGCGACCGCGACCTCTTCCACCGCATCAACTCCGACGAGCGCGTCATGGAGTTCTTTCCGTTTCGCCGCGACCGCGCGCAGGCCGACGCCAAGATGGACGAGTTCCGCGCCTGGATTGCCGAGGATGGCTACGGTTTCGCTGCCGCCGAGATAATTGAAACGCGCCAATGCATCGGCTTCGTCGGCCTCCTCGACACCGATCATTTGCCGTTCCTGCCGGCCGGCACCGTCGAGATCGGCTGGCGGCTGGCGCCCGAATTCTGGGGCCATGGCTATGTCACCGAGGCAGCCGAAGCATGGCTCGCCTATGGCTTCGAAACGCTTGGCCTCGAGAAAATCGTATCCTTCGCCGTGAAGGACAACAGCCGGTCCACCGCCGTCATGGAACGCCTGGGCATGACCGCCGACCCGACCAGCGATTTCGACCACCCCGGCATTCCGGACAGCCACGCCAGGCTCAAGCGGCATGTGTTCTACAGGCTGACAGCCAAGGATTGGCAGAAAAACCGACGCTGATCAGTGCCGGCCCTGATCAGCGCCGACCCTGATCACCGCTTGTCAAACGGAAGCTCGTCGCCGGGCTGCGGCGGTTTTGCGTCGACCCGATCGAGCACTTTCGCGAAATCGTCGCCCGATGCATCACCAGCCCGTCGGCGCAGGAAATCGGCCGCTGTCTCGACGGCTCCAACCTTTTGCGACACGGCCGACGCGATCCACTGGTTCAGCGACACACCATCAGCACGCGCCTCCGGGACTCAGTCCATCCGGATCGTCACAAACCGCAATTCGCCGCTCTTCGACGCCAGCATCAGCAGCGCATTCTTGCGTCCCTGCTCCTTCAGCGCAGCAATCCGGTCCATGACATCCTTGGGCGTGGCGACCGATTCCTGCGCGATCTCAGTGATCACCTCGCCGGCCTGGATGCCGCGTTCGGCAGCGGCCGAATCCTTGGCGACGTCGGTGATGACGACGCCGGAGACTTCGGCAGCAATGCCGAATTTCGTCCGCGTCTCGTCGTTGAGGTCGCCAACGGTCATGCCGAGCACGGACGCCGTCGGGACGGCAGGCGCCTCGTCGCCAGTGTCCTTGTCGGTATTGCCGTTCTCGCCGCTGGCAAGCTTTTCGCCATCTTCGAGCCGGCCAAGCGTCACCTTCACGGTCTGCTCGACGCCCTTGCGCACGATGACCACGTCGACAGCCTTGCCGACCGTGCTCTCCGCGACGACGCGCGGCAGGTCGCGCATTTCATTGACGTCCCTGCCGTCGAACTTGATGATGACGTCGCCCGCCAGGATGGTGCCGTTGTCGACAGGCCCGCCCTTGATGACGCCGGCGACCAGTGCGCCCTTGGCGGTCGCCATGCCGAGGCTCTCGGCAATGTCGTCCGTCACCGGCTGGATGCGCACACCGAGCCAGCCGCGCCGCGTCTCGCCGAACTGGCGGAGCTGGTCGACGACGCCCAACGCCAGCTGCGAGGGAATGGAAAAGCCGATGCCGATCGAGCCGCCGGACGGCGAGATGATCGCCGTGTTGATGCCGATCACCTCGCCGGCGCTGTTGAACAGCGGCCCGCCGGAATTGCCGCGGTTGATCGCGGCATCGGTCTGGATGAAATCGTCATAGGGGCCGGAATTGATGTCGCGGTTGCGGGCCGAGACGATGCCGACCGTCACGGTGCCGCCGAGGCCGAACGGATTGCCGATCGCCATCACCCAGTCACCGACGCGCATCTTGCTGGAATCGCCGAATTTCACCGCCGTCAGCTTGTGCCCTTTCGGATCGACCTTCAGCACCGCCACGTCGGTCTTGGTGTCGGTACCGACCAGCGTCGCCTTCAGCGTCACGCCGTCGGAGAAATTCACCTCGATGTCGTCGGCATCGGCGATCACGTGGTTATTCGTCACCACGATGCCTTGCTCGGCGTCGACCACGAAGCCTGAGCCCAGCGACTGCACCTTTTGCGAGGGATTGCCCTGTTCGCCGGGACGGTTCTTGAAGAAATCGTCGAAGAAGTCCTGGAAGGGCGAGCCCTCTGGAAGCTGCGGCATCGGCACCGCGCCCGGGCCCTCCGTGCCCTTCACCCTCTGCGAGGTCGATATATTGACCACGGCGCCGAGCAGGCCCTGCGCCAGATCGGCGACCGAAGCCGGGCCGTCGTCGGCGGCCGCGGGCATCACCAGCGACGGGACGGTAGCGGCGCCGATAAGAAGTGCTGCAGCACCCGCGGTCAACGTCCGCCTCGCCGCGCGCAAAAAGCTGTTGGATGTCATCGAGAAGTCTCCCGGTGTCTCTGAGAAGAAAGGCGCTCGCCGAAAACGCTGCGTCGAGCCATGTTGGCAAGAAATACGGCACGTTTGCGGCTATGGCTATCGGCGGAGGATAAATCCTCCGTTATCCCGAAATCATCGTCATCCACCCCGCACTAGCCAGACCAGGCCGACACCAACGGCGATTGCAATCAGCCCGGCGACCCGCAGCGTATTTTCCGGCATCGACAGAACTTCGCCGGCAAGTTTCTTGGCGAGGCCGGGAAAGCCGCCATAGACCAGGCCCTCGACACTACAGCGCCGCGCGTCCTTTTGGACGCGCAAAGGACGCTGTAGCACTTTGATTTGGCGCATGATCCTTTCCGAAAATCGATTCCGATTTTCGGGGTCATGCGCGAGAACCAGGCCTATTGCCGCCAGAAAGTCCTGCACCGGCCGTTACTGGCCGGTGCCTGGCTGCGCTGTCGGTGCAGCGGGTGCACGGGGCACAGCTGCTGGCCCAGGCGCTGCCGGTGCAGCCGGCGTGTCCGCGCCGGCGGGATTGCGGAAGAAACGGAAGAAGTCCGAATTCGGCGACAGCACCATCGTCGTCCCGGTACTGTTCAGCGCCGTGCCGTAGGCATTCATCGACCGGTAAAAGTCGAAGAAGGCTGGATCGCGCTGGTAGGCATTCGCGAAGGTGGCGCTGCGTTGAGCTTCACCTTCACCGCGCAGGATTTCAGACTCTCTGCGTGCCTCGGCGACGATCTCCACCACTTCGCGGTCGGCACGCGCCCTGATGCGCTGCGCCGCCTCGTTGCCGCGCGCCCGCAGCCGCTCGGCTTCGGCCAGACGCTCAGCCTTCATGCGGTCATATGTCTGTTGCGAGACTTCCGCCGTCAAATCGGTCCGGCGAATGCGGACATCCTCGATCTGCAGGCCGAGCGACGTGGCGTCGGGCCTCAGCTGATCGCGCACTTCGCGCATCATCACGGCTCGCTCTTCCGAGAGCGCCGCCTCGAAGTCGCGCAGACCGTAGACACGGCGCAAGGCGGCGTCGAGACGCGTCCTCAAGCGTGCCTCGGCCAGCTCGATCTGGCCGGACACCGCGGAGCGAAACACGCGCGGATCCGAGATCCGATAGGCGATGAAGGCGTCGACCTCATAAAACTTGCCGCCCGAAACCTGGACGCGGATGTTGTCGAGGTCGAAGCGCAGCACCCTGTTTTCGATCAACTGCACGCTATCGGCATCGAAGAAGGCGAACGGCGCCTTGAAATAGATGCCCGGCTGGCTCTTGACGTCGACGATCTCGCCGAACCTGAGCACCAGTGCCTGCTGGCGCGCATTGACAACGAAGACCGACGAATAGAGCAGGAACAGGACGACCGCGGCGATGACGGCGATGATGGGAAGACGGTTGGCCATCACTGGTTTCCTCCCAGCACCGGCGCCGGCGCCGGCGCCTTCTGCTGCAATGCCGGCAGCGGCAGATAGGGAACGACCCCTGGTCCGCTGCCTTGCTCGATAATGACCTTGCTGGAATCCTTCAGAACCCTCTCCATCGTTTCCAGATAAAGCCGCTGGCGCGTCACATCCGGCGCCTTGGCGTATTCGTCATAGACCGAGATGAAGCGCTGCGCCTCGCCTTCGGCCTCCTGCACGACCCGGTTCTTGTAGCCGGCCGCCTCCTCGCGGATCTGTGCGGCCTCGCCGCGCGCCTGGCCGAGCTTCTGGTTGGAATACTGGTTGGCCTGCTCGACGAACTTGTCCTCGTCCTGTTCGGCGCGCTGCACCTCGTCAAAGGCGTCGGCCACTTCGCGCGGCGGTGCGGCATCCTCGATCGAAATCGCGTTGACGTTCAGGCCGGCCTTGTAGCCGTCCAGCGTCGTCTGGATGATTTCGCGCACGGACGCTGCAATGCCCTCGCGATCGTCGCGGAAGATGTCCTGCGCCGGCCGCCGGCCGACCGCTTCGCGCATGGCGCTTTCGGCGACCTGGCGCAGCATGCCGTCGGGATCGGACACGTCGAACAGATAGGCCCTCGGATCGGAGACCTGATAGGCCACCGAGAACTGGACGTTGACGATGTTCTGGTCGCCCGAAAGCATCAGCCCTGAACCGTTGCCGGAGGCCGTGCCGCCGCCGATGTTGACGAGTTGTTCGGCAATGACGGCCGTCTCGACCGTCTCGATGGGCCACCAATGGAAATGCAGGCCGGGCTGGGAGAACTCTGCCTTTGGCACGCCGAATCTGAGTTCGACCGCAACCTCGTCGGGCTGCACGGTATAGACCGCCTTGAACGCCCACAGCGCTAAAAGCGCCGCCGCGATCAATCCGAACACGGCTGGGCTGGCGCCAGCGCCACCCGGCAAAGCACGCCGCAACCTGTCCTGGCCGCGCCGGATGATGTCTTCGAGATCGGGAGGCGAGCCCTGCGGACCGCTAGGCCCCTTTGGTCCCTGCCCCCAGGGTCCTGGATTGTTGCCGCCGCCCCATGGGCCGCCGCCGCCACTTTTGTCATTCCAGGGCATAAATGTCCTTTCGCTCCCTCATGCGCCGGCCTGACGACGCAAAATCCGGTGTTGTTCTTCTATAGGGATGCGACGGCGCGCTTTCAACGCGATCGGTCGTCGTCACCGCCCGTTTTGGACCGTCGCGACCCTTTACCGTCTCTCAATGCACGTCGCGGCGTCGCTCGTAAACCGAATAGCGTGTCGCATGACTATCCTTTTCACCGGCCGGAACGTCCTGCGACAGGCCGATGCGCCACAAATCCGGGTCGATCGGCGGGAAATGCGCGTCGCCGTCGACCGCGGCAAGGACATGGGTGACATGCAAGCGGTCGGCCAGCGGCAGCGCCTGGGCATAGATCTCGCCGCCGCCGATGATGCAGATTTCGTCGGCGCCGGCCATGCAGCGCCCGCGCACCTTGGCCAGGCGGATCGCCTCGTCGAGCGAATGCGCGGTTTCGACGCCCTCGGCGCGCCAGGCCGTGTCGCGGGTCACCACGATATTGAGCCTGCCGGGCAGAGGCCGGCCGATGCCTTCATAGGTCTTGCGACCCATGATGACAGGCTTGCCCATCGTGTCGGCCTTGAACCGCTTGAGATCGCTGGAAAGCCGCCACGGCAAACCGCCATCGCGCCCGATCACACCGTTCTCGGCCATGGCGACATAGATCGCGACGTCCATCAGCCGCCGCTCCCGCCATCGCCCGAAGGTGCCAGCAGCAATATGTCGATGTCGTGCTCAGGGTAGAAATTCTCTGCCGTCATCTCGAAACGCGTCGGCCCGACTTTCCTGACGTTTTCGCCACAGAACGAGACCAAGTTCTTCGGATCGCCCTTGTCGACGGTCAGCTTGAACTTGCCGATCGAGCCCGTCGCCCAGTTGCCGCCAGTGGTCAGGACATAGGCGATGCGGTTTTCGAAATATCTCGGAGTGCCGTCGGGATTGCCCTTCGCCGCCTTGCGAATCGCATTCTCGAACGTGCCGTCCATGCAGTAACGGGTCTTGTAGGCGGCGTATTGGCCCTGGAACTGGCCGTCATAGAAGAAGCTGACCGAGGAGGTGCCGCCGACGCTGGGCTTGTAGCGATGGGCGACGCGAACTGCCTTGTTGGCTGGAAAGGTCGAGCGCCACCAATAGGTCGAGCGCAATTGCCAGAACGGCACATGGACGGTTCTCATGCCCGACCCGTCGTCGGCGGTGTCCTCGATGATGAGGCCGCGGTCGACCCAGTCGTCGGCAACCGCTCGCGGCAGCTTCGCCAATGCCGCGCTGGCCGCATCGCCGAACGGGTAGAACGGCACGTTCTGCGACTCGAGATCGGCACTGATGTCGATGCCGAGCGCAAATGCCTTCTGCTCGAGCTGCGGCTTTGCCGCCACGCCGTCTATGGTCACCTCGAAGCCGAGGAAATTGTCGCTCTGGCCGTCGGGAATTGCCGGCATTTCGTTCGGATCGCCTTCGATGTCAGGCATCGGAAAGGCGACGATCGCGTCGACATCCTTGTCTGTGATGTTGCGGAAGACATAATCGACCGTCACCTTTTCCGGTGAGATGTAGAGGTCCTCGCTCTCCATGGCGACCGCGTCGCTGCGCGACAGGATCAGGCCGCCCGTCCCCAATTCGGCGATCGAATCATTGGCGAACACGGGCGTGGCCGAAAGCGCCAGCGCGGCGGTCAGGACATAACGGAACATGGAAGCTCCCTGGGCGAGATGCCGCTATGACTCTATCGCATCGGCCCGAAAATCGGAATCGATTTTCGGAAAGCACGATGCGACGATTAAAGGTGCTAGAGCGTACTTTGCGCGTCCAAGTGGACGCGCGTCGCTCTATCGCATCGGCCCGAAAATCGGAATCGATTTTCGGAAAGCACGATGCGACGATCCAAGGTGCTAGAGCGTACTTTGCGCGTCCAAGTAGACGCGCGCCGCTCTAGCCGTTTCAATGTGGAGTTTCAAAGCCCTTCCGCGCTTGCCCACATGCCATGCCGACCTGCCGGGCCAGTCTGGACAGCGACGTTCCGATCGGGCAGGAGATCGCCCATGCGCAAGCTTCTCGTCATCGGCATCGGCGCCGGCAATCCCGACCACATGACCGTGCAGGCGGTCGACGGCCTGAACCGCGCCGACGCGCTGTTCATTCCCGACAAGGGCGCAAAAAAGAACGATCTCGCAGAGCTGCGCCGCCAGATCTGCGATCGATTCGTCACCAATCCAAACTCGCGCCGGGTCGAATTCGACGTGCCGGTGCGGGCCGAGCCAGCGCCCTCCTATCGCTCGGCCGTCGATGACTGGCACGAGGCGATCGCCGCGATCTATGAAAGCCTGATCCGCGACGAGCTTTCGCAAGATGGCTGCGGTGGGTTCCTGATCTGGGGCGATCCCTCGCTCTACGACAGCGCGCTGCGCATCCTGGAGCGGGTGCGCATGAGAGGCAATGTCGCGTTCGAGCTCGAGGTGATCCCCGGCATCACTGCCGTCCAGGCGCTCGCCGCCAGCCACAAGATGGCGCTGAACCGCATCGGCGATGCGGTTCAGATCACCACCGGCCGCCGGCTCACCGAGGAAGGTTTGCCCGACAATGCCGGCAGCACCGTCGTCATGCTGGACGGAAAATGCGCCTTCAACACGCTGGACGACAATGACCTCCTTATCCACTGGGGCGCTTATCTCGGCACGCCCGACGAGATCCTCATTTCCGGCCGCCTTGGCGACGTCGGCGACGAGATCGTCAGGACCCGCGGCGAGGCGCGTCGGAAAAAAGGCTGGATCATGGACACTTATCTGCTGCGCAAGCCCGGCGAGCCGGAGGAGTAGGCTCCGCCGATACAGGTTCCACCGCCTCACCCGGCATCGATCTCCGCCTGTAATGCTTCCAGATGCGCCGCCGCCGCGGAAGCCGCAGCCCGTTCGATGGCGCGAAAGCGGCTGACCACCGCAAGCCCCGCCGGCGTCAACTGGGCGCCGCCGCCCTTTTTGCCACCGGTCTGCGCCGCGACCAGCGGCTTGCCGAACACCCGGTTCATGTCCTCGACCAGATCCCATGCGTGTTTGTACGACATTTCCATGCCGCGCGCGGCCGCCGAGATCGAGCCGAAAGCGGCGATCTGCTCCAGAAGCTCGATCTTGCCCGGGCCGATGCGCCCTTCTGGATCGAGGTTTATCCGCAAGCTCAGCGACGGCATTCTCTCCTCCGCAGTCCCGCCATCCATCCTAGAAGCTCTCCGGCGCTACCGCTATTCCAAAATGATATAGCGACGATCATCCGCGGGTCATCCATCCGCCTCGACTGGCAGGCCGGCGCTCATGTTCGCCGGGTCGAAGCTAACCGTCTTGACCACCGCGTAGACCTCTCGACCAGGCCGGAGTTTCAGCGTCTGTCGCGATTGCTCGGTGATCCGGGCAAGCACGGTTGCGCCATGGCAGTCGATGCCGATCTCGACTGCGGGACCCTCGCCCGGCGCCATCGTCACGATCGTGCCCTGCAAGATGTTGAGCGCGCTGAGACCCGTCGGCTGTTCGGTGGCGATCATCACATCGCGGGCACGGATGCGAATGCGCATCGGCGCACCGACCGGCACCGCCAGAAGCGGCACGCGGATCTCGCCCGCCACCGAGCCGAGCACGGTCATGCCAAAGACATTGTCGTGGCGCAGCACCGCGGTATCCAGCACGGCGCCGCCCTCGCCGCGCTCCTCCGCCGGCAACAGGTCGAGCCGCTGCATGATCGCCCCGGTCGGGCCGCAAGCAGCGACTTTGCCTTGCGCCAGCACAACGACGTCGCTTGCCAGCCGCGCGACCTCTGAAATCGAATGGCTGACATAGACGATCGGGATTTTCGTCTCGTCGCGCAGCCGCTCGATGTAAGGCAGGATTTCTGCCTTGCGGGCCTCGTCGAGCGAAGCCAGCGGCTCGTCCATCAGCAACAGTTTCGGGCTGGCGAGCAGCGCCCGGCCGATCGCCACGCGCTGTTTCTCGCCGCCGGAAAGCTTTGCCGGCCGCCGGTTGAGCAAAGCACCGATGCCGAGAAGGTCGACCACCGCATTGATGTCCGCATAGCGTTCGGCCGTCGGCGTGAACCAGCGGCCGTAGCGCAGATTGCTGGCCACGCTCATATGCGGAAACAGCCGCGCGTCCTGGAACACCATGCCGACGCGGCGCTTGTGCTTGGGCACGAACCGACCCGCATCCGTATCGACCAGCACGCGGCCGTCGGCCTCGATCCGCCCCTTGTCCGGCCGGATCAGGCCGGCAATCATGTTGATCAGCGTCGTCTTGCCGGAGCCCGAGGGCCCGAACAGCGCGGTCAGCCGCCCGGCGCTCTCGAAGCGGGCGTCGACCTCAAAGTCGCCGAGCCGATGGCTGATGTCGACCACAACCGTCATTCGATGTCCATCCGCCTGCCGACGCGCCGCGCCAGCACCTCCGATGCGACAAGTGCTGCCATCGAGATGACGATCGAGATCAGCGTCAGCCTGAGCGCGCCGGCATCGCCGCCCGGCACCTGCGTGAACGTGTAGATCGCCGACGGCAGCGTCTGCGTCTGGTTGGGGATGTTGGAAACGAAAGTGATCGTTGCGCCGAATTCGCCCATCGCCTTGGCGAAAGACAGGATCGCGCCGGTAATCAGGCCGGGCAGGATCAGCGGCAGCGTGATCGTCCCGAACACCCACAACGGATTGGCGCCAAGCGTCCCGGCCGCCGCCTCGATTCTGCGGTCGACCGCCTCGATCGACAACCGGATCGCCCGCACCATCAGGGGAAAGCCCATGACAGCGCAGGCCAATGCGGCACCCGTCCAGCGAAAGGAGAAGACAATGCCGAGATGCTCGGCCAGAAACGCCCCGACCGGGCCGCGCCTGCCGAAGGAGAGCAGCAGCAGATAGCCGATAACCACCGGCGGCAGGATCAACGGCAGATGCACCAGCCCGTTGAGCAGCGTCTTGCCCCAGAATTGGCCACGGGCAAGCACAAGCGCGATCAATATGCCGGGCGGCAGGCTGGCGACCATCGCCACTGTCGCCACCTTGATCGACAGCCGGACCGCGTTCCATTCGTCGGGAGTGAGGTCCAGCAACCAATCCATCTTTTGGCGTGCCTCAGTTGCTCGGCGTGAGGACCGTAAAACCTTGCGCCTCGAAGAGGTCGCCTGCCTTGGCGGATTGCAGGCACTTTAGGAATGCCGACGCATGGGTGTCCTTCGAATCCGCGATCTGGGCAACCGGGTAGACGATCGGCGGGTACGAATCCTGCGGGAAGGTGCCGATCACTTTGACGCCGGGCTCGGCATGCGCGTCGGTGGCGTAGACGAGGCCGAGCGCTGCCTCACCTGTGGAGACCAGCTTGAGCGCGGCACGCACGTTCTCGGCCTGCGCCAACTTGTCTTCGATCGAGGACCAGACGCCAAGCGATACAAGCGCCGCCTTGCCATATTTGCCGGCCGGCACCGCCTTGAAATCGCCCATGGCAAGCCTGCCGTCACCGATCAGCCCGGCAAGATCAAAACCCTTTTCGATCCTGGTTTCGACCGTCGAATCCTTCGGCGCCACCAGCACGATCTGGTTGCCGAGCAATTTCACCTCGGAACCCGGCTTGATCAGCTTCTTGTCAGTGAGATAGTTCATCCAGTCGCGGTCGGCCGAGATGAAGACATCGGCCGGCGCGCCGCCCTCGATCTGCTTGGCCAATGCGGAGCTTGCCGCATAGGAAATGGTCGCCGCCTCGCCGACATCGGCGGCGCAGGCGATGTTCACTGCATCCAGTGCGTTCTTCATGCTTGCGGCGGCAAAGACGATCAGCCTGTCATCGGCATGGGCAACCGGCATGGCGGCGATCAATATCGCAAGACCGCCAATGGCGGCCGCCTTCAGTCCGAAACCCTTGCGCACCAGCATGAAACTCTCCCGGGGCTTGAAACCGATCGGCGCGACCCTGCCAGTCGATATATCCGCCTGAATATAACAAGAGAAGTTTTTTTGCCAGACTTAGCCTGGATAATGGCCCAGTGAATGGACCCGCCAGTGGTATTGCGTGTAGCCGCCACCACTCACGATAAATAGCGGTCGCCACAGCGCTGCAAGCCAATGGCGTGGGTGAAGGCATCGGACATCATGGTGCACTGAAAGCTGCTCTAGTTTGCGAGAGTCAGGCAGCAAGCCTATGAATTAGGGCGTCCTCAACATAGATGCCATCTATGGTGTTATGTGAGAATCGCACTTCTCCCAGACCATCCACGCGCATAGCGGTGCCTAGGCCGGTTATCAGCCGGTCGTCCGCCGACGTGATCTTCACCTTGCTAAGATCCAAAATCGGCTCATCTGGACGCGCCTTGCGCCAATCCGCAGCGATGGTTGCCGCATCGAGGTATTTCTTCTCAAGGTCCTTTCGCGCACCGCGATAGGCGATGACCATACGCCAATTCTCGACATCGCTGTTGTACAACCAGAGTGCAGCCGCAACCCCAAATTTCTTTTCGTCAAGAGCACGAATCAAATTGATGCCGGCATCGATATCGGCCCTTACCAGCGCTCCTGAAGCCATCTGAATATTCCTTGTTCTTCGTCCACCATAGCATTCCGCATGGCCGTCGCCTCGAATATATCTATCATATCGTAACGCGAGGCCTCATTCCAATCTGAGACCGCCGACCAATGACCGTCAAAGACCGGCGACGCGGCGCGGCTTTCGGCAAGCTCCGCAAACAAACCAGCCAACGCTACGAGCTTATTGAGATCGTGGCTGTAAATGTCTTGGACGAACTTCTTGTCGGGAATCGTATCCGGCCGAAAAACTCGTGAAATTCGCGACTTGATGGCGATCTCCGCGGCATAGCCAAAAAGATAATATGCATTCGAAAAGCGCTCGTTCTGAAACAGAAATTCAGCATCGCGCAGTTTGGCAGTTGCAATCGCCTGGAGCGTCGCTCTTTCCAATGTCACACCGCGATCGGCGCCTTGATGGTCGCATCGGCGAGGTAATTTTCCAGCCGGAAATCTTCGAAGCGGAAGGCAAAAAGGTCCTTCACCTCCGGATTGATCCATAGCGTCGGCAGCGCCTTGGGCGTGCGCTGCAACTGTTCGCGCGCCTGCTCGAAATGGTTTGCATAAAGATGCGCATCGCCCAGCGTATGGACGAAATCGCCGGGCTTCAGCCCCATGACCTGCGCCACCATCATGGTGAGCAGCGCATAGGAAGCGATGTTGAACGGCACGCCGAGAAAAATATCGGCGGAACGCTGGTAGAGCTGGCAGGAGAGCCTGCCTTCCGAGACATAGAACTGGAACAGGCAATGACAGGGCGGCAGCGCCATGGCTTCCACTTCGGCCGGGTTCCACGCCGAAACGATCAGCCGTCTGGAATTAGGATTCTTGCGTATCTCCTTCAAGAGATTGGCAATCTGGTCGATGGCGCCGCCATGGCCGTCCGGCCAGGCGCGCCATTGCTTGCCGTAGACCGGGCCGAGGTCGCCATTCTCGTCGGCCCATTCGTCCCAGATCGAGACGCCGTGGTCGTTGAGATATTTGATATTGGTGTCGCCGGCCAGGAACCACAGAAGTTCATGCACGATCGACTTCAGGTGAAGCTTCTTGGTGGTGGTGACCGGAAAGCCGCGCGCGAGGTCGAAGCGCATCTGGTAGCCGAACACCGAGCGCGTTCCGGTGCCGGTGCGGTCACCGCGATCGGCGCCGTTTTCCAGCACGTGCTTCAAGAGGTCGAGATATTGGCGCATCGGCGATTCGGGGGCTCGATTCGGGTTAGGCAATCATAACCGACTGGCTGCCGGCCGAATATGTCAAAACGGCACCAGAGTCGCTTTCTCTTACCGGTCGTTTGCGCCGCCCCTCATTGCCCTGCCGGGCATTTCTCCCCGTATAGTGACGGGGAGAAAGAGCTGCCCGCGTCAGCATCCGCAAATTGACATGCGATCCTCAGAGGCTGGCGAGCTTGCCCAACTCCTTGGCGACCAGGTAATAAAAGGTCACCCGGCTCTTGGTGTTATCGGCCTCCATCGCCTTGCAGGTCTTTTCGATGGCCGCGTCCGCCTTGCTACCGTCGTCGACGCCGAGCTTTTTGGCAACCCAGCTGGCCTTGACGCGACCGAGTTCGTCGGGATCCGTGCAGGAGACCAGCGAGGAATCCCGATTCCTGAGCGCAATGCCCAAATGCTTCACGACCTTGGCGACCGCGTCGGCATCCGCCGCGGCGTCGTACTTCTTCACGTCTGCGAGATAATCGGCCATCGAATTTTCCCCTCGTCGGCGCCACGGGATCCAGTCGATGAGGGTTGTGGCGCGCTGCCGCAAAATGTGCGCTAGTCGGTAACTCCTCACCGCCGCAAAGCTTCGGTTGAGAGCGTTGACAAGTCAAGCCTTTGGCGATGCTGTTTGAGACAGCGGACAAAGCATCATTGAGGCCTTTCATTTTTCACGATCGGTCCCTATATCTGTTTCGTCGGCTCGACCGACTATGGCGATAAACAGGCGATGAAATAAGCCGTTCGGACCCGGGGGCGGTACCCGGCGCCTCCACCAAAAACCGCTCTGCGAAGAGCGGCTTTTGCTGGGGGCGAAATAGGATCGACGAAGGTGTAAAGATCGTACTTTTGCCCGGCATTGTACCACCGTTATCGGGCTGAACTTATAGTTGCCAACGACAACTATGCGGAAGCACGTCTCGCCGCGTAAGCGGTGCGATAGCTTCAAATCAAGCCCTAGTGGTTCGCACTTCTAGGCGGGGTTCGGAGGTACCTGGCAACAGAAACCTCCACTTCTCCTGCTTCGATTCCAACTTTCCCTCCGATCCCCATCTCACCTCGATACTGTGACGGCAGCAGGCTTGCTGGCCGCGCGGCCGCGCCCAGAGGTGAAAAAGGCCGGGACTGACCCGGCCTTTTCATTGCTCTCACTGGAAAGCATCTATTCTGCCGGCGCTTCGACAACTTGCCGTCCGCGGCCGAGCGTCACCTTGGCCAGCGTGAACGAGATCACCGCGCAAAGCATGATGCCGGCCACCATAGGCAGCGGCGTGCCGTCGAAGAACACCCCGGCGATGCCCATGGCGACCGCGCCGATGGCGAAGTGCAGGGTGCCCATCAGCGCCGAGGCCGTGCCGGCGATCGCGCCATGCTCCTCCATGGCCAGCACCGAAGTCGCAGGGATCACCAGGCCGAGGAACCCGTAGCCGACGAACAGCAGCGCCGCCATGACGTCGAGCCGGTCGACGCCGGACGCCATCACCGCGAACAGCACGACCATCGTCGTCGCATAGCCGACCACCGCGACCCGCACCACCCGCCTCAGCCCGAACCTTTCGGACAGCGTTCCTGTCAATTGCGACATGCCGATGAAGGCGACCGCGTTGATCGAGAAGAACACGCTGTAGACCGACGGCGACAGCCCGTAGTGTTCTATCAGGATGAAGGAGGAACTCGACAGATAGACGAAGAAGCTCGCCAGCCCGAAGCCGCCGATGGCCGCCAGGCCAAGGAAGTTGCGGTCGCCCATCAGGAAGCGGTAGGCCGATAGCGCGGTGCCGAACGAACTGCCTGCACGCGCCTCGACCGGCCGCGTCTCCTTCAGCGAGGTCGCCAGCAGGATGGTGGCGAGCACCGCCCCACCCGTTACCGTCCAGAACACGGCACGCCAGCCGAAATTCTCGATAATGACGCTGCCGGTCAGCGGCGCCAGGATCGGCGACACCGAAAACACCAGCATCAGGAGCGACATCAGCTTGGCAGCTTCGGTGCCGGTGTGCAGGTCACGCACGATGGCGCGCGGCACCGCCATGCCTGCACTGGCGCCGAGCCCTTGCAGGAAACGGAAGGCGATCAGCCATTCGACCGAGGGCGCCAGCGCCGAGCCGATGCCGCCGACCATGAACAGGGCGAGGCCGCCATAGAGCGGCAGCTTGCGCCCGACCATGTCGGAGATCGGTCCGACGACGATCTGGCCAAAACCCATGGACAGAAAGAAGATCAGCAAGCTCATCTGCACGGCTGCGGTGCTGGCCTGCAGATCTGCGCCGATCGAAGGCAGCGCCGGAAGATACATGTCGATGGCGAACGGACCGATGGCCGACAACAGGCCGAGCACAACCGCGATGCGGAGGAATTGGGGATTCATGATAGCGGGCTTCTTTCAATCTGGTTTGCCGACCGGCGTGTAATCCTGGGACGTCCCATCCCGTGGAATTCCTGCAGGGGAAATCCCCTAAATCTAAGTCCATAAATTTAGACACTCTTGTCTAATTCGTCAATCACCTCTATATAGTTTTCATGAAGCACGACGTTTCTCCTGACAGCATCCCGCCACGCGGCCATGAGGCAAAGCGCGCCTCGATCATGGACGCTGCCGGCGAGGTGTTCTGCCGTGAAAGCTTCGCCGGCGCCAATATCGACATGATTGCCGCCGAGGCCGGCGTTTCGCGCCAGACGATCTACAACCACCATGGCGACAAGGAGAAACTCTTCGTCGCCATCGTCCGCGACCTCACCGAGCGCTGCAATGCCGGTATCTTCGCCACCATTTCAACCTTTCCCGACCAGCCGAAGGATCTCGAGGCCGATCTGATCGCCTTCGCCGTGCGCATGACCCGCAACTGTATCTGCAGCCGCGACGGAAAGTTCCTGCGCAAGCTGATCCAGACCGAGGGCGAGCGCTATCCCGAGCTGTTTGCCGAATGGCGCGAACTGGGACCGGGCAGGACATGGCCGGCGATCGCCGCCCGTTTCGCCCGCCTCGCCCATGCCGGTTTCCTCGACATCGAGGACCCCGATGTCGCGGCGCGCCAGTTCCAGGCCCTCGCCAATGCCGATTTGCAGACGACCTTCATGCTCGGCGGCACGCCGACCGATGATGAAGTGCTGCAATCCGCGACACATGGCGTGCGCACCTTCCTGCGCGCCTTCGCCAAGCGGCAGCCGGCGGCCGATGCGCAAAAGCGCAGCGCGCTCGCTGGCGCCTGAGCGATCAAATCTGAGGCATGTCCTCTCGCATCTGTGCTGCCGGCATCTATATCCGGTTTACGCCGCGCTCAAGCTTGATTACAGCTATGCGGACGATTCAACGGAACCCGACAGCGACATGGCCGACGACCACATTCGCTACGACATTCTGGCCCAGGAGGCACTGCGCGGCGTCATGCGCAAGGTCCTGGCCGAAGTCGCGCGCACCGGCCTCCCCGGCAACCATCATTTCTTCATCACTTTCCTGACCGGCGCCCCCGGCGTGCGCGTGTCTTCCCGCTTGCGCGAGCGCTATCCTGAACAGATGACCATCGTCATCCAGTTCCAGTATTGGGACCTGAAGGTGACCGACACCGGCTTCGAGGTCGGGCTGTCTTTCTCCGACGTGCCGGAAAAGCTGGAAATCCCGTTCTCGGCCGTGCGCGGCTTTTACGACCCTTCCGTCAATTTCGAGCTCGAATTCGACGTGAAGACGGAGACCTCGGCAGAAGGGGAATTGGCCGGCAAGCCCGCTTCCGAACCGCTGGCCGTTGTCGCCGAGAAAAAGCCCGAGAAGAAGAAGACAGCTGAGGCCGAAAAGAAGCCTGCCGCAGCCGACGCCGCCGCCAAGGGCGCCGAAGTGGTGTCGCTCGACGCCTTCCGCAAGAAGTGATCCGACGGGCCGCGCGACATGGCCGACATCGTCAACCTCCGCCAGGCCCGCAAGCAGAAGGCACGAGCCGAGCAGGAGCGCCTGGCCGAACAGAACCGGACGCTGCACGGCCGCTCCAAGGCCGACCGGGAGCGTGACCGTTCGATCGCCGACAAGGCAGAAAAAATTGTCGCCGGCCATCGCCGCGAAACCTCGGGCGATGCGGATTGCCCTGAAGTCACACCGAAACATGCGGCGGGGTTTTCGGATAAGTCCGATGCTTGAAGTGAAATGAGTCAGGTCCGGTGAGCCCGGTCGAGAAACGCTCGGTGACCATTCGCGGCCATCGCACCAGCTATTCGCTCGAAAAGCCGTTTTTCGACGATCTCGTCGCCATCGCCGCCGCGCGCAAACTGACTCTCGCCGCCCTCGTCGCCGAAATCGATGAGGCCCGGCCGCGCGATGCCAACCTGTCCTCGGCGCTCAGGCTCTACGTCCTGGATTGGGCGAAGCGAGGGAAGGGATGAAACCGGTCTAGCCCGGATGTCTAGGCGAGCTATCCGCCGCCCAGCGACTTCAGCAGCTTGTCGATCGACGAAGGTTCAAGCGTGGGTTTTGGCGCGGATCCTGCTGGCGGCGGGTTGTCATTGGCCGGCGGCTGGCGCGCCCGCTCGATTTTCTGCGCCTGCTCGGCGGCGGCCCTGCGCTCGGCGTCGAGCCTTGCCTTTTGTTCCGCAGCGATCCGCCTCGCCTCTTCCGTCCGCCTTGCCTCTTCCGCTTTCCGGCGTCGCTGTTCTTCGGCCTTCGCTGCCTCGTCGGCCGCTTGCTGCGCCGCCCTGGCTCTCGCTTCGGCATCCGCCTTAGCCTTGGCCTCGGCTTCAGCCTTGGCTTTAACCTCCTCTTCAGCCTTCGCCTGCGCCTCGGCTTTGGCTTTAGCCTCGGCTTCAGCCCTCGCCTGCGCATCAGCCTTGGCTTTCGCCTCCGCATCGGCTTGAGCTCTTGCCTCGGCTTCGGCTTTCGCCCTGGCATCCGCCTCGGCTTTCAGCCGCGCCGCCTCCTGCTGCCTGCGCAATTCTTCGGCTGCCCTGTCGCGCTCGGCTTGCAGGGCCGCGTAGTAACGCACCTCGCGCCGCAACCGCTGTTTTTCAAGCAGCGCCGCCTGCATCGCCTCGACCCGCTGCTGCTCCTTTTCCAGCGCGCGCTGGGTCAGGAACTGCGCCAGCGGCTCACTGTCGAATCGCCGCTTCGCGGCGCCGAACGGCCCGTCGACGCTGAAATTCACGGTCGGATCGGAGCCGACCAGCGCTTCGTCGCCCGGCCGATAAGTGATCGAACCAATGGCAGCGACCATGCTGGTCTTCAGGTCCGCCGTGATGTCGGCCGACAGCGTCGCCGCCGGATTTTCAAGATTGACCGGCGGTGCCCTCAGCGTGCCACCGGCGATTGTGAAGGCGATGTCGGCATCCCCAGCCGGAAAACTGCCGTCCGCGGCGATCTGCGGCGCGAAGCCGGCGGTCTTGGCCGCATCGATATCGCGCCCAATGGCGTCGGCCTTGGCGATGAAGGCGCCAAAGGCGGCGGGATTGACGCCGGCAATGGTCAAGCCTTTCAGCGCCGCCGTGCCGGAACCGGACAACGCCGCAACCATCGCATCGACCGATTTGCCACTGGTCGAGAGCGCCGCCGAGAAATCGCCGGTTCCGCTGATGCCAGTCTCGGGCAGCACTGTGGCCAGATCGGCGCCGGCAAGTTTCAGCTGGCCGGAGAAAAACCCGGTGCCGTCATTGTTCTTCAGCTCGAACAGTCCGGAAAGCGCGCCGCCGGCGAACTTTGCCTTGAGGTCCGAAACGCGGATGCCTTCGTGGTCGAGCTTCAGCGAAAGCGCCGCGTCATAGGCCGTGGCCAACGGGCCGGCGACCAGCGACGCCGTGGTCAGGTCAAGTTCAGCGGTGAACGGCAGGATGGCTTTCTGGCTGAATGGGGCGGCCGGCCAAGCCTTGCCGGAGCCCAGAAAGGCCTGGTCGCCAAACAGTGCCACCGCCATCGGGTCGAGATCCAGATCATCGAGCGCCAGCGCGCCGGCAAGATGCGGCAGCCCGTCGGTGACGCCGACATTGAGGTCGCCGGAAACCGCAGCCTCGTTGATGGCGCCGCTGAGGCTGGACAGCACCAGACGGCCGTTGCCGAAGTCGGCGTCGGCCGCAAGCCAAGTCGACATGCCTGTCCCCAGGCCCGGCAGTCCGACGCCTGTCGTCATCAGCCACGGCTCGATGTCGGCGGCTTCCAGGCTGATCTTGCCCTTGGCGGTGGCGCCTTGTGGCGCGCTGGCGATCGTCCCGTCGAAACCGGCTTTGAAATCGTCGCCGGTCAGGTTGAAGCTCGTCGCCATGCCGCCGCCAAGCGTGCCTTTCGCCGAAACATCAGTGGTCGCCTCGCCAAGCATGCCGAGCGGCAGCGCCGGCAGGCCGTAAAGCGCCAGAAGCGCGGTGGCGTCGGTATTCCTGGCGTTGAAGGTCACCGACACCGGCGCCTCGAGAAGCCGATCGGCCAGTCCTTTGCCGGACAGCGATGCTGAAAACGCCGAACCGCCTGCCCTGCCTTGCGCGCTGACCGCCAGTCCCGTCGTGCCGTCGCCATTGGCGGCGGCACTTGTCACCAGATCGATGCGCGCATTCTGCAACAGTTCGGGATAGGCGGCGACACGGTCCGCCAGCCCTTTCAGCACGGCATTGTCGGGATAGTGCTTCGCCGCGACATCGACCAACGGCTTGAGATCGACGGCGACCACCGAGGCATCGAGCTTGCCGGTCGGGCTCGCTGGGAAATCCTTGATCCGGCCGGTGGCGCTGATCGAGGCGCCGGCAAGTCCGCCGACCGAGAGCCGGTCGATTTCAAGCAGCCCGTCGCGCAGCCTGAGCCCCGTATCGACCGTATCGGCGGTCAGTCCGCCGGCGCTGACCGGCCCGGCCTTGATCTGGAAATCGAGGTCGCGGTCGGAAAATCGGTTGGCGCCCTTGTCGCTGATGAAGATCGAGGCGAAGGCGGCGAGCCCGTCGACGTCGAGCTCGCCGCCGTCGAGCCGCATCAGCACCGACGGCCTGGCGTCTTCGCCCTGGCTGGAATCGATGCGGCCGGAAAATTTCGCCTTGCCGAGAACGAGTTCGAGGTCGCTGAAGGCCTGGCGGTTCCCGGACAGGTCGACCTTGGCCTTGAAGCCGGCGGCCGGAAGCCGGCGGATCGCCTCGTCGACATCCTTCGACAGCCAGGCGGCGAAGCCGGAAGGCTGCCCCACGGCCAGAAGCAGCGAACCGCTGAAGCCGAACTGATCCTCGAGACTGAGCATGCCGTTTGCTTCCAGCCTGGCGCGGCCCGGGAGCGTCGCGCCCAGCGACTTCACCGACCAGCCGGCATCGGCCGGCTCGGCCGAAAGGCGCACGTCACGAACCGTCGTGTCGCCGGCCACCACCGCCGGCAGCTTCACCTCGACGGTGCCCGGTATGGTCGGCTTGGGCAGGGCGAGCAGCGCCTGCTCCAACGCCGCGACGCGCTCCGACAGCGTCAGTCCGGTCGCGGCGCCGACGGCTTCATCGAACTGCACCTGAGCGCCATCGGCCTCGATTGAAAAGCGAGGGTTCGGCCCAAGGTCGACGGCAGCCTTGCCGTCGGCGGTGTAGGGATTGTCGAGTGGCCCGGTCTCGAAACGGAATTCGTCGACGCCAAGCTTCCGGTGGTCGAGCGAGAACTTGCCGTTCAGCCTGAACCCCGGTTCCGGCTTGCCGGCGCTGGCCTTCTCACCGTCGGTGCCGTCAAGCTGTGGCAAACGCTTGTCGGCGCCATTCCTGTCAGAGCTTGTGACCCTGAACTGGCCCGAATACATCGCGGCCCCGTCGACAATGCCGGCATTGCCATCCGCTTCGATGACCAGCGGATAGGCGTCTGGGTCGGCCTTGAGCCTGAGCCGCAATTGTCCGTCGCCACTGGCCTTGCCGGTGGAGACGACGACCGTGCTGCGCAGGCCGTCGAGCCGCAGCGAACCATCCATCCGCCAGGGTCCGGCCAGCGATCTGGCAGAGATTGTCGAATTGATCTCGGAAAGACGATGGCTGCGGCCGCCGGCGGCATGGCGCAGCGCGATCTCTCCGTCGGTCACCGTCAGCTTCTCGATCGAGATCTGGCTGGGATCGTAGGGTGAGGACGGGCGTATCGCCCAGTCGACCGTGCCGTCGGCGGCAATGTCGATCGTCGCCTTCGGCCGCACCAGCCGCATGTCGAAGATCAGCACCTCGCCGCTCAGGAAGGGCGCCAGTTCGGCATCCATCGAAAAGGTCTCGACGGTCATTGCCGGCCGGCCGCCGGGGCCGCCCGCGACAGTGACATTCGAGAAGGTCACCGAGGGAAACGGCAGCAATTTCGCCGTTGCATCGCCCTGAACGGTGACCTTGCGGCCCAGAATGGCGCTCGCCTCGCGCTCGAAATCGGCCCGGTAGCCCGTCCAGTCGATAAAATACGGCACCACCAGCGCCGCACACAGCACCAGCACGAAAAAGCCACCGAAGATCACGAACAAGCGTGCGAGCATCAACCCCCAAGCAGTTGATTGAAAATCAGCCGCACTCTACCCGCATCAGCGTGTCGATAAAGAGGCAAATCGATCGCCCCAAAAGCAAAAGACTTTAGTCGGCCGGCAGTATCTTCCCAGGGTTCATAATGTTCTGCGGATCGAGCGCCTGCTTGATCGTGCGCATGATGTCGACGCTGTGGCCGAGTTCATGGCGCAGGAAGCCGATCTTGCCTTGTCCGATGCCGTGCTCGCCGGTGCAGGTTCCATCCATGCCGATCGCCCGCATGTTCAGCCGCGCGACAAACTCTTCCGTCTGCTTGATTTCCTTCGGATCGTCCGCGTCCATCAGCACCAGCACATGGAAATTGCCGTCACCGGCATGGCCGACGATCGGCGCGATCAGCCCCATCTCGGCGATGTCGGCCTCGGTTTGCGTAACGCATTCGGCAAAGCGCGAGATCGGCACGCAAACGTCGGTCGACAGCCCCTTGGCGCCCGGCCGCAGCGTCAGCGACGACCAATAGGCGTCGTGCCTGGCCTTCCACAGCTTCGTCCGCTCCTCGGCGACGCTGGTCCACAGGAATGGTCCGCCGCCATATTCCTCCGCGATCATGCCGAAGGTCTCGGCCTGCTCGGCAACGCCGGCATCACTGCCATGGAACTCGACGAACAGGCACGGGCTTTCGGGATGGTCGAGTTTCGAATAGCTCTTCATCGCCCGCATCTGCAGCGCATTGACCAATTCGATGCGCGCCACCGGAATGCCCATCTGGATTGTCGCAATCACCGCGTTGCAGGCCTCCTCAACGCTGGAAAATGGACAGACGCCGCCGGAAATCGCCTGCGGAATGCCCTGCAGCTTAAGCGTCAACTGGGTGATGATGCCGAGCGTGCCTTCGGAGCCGATCAGCAGCCGCGTCAGATCGTAGCCGGCAGAGCTCTTTTTTGCGCGCTTGCCGGTCGTCACTGTCCCGCCGTCGGCCATTACCGCCGTCAGCGACAACACATTCTCGCGCATCGTGCCGTAGCGCACGGCATTGGTGCCCGACGCTCGCGTCGCCGCCATGCCGCCGAGCGACGCATTGGCGCCCGGATCGATCGGAAAGAACAGGCCGGTGTCGCGCAGATGCCGGTTGAGATCCTCGCGCGTCACACCGGGTTCCACCGTGCAGTCGAGATCCTGCGGGTTGACCGCGAGGATGCGGTTCATCCGCGACGTATCGACAGAAATGCCGCCGCCCGGCGCGTTGGTATGGCCCTCCAGCGAGGAGCCGACGCCGAAGGCGATCACCGGCACGCGGTGCGCGGCGCAGGCCGACACGATCTCCTGCACCTCCGGTGTCGTCTCTGGAAACGCCACGCCATCCGGCGCCTGGGTTGGAATGTAGGTGGTGGTATGCGCGTGCTGGGCGCGGATCGCCTGGCCGGTCTGGAACCGCTCGCCGAGCCGCTGCTTGAGGATGCCGAGCACCGCGGCGATGCCTTCCTCGTTGCGCTCGACCGGATTGAGGTCGCTCAGAGCCATCTATTCCTCCGCGAATGGACCAGCGCCCACCCTTGTGATGGATTTATGGATGGGTAGTCTCACCTACCACGCTCTTCCAGCGAGAAGGAAATTTTCGATGTCCACCCCTGCGCCCTTCATCTCTCGTGCCATGGCCATCGAAAAAGACTGGATCGACTATAACGGCCATCTCAACATGGCCTATTACAACGTGCTGTTCGACCGCTGTTCCGACGAAGCGTTCGAAATGATGGGGATGGGGCCGGACTATGCGAAGCAGCGCCGGCTGACCATCTACACGGCGGAAGTCCATGTCTGCTATATCAGGGAGCTACATCTCGACCACAAGGTCGATGTCTCGTTCCAGCTCCTCGACCATGACGACAAGCGGCTGAGAGCCTACCAGGAAATCCGCCATGTCGACGGCTGGCTCGCTGCCACGTCCGAATCATTGTCGCTGCATGTCGACATGTCCGGACCGAAGGTGGCGCCCTTCCCGGCCGATGTCCTGGCCAAGGTCGAAGTGATGCGCGCCGCCCATGCGGCGCTGCCGATGCCCGAGCGCGCCGGCCGTTCGATCGGTATTCGTCGCAAGACGCTTGAGCCGCAGTCAGACCGCCGTTAACCTTACCAGGGTTTTAACGTGAACAAGCCGAATTGAGGCGTTGAACGACTCAGTACGACGGTCGAAGACGAGTTGCGAACGGGCGGCGGGGGCTGAAGCGGTTCGGGGAAATTGCATGAAAACCGATATCAAGGTCGAGGCGGACAAGCTGGCGGCCGACCCACGCATCAGCGACTACGATTTCTGGCGATCGCTGAAGAACCTCAACTACGAAATTTTTTCCATCGCCAACAACAACGAGCCGATCCCTTTCGCCATGATCCGCTGGCGCGCCATCCTGAAGCAAGCACGGTTGAAGCGCGGCCACGCCTGATCGGTGCGGAAAGAAATGGTCTCGTCCTCCGGTCGCATTTTTCGGGAGCGTTTGCGCCGCCCGTCATCCGGCTGCCGCCACCTTCTCCCCGTATAGAGACGGGGAGAAGGGAGCTTGCCGCAGCCTCGGCGCTCTTTCAGCAACGCCCGCAAATTGGCGAAACCATTGATGACAGCGTCCTTCTTCCCGTCACTATACGGGGAGAAGTGCCCGGCAGGGCGATGAGGGGCGGCGCGACTTTTTCCAGTTAAGCTGATGTATTGACGAACACTGCCGCAAGCGGCGAACGCGCCACCACCGGCGACGACTGGATGATTGCGGTGTTGGTCATCGCAAACGGAATGATGCGATCGATCACCCGTTCGAGTTCGGCCACCGAGCCGACATGCGCCAGCGCGATGAAACAGTCCTCGCCGGTCACCCGGTCGCACTGGGCGATTTCCGGCAAGTCGCGGATGATCTCGGCGACCGCAGCCAACTGCCCGGGCACCGGCCTGATCCGCAGCCATGCCGACAGCTTCATGCCGAGCGCGGCCGGGTTGATCCGCACAGTATAGGCCTCGATCACACCGCTCTCCTGCAGCCGCTTGATGCGCTCGGCCACGCTCGGCGCCGACAGGCCGACCGAGCGCGCCAGTTCAGCAGTGCTGGTGCGCGCATCCTTTTCCAGCAGGCGCAGGATTTTCAGATCCGCCGCATCCAGATCAGCATTTTCGTTTCGAATGCGTTTCAGGAAAAACTCCTTTGTTCAGGAGAATAAACGATCTCTTTGATTGGCCATTGCCCATATAAACAGGTAAATCTGCCTGCGATAATGATCATATGGATGATCAAGCGCAAGCCCCAGCTGTTATCCCAGCCCTCGGCGGCCCTGTCTTTGGCAGGCTGGCGACATCGCTGCCGCCGCATGTCTGGTTCGGCGTCAGCGCTGTGTTTCATTATCTCGGGCCGGCTTTCGCCGTGCTGCTTTTCCCGCATGTCGGCGTGCTCGGCATGGCCTGGCTGCGCATCGTCACGGCCGCCCTTGTCTTTGCGCCGCTGACCCGGCCGTGGACGGTCTTCGCCCGCGCCGACGGGCCGACACGGCTGCTGCTTCTCGGTTTTGGCGCCTGCCTCGGCGTGATGAATTGCTCCTTCTACCTGGCGCTCGACCGCCTGCCGATCTCGCTGGTCGCGGCGATCGAATTCGTCGGCACCATCGGCGTTGCGCTGGTCGGCGTCAGAAGCCCGCGCAATCTCGCAGCCCTTGCCGTTGCCGTCACCGGCACCTTGCTGCTGATCGATGTCAAATGGTCAAGCGACCCGGTCGGCCTGTTCTGGGCCTTCCTCAACGGCGCGCTGTTCGTCGGCTACATCATGCTTGGCCATCGCGTTGCCCGCGCCGGCGCTGGCGACGGCATCGCCGGCCTGGGCGCCGCCATGGCGGTCGCCTGCCTCATCGTGCTGCCGATCGGCTTCACCGATGCGCTGCCGGCTTTCACGGCGCCGCCACTGCTCATCGCCGCCGTCGGCGTCGGCATCTGCTCGTCGGTCATCCCCTATATCTGCGACCAGCTTGCCATGTCGCGGCTGCCGCGATCGAGCTTCGCGCTGATGCTGTCGTTGCTGCCGGTCACCGCCACGCTGATCGGCGTCATTGTGCTCCGCCAGATACCCAGCCTTACCGATTGCATCGGCATCGCGCTGGTGGTGGCCGGCGTCGCTTTTCACAAACCGGCAAATGCCTGATCAGGCAAGCCTCTCCTTGAGAAAGGCGATCGTCCGGCCCCAGGCGAGGTCCGCCGCGTTCTTGTCGTAGCGAGCCGCCGACGTGTCATTGTTGAAGGCATGATTGGCGCCTTCATAGACATGGATCGTGTACTCGACTTCGGCTGCATCGAGCTCCTTCCTGAAGGCGTCGATACCGGCATTGATGCGGGTGTCGAGCCCGGCATAATGCAGCAGCAGCGCCGCCTTGATCTTCGGCACATCCTCGGCCTTCGGCTGCATGCCGTAATAGGCGACAGCGGCAGCCAGATCCGGCGCATTGGCAGCCAGTGTGTTCACCGTGGCGCCGCCCCAGCAGAAGCCGACCGCGCCGACCTTGCCGTTGCCATCCTCGCTGCCCCTAAGGAAAGCGACCGTTGCGACCGCATTGGCAGTGGTTTGCGCCGGATCGAGCTTGGAAAACTGCTCGCGCGCCTTGTCTTCGTCGAACGGCGTGCCGCCGAGCGGCGACAGGAAATCCGGGGCCAGCGCCACGAAGCCTTCCAGCGCCACGCGCCGCGTCACATCGCGTATATGCGGGTTGAGCCCCCTGTTCTCATGCACGACGATGACGGTGCCGAGCTTGCCGGACTGGCCGGCCGGCTTGACCAGATAGCCCTTCATCTCGCCACCGCTGCCGGGATAGCTGATGTCCTCGCCCGTCACGCGTGAATCGTCCTCGGCAACAATCGCCGCCCGGGCTGAATTCGCCGCCAGCAGCGGCGCGATTGCGGCGGCCGCCGCACCTGATCCGGCAAGCCTGGTCAATTGTTCCATGAAGCGCCGCCGGTCGAGCGTCAGATGCGTGTATTCGTCATAGGCGTCGATCATAGCCTGGGTAATGACGGGTGTGTTGACGGCGGGGTTGGCAGGGCTCGGTTTTGTCATGGCGCTCTCCTCGGCTTCGGGAACATGTCCGCCGCGCAAGATAGGGTCGAGGGCTGCATGGTCCAATCACGGATCAGTGAGGCCCAGCATGCAGTGCTCCACGACGTCGGTGGGTTAAATATACCCATTTGTAGGTTCCGGCGCTGGACAGAGAACAAAACGGAGACACTTCTGGCCTTTCGCTGCCGAATCACTACATTCGGGGGAGATGTCCGGCTTTTCGGAAGATATGCCTTTTTTTGATGAACCGAACGCGCGGCCCGTGGCCCCGTCGGGCATTGCTGCGCGCGCCATGGCTGCCCGCAGCGGCCATGCCAATGCGCCCGATTATCTGAATGGGCTCAACCCCGAGCAGCGGCTGGCGGTGGAAACCACCGAGGGTCCGGTGCTGGTGCTGGCCGGGGCCGGCACAGGCAAGACGCGCGTGCTGACCACCCGCATCGCTCACATCCTCGCCACCGGCAAGGCCTTCCCGTCGCAGATCCTCGCCGTCACCTTCACCAACAAGGCGGCGCGCGAGATGAAGCAGCGCATCGGCCTGCTGATCGGCGAAGGCAATGTCGAAGGCATGCCGTGGCTCGGCACCTTCCACTCGATTGGAGTGAAGCTGCTGCGCCGCCACGCCGAACTTGCCGGGCTCAGATCCGACTTCACCATTCTCGACACCGACGACGTCGTGCGCCTGATCAAGCAGCTCATCCAGGCCGAAGGACTGGATGACAAACGCTGGCCGGCCAAGCAGTTCGCCCAGATGATCGACGGCTGGAAGAACAAGGGGCTTGGCCCCGCCGAGATTGCCGAGGGCGACGCCCGCGCCTTCGCCAACGGCAAGGGGCGTGAACTCTACAAGGCTTACCAGGAGCGGCTGAAGACGCTGAACGCCTGCGACTTCGGCGATCTCCTGTGCCACCCGATCCGTATCTTCCGCGCCAATCCGGACGTGCTGAAGGAATACCACAAGCGCTTCAAGTACATTCTCGTCGACGAGTACCAGGACACCAACACCGCCCAATACATGTGGCTGCGGCTGCTGGCGCAACGGCCGCAATCCTCCCCCCTTGAGGGGGAGGTGCCCGCGAAGCGGGCGGAGGGGGTAGCCGCAGAAGGCACCGCCAGAGCGTCGAGCACGGCCGCCCGGACCCCACCCGGCCGGGCTTTGCCCGGCCACCCTCCCCTCAAGGGGGAGGGAAACCCGCGCGCGGCCACCATAAACATCTGCTGCGTCGGCGACGACGACCAGTCGATCTACGGCTGGCGCGGGGCCGAAGTCGACAACATCCTGCGCTTCGACAAGGATTTCCCCGGCGCCACGATCATCCGGCTGGAACGCAACTACCGCTCCACCGCGCACATCCTCGGCACCGCCTCCCACCTCATCGCCCACAATGAAAGCCGCTTCGGCAAGACGCTGTTCACCGAAAAAATCGCCGAGGACGACGAGAAGGTGCATGTCCATGCCGCCTGGGATTCCGAGGAAGAGGCCCGCGCCGTCGGCGAAACCATCGAGGCCTACCAACGGCAGAAGCACAATCTCAACGACATGGCCATTCTTGTCCGCGCGTCCTTCCAGATGCGCGAGTTCGAGGACCGCTTCGTCACCCTCGGCCTCAACTACCGCGTCATCGGCGGCCCACGCTTTTACGAGCGCCTCGAAATCCGCGACGCCCTGGCCTTCTTCCGCGTCGTCGCGCAAGGCGCAGACGACCTCGCCTTCGAGCGCATTGTCAACGTGCCGAAGCGCGGGCTGGGCGAAGCCACCATCCGCCAGATCCACGACACCGCCAGGGCGCTGCGCATCCCGATGCTGGAGGCTGCGGAAAAACTCGCCGAGAGCGACGAGCTGAAACCGAAGCCGCGCGCAGCGCTGCGCGAAGTCGCCGCCAATTTCGAGCGCTGGCAGAAGGCGCTGGAGACCACGCCGCACACCGAGCTGGCCGAGACCATCCTGGAGGAGAGCGGCTACACCGACATGTGGAAGAACGACCGCTCGGTAGAAGCGCCCGGCCGGCTGGAAAACCTCAAGGAACTGATCCGCTCCATGGAGGAGTACGAATCGCTGCGCTCCTTCCTCGAACATGTAGCGCTGGTGATGGACGCCGAGCAGAACGCCGAGCTCGACGCCGTCAACATCATGACGCTGCATTCGGCCAAGGGCCTCGAATTCGAGACGGTTTTTCTGCCCGGCTGGGAGGAGGGTCTTTTTCCGCATCAGCGCGCGCTCGACGAGGGCGGCCGCTCCGGGCTCGAGGAAGAGCGGCGGCTGGCCTATGTCGGGCTGACCCGCGCCAAGAAGAACCTGCATTTGTGGTTCGTCTCCAACCGCCGCATCCACGGCCTGTGGCAATCGACCATCCCGTCGCGCTTCCTCGATGAATTGCCGGAAGCCCATGTCGAGGTCGCCGAGAGCGGCAACTCCTATGGCGGCTACGGCAATGCCTATGGCGGCGGCTCCTTCGCCTCCGGACGGGGCGGCCAGGCGGCAGGACGGCAGAATCCTTACGGCGCTTCGCGCTTCGACAATGTCGGCGCAGAAAAATCCGGCGCCTTCTCCAGCGCCTATGCAACGCCGGGCTGGCAGCGCGCGCAGCAGAACCGCACCGAGGCGACCGACCGCAACTGGGGCTCGCGCTCCGGCCACCAGGTCGAGCGCATCGGCTATGGCGAGACCGACAGTGGCTATGGCGCCGGCCGCACCTCGATCAAGGGCCGCACCATCGACGGCGAGCTGGTCGCCAAATCCGTCGCCGACACGCCATCCCCCTTCAATGTCGGCGACCGCGTCTTCCACCAGAAATTCGGCAACGGCAACATTGCCGCCATCGACGGCAACAAGCTGACCATCGACTTCGACAAGGCCGGCCAGAAACGCGTGCTGGACGGGTTTGTCACCGGGGTGTGAGCGTCCCCCTCACCGATAGCGCGCCTGGTTCCATTTGTGGCCGAGCAGCGACAGGATGATGATCAGCCCGTTGAAGAACTGGACATAGAAGCCGCTCAGGCCTGCCGCGACGACGCCGGTCTGGATGAATGACACGGTGACGGCGCCGATGGCGCCGCCGACCACGGTGCCGACGCCGCCCCAGGTCGGCGTGCCGCCAACGAACACCGATGCCAGCACCGGCAGCAAATAGCCGTCGCCAGCCGTCGGCCACCAGGTGAAGTTGATCATCACCGAGAAGGTGCCGGCGATCGCCGCCCCGATGCCGACGAAGACGAATACTTTCACCCGCACGCGCTTGACGTCGATGCCCATCTGCTGGGCGCTGTCGGGATTGTCGCCGACCACCTTCACCTGCGCGCCGAAACGATGCCTGTTGTAGAGCAGCGCCGACAGCACGACAAAGCCAATGGCCCAGAAGATCTGCACCGGGATGCCGTAAAGCTGGCTGGAGAAGATCTTGTAGGCCCAGCTGTCGGCAAGGCTGGTCAGCGCCGTCGACCTGCCTTCGTTGATGATCTGGATCAGGCCGCGCAGCAGGAAGTTCATGCCGAGCGTGGCGATCAGCGACGACAGCCCGCCATAGACGACCAGCGACCCGACAAGGAAGCCGAGCAACGTGCCCGTTGCAATGGCGGCGGCAATACCGAGAAACGGGTCGTAGCCGGCCTGCACGACCAGCGCGAACACCCATGAGGCAAAACCCATCGTCGCCGGAAACGACAGGTCGATCTCGCCGCAGGTGACGACGAAGACCAGCGGCACCACCACGAACAGCGCAACCGGCAGCGTGGTGAGCACGGAACTGTAGAGATACCAGGTGGTGAAGACGGTCGGGTTGGCGATCATGAACACCGTCATCATCACCACGAACACGGCAAGCGTGCCGAGTGCGGCGCGGTTGTCGAGGATGAAGCCGCGCATCCAGTGATCGGATGGGTGTTTCCACTCTTTCCGGGGATTGCCGGGACGGGAGATGCCTGCGGACGGCTCGTGCAGATCGGGCTCCATCGTCTTGCTCATCGTGCTCTCTGCTCCGGGTCGCCGGCGTCGTGCAGTCCCGGCAATCCACCCGGATGCGCGACGTCTTCCATGAAGTTGATGAGGTCTTCGGCCGACTTGACCTGGCTGCGGTCGGCGGTGAGCGCCACCTTGCCGCGGTCCAGCACGACGAAACGATCGGCGATGTCGAAGACGTGGTGGATGTTGTGGCCGATGAACAGGATCGACCGTCCGCTCGCCCGCACCTGGCGCACGAAATGGAAGACCTTGGCGGTCTCGGTCAGCGACAGCGCCGTCGTCGGCTCGTCGAGGATGATCAGGTCGGCCTGCTTGTAGATTGCCCGGGCGATCGCCACGCCCTGGCGTTCGCCGCCGGAAAGCTGGCCGACGATCGATTGCGGCGTGAACACTTTCGAGGTGAAGCCGATCTCGCGCATCAGCCGGCTCGCCTCCTCGATTTCCTTGTTGATCTTCAGCCAGCCGAGAAAGCCGGTGAGTTCGCGGCCCATGAAGATGTTGCGCACGATCGTCTGCTGCACGGCCAGCGCCCGGTCCTGGAATACCGTCTCGATGCCGGCGTCGCGCGAGCGCGCGGCGCTCCAGCCGGTCACCGGCTGGCCGCGGATGAGGATCTCGCCGCTGGTCGGCTTGACCACGCCGGAGAGGATCTTGATCAGCGTCGACTTGCCGGCGCCGTTGTCGCCGATCAGGCCGACCACCTCGCCGCGGTCGACGCTGAGATTGACCCCGCCCAGCGCATAGACCTGACCGTAGGACTTGCTGATGTCGCGCAGCTCTATAAGGCGTTCTGCCATGGCGATCCTCACTTGGTTCCGGCTGCGGTCGCAAGACCGGCAGCCGTGTCAAAAGGTCAGCGCAGCGCCTGCTTGGCGAGCTCGGCGACGATCTCGTAATTGTCAGGCGTGACGAAGCCGGCGCCGGTGTCGACATTCATTGGCGCCAGGCCCAACACCACCTGCTGGCAGAGGCTGAGGATCGGCAGATAACCCTGCAGGAACGGCTGCTGGTCGGCCGTCAGCTGGACCCAGCCGCCCTTGAAGCCCTCGACGATCTGCGGGCTGGTGTCGAAGCCGAAATTGAAAATATCGCCAGCCTTCCTGCCCGCCGCCTGCATGTAGGTCGGGACGTTGCCCAGCATCTGTCCGCCGGGATAGCCAACCGCCTTGACGTCGGGATTGTTGAGGAGTGCTGCGGTAATCACCGGAATGGCCAGATTAGGGTCGGAAGCCCATTCGCCGCTCGGCGGCGAGGAGAGCTGGATGACCTCGACGCCCGCCTCTTTCAGGGCGGCGACCGTGCCGCGCTCGCGCGCGCCGCGGCTCTCGTTCTCGAACGGGCCGATCATGATCGCCTTGTCGCCGGCCTTGAGCCCGGCCAGCTTGAACGCCTCGGCGCCGAGCGCGCGGCCCTGCTCTTCCTGCTGGGCGCCGACATAGCCGCCGCCGAACGCTGCCGTGACCTTCGGCACCGGCACGTTCTGGTACATCATCCTGATGCCGTCCTTGTGCGCCTGTTCGGCCAGCGGCATGATCGAAGCATCGCCCGGGTGGCCCATCATGGCGATGCCAGCGGGCTTGACCGCGACGGCCTCGCGCAATTGCTGCACCATCTTCTCGACATCCCACTGGGAGAAGATGTAGTCGACCTTCGGCCCAAGATCGGCCTCGGCCTGCTTGGCGCCATTGTAGACGATGGTGCCGAAGGCGTCGCCCTCGGCGCCGCCGACGAAGAAGCGGATGTGGACGTCCTTGCACCACTGGGCATCGAGCGCCTGGGCAGGCAAGGTGGAGATTGCGGCGGCGAGCGCCGTGGCGGCCGCCATGACGGTCGAGCGCAGAACTGTCCTTCTCATCGTGATGCTCATGCACTTATCCTCCCTTTGTTCCCTCGCAAGCCGAGGGGTCTTCGACGAATGCTTCGGCTTCTCGCCACAATGCTTCGCTGGCCGGCTCCCTGTTTGATGCATGTCGTTGTCGCAAAACCGCTGCACACCCTTGGGTCAGGCCCGAGGGCATGCTTTTGCGCGACATGCATTAGCCTCACGCCGGGTTCGGCAGATACGTCGCACCTCCCCGGCATTGCTTGAGGTAGTCCAGCGCCCGAACTTGCCCTGTAATCTCAAGGTCGCCGCGATAGACCGGGTCGTGCCAGCCTTCGATGTCGATGGCGCCCCTGTATCCGGCCAGCCGCAATTCGCTGATCACCCGCGTCCAGTCGCTGTCGCCGAAGCCAGGCGTGCGCATTTGCACGAACGGCAGCCGGCCGAACACGCCATGCTCGCGGATCACGTCCCAGCGCACCGTCGCGTCCTTGCCGTGGACATGAAAAATGCGCGGCGCCCATTTGCGGATCTGCGGGATTGGATCGATCAGGTAGACGAGCTGGTGGCAGGGCTCCCATTCCAGGCCGAGATTGTCGTCTGGCAATTCGTTGAACATCAGCTCCCAGGCGTCCGGATTGTGGGCGATGTTCCAGTCTCCATCAGCCCAGTTGCCGTCCATCGCGCAATTCTCGAAGGCGATGCGCACGCCCTTGTCGGCGGCGCGCCGGGCCAGTGGTCCCCAGACCTCGCGGAAGCGCCGCAGGCTGTCGGGCAGCGGCTTGCCGCGGAGGCGGCCGGTGAAGCCGCTGACCATCGCGGTGCCGAACAGATGCGCATGGTCGATGGCCGTTTCCCAGGCATCAAGCACGCCGCGATCGACATCGCCGCTTTCCAGCGGATTGCCGAAGACGCCGAGCGAGGAAACGACGACGTCGGCGTCGCCGATCGCCTCGCGGATCTGGCCGGCCAGCCGTGGAATATCCTTGCCGCCCAGCGTCTGCCAGAAGAAGGGCTGGATGCTTTCGAAGCCGAGCGGCAGGATCGCCTTGATATAGGCGGCCGGGTCATCGAGATTGGCCCGCACCATGGTGCCGATCCTGATGTCGAGAAGCGGGTTTGGCATCGTCACCCTTCCTGTGCGATCGCGACCCGGCGCCCGGTTTCGGCGCTTTCGATCGCGGCAAAGACCATGGCCAGGCTCTTGATGTTGTCGGCGCCGCGCGTCTCCGGCTCGCTGCCGGTTTCGACGGCGCGAACAAAATCCTGGATAATGCCGAGATGGCCGCCGATGCGGTCATTGGGATCGAGCGGCGGCACGGCGAGCGGCTCTGTGCGATCGAACAGGCCTTCACGGATAGGCCGCGCGACTTCCGCCCTCAGCCCATCCTCACCGTCCCAGACCAGGCTGCCGTGCTCGGCGACGATGCGCCATGTGCTCTCCCAACTGGTGCGGAACCCGTCGGCGCACCAGGAGCCGGCATAGGTGAACAGCTTGCCGCCGCCGAGCTCGAAGATTGCCGTGGCCGACGATCCCTGCCAGTACCAGGAATTGACCGGCTCCCATTCCTGGCAGTAGACGCTGGCCGGCGCGCCGCCGACCATGTAGCGGGCGGCGTCGAAAGTATGGATCGCCATGTCGAGCAGCAGGACATGGCGCATCTCCTCGCGAAACCCGCCGAAATGCGGCGCGACGAAGAATTCGGCGTGGATGCTGGTTGGCGCACCAATGGCGCCGGAATCGAGAAAACGCCTGATGCGCCTGACGTTGGCGACATAGCGGCGGTTCTGGACGACGGCGTGCACGCGCCTGGCGCGTCGGGCTGCCTCGACGATGGCGCGCGCGTTCTCCGGGCTGTCAGCCAGCGGCTTCTCCGTCAGGAGGTGACAGTGATGCGCAAAGGCCGAAAGCGCGACATCGCGCCGAGCCGCCGGAACCACGACGTCGAACACAGCGTCGGGCTTGGTCTGGTCGAGCACGGCGTCAAGATTGGTCCCGACAATGGCGCCGGCAAGCTCGTATTCGCGCGCCCTTGCCTTCGCCCTGTCGGCGTCGAGGTCGACAAGGCCGACAATAGCCAACCCGTCGATCTGCCTCGCCGCATCGAGCCAGTGCTTGCTCATCGCTCCGCAGCCGACCAGGACGACATTCATCATCCAGCGCTCCTCCTCCGCTCGGCCCTCCAGACCGATCGTCACGGCATTCACGGCATGACCGTAAACGTTTTTCCGTAAACGTTTACGAGAACACACCGGAAGGCGTAGAATGTCAATTGGCCGCTCGCGAAAATCACCTAGATCACCTTGGCCTGAAGAGCGGCCGATGATAGCCAGGCAAGGGGGAGAACTGTCCTTTGGCGTCCAGCATCCACGACCTTGCGCGTCACCTGAACATTTCGATCGGCACCGTGTCGCGCGCGCTCAACGGCCGTGCCGACGTCAATGCCGACACCCGCCAGCGCGTGCTCGATGCGGCGGCAAAGCTGAACTATTCGCCGAACCAGTCCGGCCGCAGCCTGCGGCGCGGCACCACCCACTCGATCGCCTTCATGCTGCAGCCGCACCCGGGCGACCAGCAATATGGCGAACCGTTCTTCATTCCGTTCCTGACCGGGCTGCAGGCGAAACTCGCCGAAAGCGGGCTCGATCTGATCGTGGTGATGGGCGCGCCGGGCGACTACCAGCAGGAGCGCCTGCGCCGGGTGGTCGAGACGCGCCGGGCCGACGCCGTGGTGCTGGCCTATACGCGTCGCGAGGACGAGCGCATCGATTATCTGACCAGGGTCGGATTCCCGTTCGCGACGCTCGGCCGCAGCCGCTCCGGCGGCAAGACCTATCCGTCGCTCGACCTCGATTTCGAAAAAGCCGGGGCCGACGCGGTCGACCGCCTGGTGGCGCGCGGCCACCGCCGCATCGCCGCCATCCGCCCGTCTCTCAACCTCAATTTCGGCTATCTGTTCCTGGCCGGCTATCGCAAGGCCTTGCGGCGGCACGGCATCGAGGTCGACCCTGGGCTGATCGCGAAAGGCTTCATCAATGAAGCCGGCGGCGACGCGGTGACGCCGCAGGTCATGCGCTCCAAGGACCCGCCGACCGCCATCATCTTCAACAATGACGCGATGGCACTCGGCGGCTGCAAGGCGCTGGCCGAGATGGGCATCAAGCCGGGCCACGACATTGCGGTGATCGTCATCGTCGACACGCCGCTCTGCCGCTATTTTTCACCGGCACTGACCGGCTTCCGCCCTCGCCTGGAGCCGATGGGACGGCGGCTTGCCGAAATGTTGCTAGCGTCGATCCCCGCCTTCGCCGGCCCCGAAGGCGCGCGGATCATCCGTGAGGTCTGGCCGCTGGAGCTGATCGCGCGCGACAGCGACTGATGATGGCCGGGCCTTCCCTCCAGCCACGTCGATCGCCTAGGATGAGCCAGGCGCAGCAGGGGAGAATCCATGGGCAAGGGACGGGTCGAGGCATTTTCCGATGGCGTCATCGCCATCATCATCACCATCATGGTGCTCGAGTTGAAGGTGCCGCATGGCGCGGAGTTTTTCGTGCTGGCACCGCTATGGCCCACTTTTCTCAGCTACGTGCTGTCCTTCATTTATGTCGGCATCTACTGGAACAATCTGCACAACATGTTCCACACCGTGCAGCGGGTCGATGGCCGCGTGCTGTGGGCGAATTTGCATCTGCTGTTCTGGCTGTCGCTGATGCCCGTGACCACCGCCTTCATGGGCGAAAACCATTTCGCGCCGGTGCCTGTCGCCGTTTACGGTGTTGTCCTGGCGCTTTGCGCGGCCGCCTACTTCATTCTGGTCGTCATCCTGCACCGGCTGCATGGCAACGACACTGCCTTCGCCAGAGCGGCAGGCACCGATCGCAAGGAAAAGATCTCGGTGGTCCTCTACATCGCCGCCATTCCGCTGACGTCAGTCAATCAATGGATCAGCGTCGCGCTCTATGTGCTGGTTGCCATGATCTGGTTCGTGCCGGACAAGCGTTTCGAAAGGCAGATCGAAAAATAGATCCGCCCTATCCCCGCATCGCCTTCAGCTTTTCCGCCACCGAGGCCGCAAGGTCGGCATAGCGCTCCTCCAGCCGCTCGGCCGCCTTGATCACCGAAAAATCATGGCCGAATTTTTCCAGCGCCATGCGCAGCTTCTCGACGAACTCCGCCTGCTTTTCGAGCGCCGAAAACAGCGTTCTCACTTGCGCTTCGCTGATGTCGGGATTGGCAAGCATTTGCGGCACCTCACGGCTCATCTGGTCGCCGGTGGCGGTCTGTTCTTTCAGGATCTCGATCCAGTCGGTCAATCGGTAATCTCCTTCTTACGCGGACAGCATGCGCAGCGCCTGCCGAAGTGGTCAACCCAAGGACGCCCAAACGGGCTTGCGCGAGCCTGTCGCCGCGTTAAGTTCGGCGCAACCTGAACGAGGACACGATCGATGACCACCGACGCCGAAATCCAGAGCGCTTTGCCTGCCCTTGGCTCCGGCAACGTTGCCGTCATCACCGGCGGCGCCAGCGGCATCGGCCTTGCCGCGGCCAGGCGGCTGGCGGCAATGGGCCTGAAAATCGTGCTTGCCGACATCGGCGGCGCGCGGCTCGATGAGGCTGCCGGCGCCGTTGCCACGATTGCCGGCGACAGTGGCGTGCTCGCTGTCGCGACCGACGTCTCGCAGTCCGACGAAGTCGACAGGCTGGCCGAAAAGGCGTTCGAAGCCTTCGGCGGCGTGTCGCTGTTGATGAACAATGCCGGCGTCGGCAACAATCCCGGCAAACCCTGGGAGAACCGCGACGCCTGGAAACGGCTGCTGGACATCAATTTCTGGGGCGTCGTCCATGGCGTCGAGGCCTTCGTGCCGCGCATGCTGGCTGCAGGAAGACCGGGCCTGATCGTCAACACCGGCTCCAAGCAAGGCATCACGACGCCGCCCGGCAACCTTGCCTACAACGTCTCCAAATCTGGCGTGAAGAGCTTTACCGAAGGCCTGGCGCATGCGCTGCGTAACGAGCCCGGCGGAAAGATTGCTGCGCATCTGCTCATTCCGGGGTTCACTTTTACCGGCCTGACCGAAGGTGCGACCGAAAAGCCCGCCGGCGCCTGGACCGGCGAGCAGGTGATCGACTTCATGCTGGCCGCGCTGGTGCGTGGCGACTTCTACATCCTGTGCCCCGACAACGAGGCGACGCGGCCTATGGACGAAAAGCGCATGGCCTGGGCGATCGGCGACATCATCGAGAACCGCCCTGCTCTGTCGCGCTGGCACCCGGACCACAAGGACGCTTTCGCGGCATTCATGGAAGGCTGACGCTCACGCCGCATGCGTCTTCGAGCCGTGCTTTTGCGCAGCGGCCTTGTTGACCGCCACATCCGCGACCTGTCGGTCATGCCGCTTCGCCGCGCGCTCACATTTGTCGCGGATCTCCTGGACCTCGGATTCGGTCAGATGCTCGATGCCGATAAAGCTGTTTTTGGCTTTGCTGACCCGGATCAATTCGTCGAGCTTCGCCTGGATCGCGGCGCCGTCACGGTTTTGGGTGTTCTGGATGAGGAACACCATCAGGAAGGTGACGATCGTGGTGCCGGTGTTGATGATGAGCTGCCACGTATCGGAAAACCCGAACATCGGTCCGCTTGCCCCCCACGCAACAATGATCAGGAAACAGACGGCGAATGTTGACGGCAGACCGGCTAGATGCGCAACATAGTTGGCGATCCTGGTGAAAAGCTTCTCTATCATGGCAGGAGAAACAACCAGCATCCGCTGAGGTTCCCTCCTTTCACCGACGTAGCCGTTCAGAGAGCCGCAAGGATCAGGGGATTTCGTGCTCCCAGCGGTCGAGGAAGGCATCGATGGAAAGCGCCTGCATGTCAGGAATGGCCCTGGCGAGTTTTTCGACCGACCAGTCCCACCAGCCGAGGCTTTCAATCCGCGCAGCGGTTTTCTCGGCAAAACGCTGGCGCAGCGGCTTGGCCGGAACCCCGGCGACGATCGCATAGGCAGGTACATCGCGCGTCACCACCGCATTGGCGCCGACGATCGCGCCATTGCCGATGCTCACATCAGGCATGATCACCGCACCATGACCGATCCAGACGTCGTGGCCGATGGTGACGGGCGTCGCCCGCCGTCGCTCCCGAAATCCGGCGTCGACGCCGAGCCAGCGGAAATACTCGTTTGGCCGGTAGCTGATCTTGTGCTGGGTCAACCGTTCGATCGGATGCTCGAGCGCGTTGATACGGCTGTTGGCGGCGATCGAACAGAACTTGCCTGTTGTCGTGTAGATCGCCTCGGCGTGGCGCTCGAAATAGGAGAAGTCACCGACTATGACTTCGCGCAAGATGACCCGCTCGCCGATCGAGGCGTAGCGCCCAAGCTTGCATGCCTTCAACTCCGCGGTCGGGTGGATCCGCGGCTCGGGGTCTTTCAGGACGAGGTTTTCGGGACGGTCCATCCCGGCGGCTTTACGCCCGAGCGGTTAGTCCCGCAAGCGGGAGCATCGTCCGTCACCTGTTTCCAGAGCCTATTTCGGCTTGCCGTTGGTCCACATCACGTTCTGGCCATAGAGCGGCACCGTGGTGACCGACATTTTCGCCGAACCGTCCTGCACTTGGCGCGAATGCGACAGATAGATCAGGGTCTCGTTGGTCTTGTCGTAGATGCGGTTCACCACCTGTTTCTTCCAGATCAGGCTGATGCCTTGCTTGAACACCTCCTCGCCTGCCTCGCTCATGTCAATGTCGCCGATGGTGATCGGCCCGGTTTGGCGGCAGGCGATCGAGGAATCGGATGGGTCCTCGAACCAGTTGCCCTTTTGCAGGCGGTCGATCACGCCACGGTCGAAATAAGAGACATGGCAGGTCACGCCTTCGACCTTCGGGTCCTTAATCGCCTCGACGATGATGTCGTTGCCGAGCCAGTCGACGCCGACCTTGCCGACCTCCTGGGCGACAGCCGCACCAGCACCGACGACAAGGCACGCGGCCAAAGCGCCGCCGATCAGTTTTCGCCCAATCAGTCCTTGCCCAATCAGTCCTTGCAAGAAAGCCTCCTGCCGTTCGAGTTTTGCCGACCTCAGGTGGGACGGGCGGCAGCACTTTGCAAGCGGATCATTTTTTTAAGAGAAAGCCGGTTGCGGCAACGCGACATCTTTGCGCGAGCGAGATCAAACCGCTAAGAGTGTTCGCCCAACAAGCTCCAAAGGCGCCGACACGGCGCCAATGAAAATCGCGACGGACAGCCAATTGATGATGCGTTCAATACTGGTCGGCATTCTCGTCCTGATGGCGGCGGGCATCGGCTGGCTCACCTTCGAGTGGTACCGTGGGCATTATGGCGGCGAGCCGTTCGGCGCGCCGTTCACGCTGGTCGACCAGAAGGGCGCTCCGATCAGCGAGGCTGCCTTTCGCGGCCAGCCCAGCGTCGTCTTCTTCGGCTTCACCCACTGCCCGGAAGTCTGCCCGACCACGCTGTTCGAACTGGCCGGCTGGCTGAAGACGATGGGCGACGATGGCAAGAACCTGCGCGCCTATTTCGTGACGGTCGACCCGGAGCGCGACACGCCCGAAATCATGAACGCCTATATCAGCAACTTCTCCGATCGCATCCTCGGCATCACCGGCGACCCGGACAAGGTCCGCGCCATGGCCAAATCCTTCGGCATCTATTCGAAAAAGGTCGATACCGGCAACGGCGACTACACGATGGACCACACTGCTTCGGTGCTGCTGCTCAACGCCAGGGGCGATTTCGCCGGCACCATCGCCTATGGCGAAAGCCCGGACGCCGCCATCGCCAAGCTCAAGCGGCTGGCGGCAGGTTAGTGCATGGTCCCGAACCGACGGTCCGCGCCAGCGAAAAGTGGCAACCGGTTTTCGGACAAGATCATGCTCACGAAGAAAATCGTTTGATGACCCAAACGCGGCTTTATTTCAGCACTGGAAAGATCGAGGCCGACCGTATCTTCGCGGCGTTCGAAGCGGCATTCGAAGATGAGGGCCTGCCGATTGGCTTGGTCGAAGTCGACGAGGACCGCGACATCCACGAAGTGTCACTCTATGCCGAGGGCGATGTCGATGCCGTCGAGGCGCGCTTGAAGGAGATCCTTGCCGGGCTGGCCCTGTCGAGGCCGATTGCGCGCGAGCCCGTGCCTGATATCGACTGGGTGACGCGTTCGCTGGAGGGACTGAAGCCGGTGCGCGCCGGCCGTTTCTTCGTCCACGGCGCGCATGACCGCAGGAAGCGCCACAGCGGCGAACTCGCCATCGAGATCGAAGCGGGCCTCGCCTTTGGAACCGGCCATCACGGCACCACCGCCGGCTGCCTCGAAATGCTGGAACAGGTCGTGCGGCGCGAACGCCCGCGCAACGCGCTCGACCTCGGCACCGGCAGCGCGGTGCTGGCCATCGCGCTGGCCAAGCTCGCCCATATTCCGGTGCTGGCGACCGACATCGATCCGGTCGCCACAAAAGTCGCCGCCGCCAACGCGCGGCTCAATCACGTCAAGGCGCTGGTGGAGACGGTGACGGCGCCGGGCTTCCACCATCCGATTTTTGCCGCGCGCGGCCCTTTTGGCCTCATCGTCGCCAATATACTGGCGCGGCCGCTGATGCGGCTGGCGCCCGAAATGGCCAGGCATGTCGGTTTGGGCGGCTCGATCGTGCTGTCGGGCATCCTCGACCGGCAGCGCGACGCGGTGATCTCCGCCTATGTCGGCCAGCAGTTCCGCCATGTCAGGACGTTGCATCGCGAAGGCTGGGTGACGATCCACCTCAAGCGGTGACGCGCAGCGCCTTCAATTGCACGCCGCAAATTCGCTCAGACATAGCGCGACCTTGCCGCCTTCTTCAGTTCTTCGCGATCGTAGCCGTTCGCTTTCAGCGTTTCGTCGTCAAAGCCAAGCAGAACCCCGCTCACATATCGGCTCGCTTCGCGCTGGCGCGCTTCGATGAGAGCGTTCACGGCGCTTCTGAAAAATCCGCGTCTGGCTGAAATCGTGGACATGATGGTCTCCTTTGCAGGGCAGTAAGACTCGTTCCTCCACGCCAAAAAGGTAAGCTCTGCTGACCTTTTTTTAAATCGCTGATTCTGCATGGCGTCCATGCGCAAAAGCGATGCTGGACCGAACAGGGCAATCACTGCAGGCAAAAGAGGGCCTCCCAGCTTACGTAGAATGACCACCGTCGATGTCGGGGGGGGGGGGGGGCGGCGGCGCGGGGGGGGGGGGGGGGGGGGGCGGCGGGGGCGGCGGGGGGGGCGGGGGGGGCGGCGGGGCGGGGCGGGGGGGGGGCGCGAGAGATGGAGTGG